>DATLUX010000471.1:0-7123 GCA_035577805.1 Verrucomicrobiia bacterium
TTCCGCTTTCCGCTTTCCGTTTTCCGTTTTACGGTGCCTTCACTGCGCGGTAGAAGCGATTGTTATTACCAACGGCGCCTGGATCGGTGAATTCCTGAATGTCGAGCAAGGGAGTCGGGCTGACGATTAACCAGTCGACCAAGTTGGAAGAACCTTCCATGAACCACCTTTGTCCCCGCGGCATCTCGAATTGGAGACGGGCGCGTCCGCTGGCCAAACGTTCCACCGAGTCGAACTCGAGTTGAAACACGCCGCCATTGAGCCGTGCCAGGCCGGGGCGAACAATGTCATCGGCCACAGAAAACATGCCGCCAGCCAAAATTTGTCCGCTGGCTTCTTCCGCCAGCACACGGACATCCCAGCCACCCAAGGCCGGTGCGAAACCGAGGTCCACACTCCCATCGGAGTTGAGGCGAGCCAAGTTATTCCGCGTCACCCCATTGATTTCCGTGAAATTGCCGCCCATGAGAAGCTTGCCATGTCGGGCGGACGCTAACGCCGACACATAGACTGAACCCACGAACGTCAAGGAGGATGGGAAACCAATCCGCCCCGGAGTGAAACCGGGGTCAAGGGTTCCGTCCACTTGCAACCGCACCACACCGGCTTGCGGAGAACGATCCATGGCGGTGAAGCTGCCGGCTACGATCACGCGTCCGTCAGGTTGCAGTAGGAGGGTCTGCTCACTCCAATTAAGGAACGGGCTGGTGGCACCTTGATCAGCCGGGAACGTTCCATCCACGGCTCCATTGGATTCGAGGCGTGCCACCCCGTTTCGGTCTACGCCATTCACCTGACTAAAGTCACCGGCCAAAACAATGCGCCCGTCTGGCTGAACGGCCAACGCGTTGAGCCGGCCGTATGGACGCAGGACTACGCCAGCTCCCGGAGCGAATGAAGGATCGACGCGGCCATCGGGGAAAAGCCGAACCAGACCGCGCCGCGCCACCCCGTTGACCAAAGAGAAATTACCACCGGCCAGAATTCGGCCTGCTGCGTCCACGGCCAGCGCGTCGATGGACTCTCCTTCGAAAGTGGTTTGGAACGATGCGTCCAAGCTCCCATTCTCCCCGAGGAGAACCAAATGCGCGCCGAACGGGTCGGGAAATCCGTTTCCACCCAGAGGCAGTGGATGAACGGCCACCCAGACCGAACCATCGGACCTGGGAGCGAGCGCGGTAACTTCGAGCGGCATGCCCGAAGGATGCTGCAATGCGTCTGTCGAGAAGCTGCGATCCAGGACGCCATTTGGCAAAAGGCGGACGAGCGGCTGAGTGATCGGGGGGAAAGCGAAGGTCCGTTCGCCAAATGCGCCCCCGAGCAGAATTCGTCCATTGGATTGCTGGGCCATGCACCGGATGCCCAGCCGTGAGGCGAACGGTGTGCTGAAATAATAATACGACTCCACCAACGGATCTGGCTCGAACCGATCATCGAGTGTACCGGGACGATCGTCGTCGCGAATAACGATCAGTGCCTGGGCATTGGTGCCGAGCAAAACGCCGGCGGTGGGCGCACTGAGCACAACACGAAAAGTTTCGTTACTCTCCGTTTCGCCATCATCAATCAGCTGGAGCGCCAGGGACTTGTTCGTTTCGCCGGCCGCGAAACTCAGAACCGTGTTTTGTGCACGGTAATCCAGTCCGGGGCGGGCCGTCATCGGGGCGGTCGACAAACTCACGTTGAAAGGCCGTTCCATGGCTCCGAATCGACGCACCTGCACGAGAACTTCATGGGCGTCCTCACGCGTCTCGTAGACCGGTTCGGAAAAGGCGACCGCCGTGTCATTGTCGTCGATGACGATGTCCACAAAACTTTGCTGGCCCAAAACCAGTCCGCCGATCGGGTTGCCCAGCAAAACTCGGAACGTTTCGGGTCCTTCCGCCAAAGTATCTTCATGGATCTGAATCGTAATGCTTTTGGGGGCGCTATCGCCGTCAGCGAAGCGAATAACGTCACTCGACAATGAGAAATCGGCCCCTTCCGTGGCGGTGCCAGTTGTCCCGAGATTGACACTCACCGCACCCCGGTTTCCGCCGGTTCGCTGGACAGTCAGGGCAATGGTCGGTTCTCCTGTTTCGTTGACATGAAACGAACTGCGTTCAAAACCCACGCGCCCTGCACCAACGCCGCTATCGTTGAGCAGCCGGACGAGAGAACGCGAGCCGGCCACAACCACCCGACCGTCGGCTTGCAGAAGCGCAGACAAACCTTCCTGCGTGGAGGCGAAGGTCAGATCGAGCACACCGCTCGGCCCAAAACGGATCATGCCCAAATACTCGAATCCGTTCGAATCCGGCGGGAGTAATTGCAATCCGCCCACCAGGATCTTGCCATCGCCTTGTACCAACAGGGTTCGCACGTCGGCCCACGGACTTAGCTCAGCGTGGAAAGTTGCGTCCAGCGAGCCATCCGCATGCAGCCGACGCAGCACCGATGTTCCGCCAAGCTCAGGAGGCAGCTTCTGGGCGACGACGATCTTCCCGTCCGACTGCAACACCATGGCGTCCGGAACCCAATTCACGGCGGTCGGTGCAAAGCTTGCATCCAACGAGCCGTCGGGATGGAGGCGAGCCAGATTCTGGCGCGGCACGCCCGCAAGTCTGGAAAAAAAGCCGCCTACCACAATCTTTCCGTCGGCCTGAAGAACAAGTTGTCGCACCGAACTGATGTTGTCGGGGTTGTCCGCGATCGGAGAAAAAAATGAAGCGTCCATGGAACCGTCCACGTTGACGCGCACGATCCGGTTGGTTCTGTGTTCGCCTTCCTCAACTCGGTTGAGCAGCAATTTGCCACCCGGCTCGAGGGTCATCGCTGTAATCACGTCATAAAATCTCTCGAATGTCGGATCGATGGTGCCGTCCGCGTTAGCCCGAGCGACCCGTCCTAGGAGCGCGCCGGAGGATGAGTAGAGTGAAAGCAGCCCGTCTCCTCGCGCGGCCACATTAGCTACCCAGTCGGTCCAGTTGATCTCAAACTCAAACCCCGCCTCCCAAATGCCATCGGCGGTCAACCGAGACCACACGGACTCTGCCCCGTCGTCGGCCAAGAAATCGATGAGCCGGGTAAGAAGCTTTTCACCCGGCAGCCCATAAAGAGCAGAGGTGGTGCGCGGCTCGAAGCTGGCATCGAGCAGCCCGCCTGGATGGCGCAGGATAGTCACGGTGGCGTTGCTCTGACTCCCCAGGACGGCGCCCGGCCCCGCTTCCAATTGAAGAGTCAATTGATCCGGCAATGGTTTTACACGCTCCTTCAGGATGGTGACGTTGAATGTCTTGCTGGTTTCACCCGGACTAAAGGTCACGCTGCCCGGGGTCAGAAGGAAATCGAGCCCGTTGGCAGCGGTTCCATCGGTTGCGGCATAACGCACCGTCGCCGCGCCGAGTGCGCCGGCGTGACGGTTAACCGTGATCGTCGCGACCCCGTTGGATTCCCAGGCCGTGAATTCCGGCTGATGGAATTCGCAACGCCCGAACCCATTGGCATTCTCCTGCCGCAAACGGACCAATTTGGAGACCACCTCATCCACCGTCACCATATCCCCGGCCACCAAGAGATCTCCGCCTGGTTCAACGAGCAGCGCGCGCACGTAAAAGCGGTCAAAACTTGGGCCGGGATCGAAAGTTGGATCGCTCGAGCCGTCGGCATTGAGTCGGGCCAAGCCAATTCGATGCAGCGCCTGGAGACTCGCGTACTCTAATCTCAGTAAGATCTTTCCGTTGCTTTGCTGAGCAATCTGGAAGACGTCAGCTTCGACAAGTGCAGGCACAAAGGCGGGGTCAATCGCCCCATTTGCTTGCAGGCGGATGACAGCGTGGCCTCGCACTCCCCGGACGAGGGGCCAATCGCCTGCCAACAGCAACTTCCCGTCCGGTTGCACGGCCATGGCCGTCACCCCAGGGCTGATGGGAACACGCACTTCGTGGACAAGCCGACCGGCCTCGAAGGTGGTGTCCAGGGATCCGTCCGGATTGAGCCGGGCCAGATGTTGCCGCGCTGTTTCATCGATGGAATCGAAGGCTCCTGCGATCACAATCTTGTTATCGTTTTGGACCGCGATAGTTAGAACGCTCGGCCCTTCGTCGGCGAATCGGTTCGTGCTGGCAAGCAGCGGATGGAAGGTCAGGTCGAGCGTCCCATCAGTATTCAGGCGCGCCAAGCCGGTGCGCTCACCACCTGCCAGGCTGCGGAAGGCGCCGCCCACTAATAACCTGCCTTGATTGTCCTGTGCCAAGACCGCAATCCAGCTCCGGAACGGCCAATTGTCCTGAGGGAGTCCGACGTCGAAGCTGGAATCCTTCGAACCGTCTGGATTGAGTCTGGCCAATCCGTCTGCCTGTGCGTAAACGATGCGTCCGTCCGGCTGCAGCAGCATCACACTTGTATTCCCGGCAAAGGTCGGGTCCAGTTGGAAGCTATCGTCTGGCGTGCCATCGGGATGGATTCGGATCATCCCGGTTCGGCTTGGGCCAAAAATTGGTTCGATGTTTCCGGCCACCAAAACATCCCCGTTGGGATAGCTTGCTAAATGGTCGATCCAGGAAAAAGAATCCTGGCCAACCTTTGGTTCGAACACACGCACCAGACTGCCGGGGCCATCGTCGTCATTATCGGTAATCTCCACCACGGCGTTGGACAGCGGCGTCAGAAGCACGCCACCCGTTGGATTCTCCAAGACGACACGCAAGGTCTCCAGTCCCTCGCGGCTCGCGTCCTCGAGAACCGGGATGTCGATACCTTGCAGGGATTCACCGGGAAGAAAGGTTAACGTTCCCGACTGGGCCGTAAAATCTGCACCAGTGCTGGCCGACTCTGGCATCGTCCTGAACTGCACCGTCGCGGGTTCCGTGGTAATACCGCGCCGCACGACGCCGACGCTCGCCTTCCCACTGCTTTCGCGGACCGAATATCTGGCCTGACTAAACTCAAAGGCGCTGTCGTTCTCCAGGATTTGCACGGACGCCGTGTCATTGACGCCAATGGTTGTTCCCAGGCCGGGCTCCAGCAGCATCACGCTAAAATATTCCGGCGGCTCCGCGAGTTGGTCGTCGAGGATCGGAATGAGAATCGTCGCATTCGTTTGGCCATTGGTGAGAGTGAGCGTTTCTGTCCGAGCCACATAATCCAAGCCAGCTGTCGCGACGGCTCTGGAGACCATGGCCGTACTTCGAGTCCCATAGACGACCTCCGCGACGCCGGTCGTCGCGCGGCTGCGGCTGACCTGAATCGCAACATTCCCGCTCGTCTCGCCAACATCATAATAGATGGGAGCAAATTGCAGTCGTCCGGCATAAGCGCTGGTGTCGCCGCCCTGGAGCCGGAGCAAGTCGCGATAAAAGTGACCGAAGTCGCCCACGTATTCTCTCAGCACGACCAGCGCTCCGTTCGGCTGCAACCCAACAATGTGCATCTGGAGCTGTTCACCGAAGTTGCCGCCCGGATCATAGCGCGGGTCGAGGGTTCCATCGGCGTTCAGGCGGACGACCCCCTCTGCTTCCACCCCGCCAAAAATCTTGAAATCTCCACCGACCAAAATCTTGCCATCGGATTGCAGGGCCAGGCTGTCCACATAGCGACCGAGCTGCCCGAAACCGGACCCTGGCTGGAAGGTTGAGTCGAGCGAACCGTTTGCGGTCAAACGGACGACATTGGGTGTCTCCCCTCCCGTTACCAAACCGGAACCACTGACGATGATCTTGCCGTCTGGTTGCACGGCCACGGCCTGCACCTCGCCAATTAAAAATAGTGCAGGGACAAAACCGGGATCCACTGAGCCATTAACGTTCAGGCGTACGACTCCCTGTCGGGATACTGCGTTGAATGTCGAAAACGAGCCGCCCACCATAACCTTTCCGTCTGCCTGCACCGCCACGGCATTCACGAAAGGGGAGTTCGCGCCCGTGCCAGGGTTAAAGGTCTGGTCCAAGGACCCGTTGGCGTTGAGGCGGGCCACCCCGGCGCGGCTCACACCGTTGAAGGTTGAAAATCGCCCCGCGACAATCACTTTCCCATTCGCCTGCGCCGCCATCGCGGTGATGGCCCCAAGAGCGGCGTCTCCTGGATCAAAACCTGTGTCGACAATGCCGTCTGGGCGCAAACGGACCAAACCTTGCCGAGGGAGAGCGTCCACGGTAGTGAAGTAGCCGCAGACCAACACACCGCCGTCCGGTTGCGGAGTCAAACAATCGATCAAACTAGAGCCAAATTGCGCCGCATGAAAATTTGTATTGATGCCGCCATGTTCGTCCAAGCGCCGCATTCGCATGATGCTAGCGCCGCCATCGTTCTCATAAGAGGCAAGAATGACAGAACCGTCCGGAGCCAAGGTCATGGCACGATAATTGAGTTCCAACGTCGGACTTGGCGTAAAACTGGAGTCCACCCTGCCTGCTTGTCCCTGACTGCTCGCCCGGTGTCCGCTCAGGACAACCAGTGCGCTCACGCAGAGAGGCAGCGCGTGCCGCCGGGCCCGCCGTCGCCAGCACGCCCTTGGCGGGTAGGCGGAATTTGAGTAGTCACCATTGAAGCCTTCCTTGTGCGAACGCGTCATGAGCATCTCCTTCGACCTTGCCAGATCGTTTTGCCTCCAGTCCAACAGCCGGCTGCATCATGACCAGGGCAGCGCCCCTTGCAAGCCTGTTTTCCGTCGCCCTGCGGGCGACGGTGTGGCCTGCCCGCGGCTCCTGCATTCACTGATGCCCCAGGTCGAGGGAGTTTTTCAATTGCTCGTGGCTGGATCCGATAATCGTGAAATCTCCAAACGTTAGGTTTATCCGACCTCGCTTGGGTCCGCGCCATTGGCTATCATTGAGAGCATGAAATTCGTTTGCCGAATTTCGCAAAAAGATGGCACCTGGACGGCGGAGCACGTAAGCAAGGATGTGGGCCCGATTCGACTGACCGCCTCGACGCGGGAAGAGGCACTCCAAAAAATGAAGGCGGAGATTCACTATTGGCTGGAGATGTGCCCGTGCAGCGGACAGGCATATCGGGACCTGGAAGTTGAGTTGGTGGAATCGGGTTAGTCAGAGCCATTTGATGCGTGCCAGCCGCGCGGGCGACAGGGGCAGTGTCGCCGAGGCTCGCATTGCGCTGGTCTGCGCGGGACTTTGGATCTCTACCT
>DATLUX010000472.1:0-2240 GCA_035577805.1 Verrucomicrobiia bacterium
GCTCGCCGTAAACGGCCCCGACGACACAAATACCGGACGTTGGATTCCGTCCACCGCTTGCGACCAGTACTTCGCGACGCTGGCCTCCTGGTTCGGCCTCGACAACAACAATCTCACGACCGTTTTCCCGAACATAACCCGCTTCCCCAGCAGTAATCTCGGCTTTGTCTAATTTGTAGGGGCTCGAGCTCGCTTGGATAGGGGTAGGGATGGCGGGATTAGCGCCACCCCTCCCTCCGAACCGGACATGCGGATTTCCCGCATCCGGCTCTCCGGTCAGTGGTTTCTCGGCGAGGCTAGCCATAAGCACAAGAGCCATGTTCCAGACTAAACAGTCCCTGTGCCGCAAACCATCGGTTCGGCCATCTTCTACTGTCGGCTTCGCTCAGTCCATAGCCGGGGCGCTTCTCCCGTTTGCGCAGCAGCGCTCGCAGGCGCCGCCGCAACCACGCATCCGGCTGTCTCAGTCCGGTGTAGTGGCTGGTTCGGAAGTAGCCGTGCCATCCGCGCAGCGTCAGGTTGGCTTTGGCAATGATCTCGCTCAAAGACCTTCCGTTTGTCCGTTGCGTCAGCGGTCGCAGTTTGTCCTGCAACTTCTTAAGGCTTTTCTCTCGGGGCCATTTCTTGCTTCCGCGAAAGTGCCAGCCCAGAAAGTCGAAGCCTTCGGTCTGTGCATTGACGATACGCGTCTTGGTCGGATGCACGGTCAGTCCCGCTGCTTGCGCCCACGTTCGCAGTTCCTTCAATGCGCGTTCGGCTTCTTCTCTGGTCCGGCACAGCACAACCAAATCGTCCGCGTAGCGCACCATCTCCAGACCCAGCTTCGCCATCAGATGGTCCAGCGGGTTCAGATAGAGGTTCGCCAGCAGCGGGCTTATCACCGCTCCCTGCGGGGTGCCGACTTGGGTTGGCTGCCAGCCTTTGAGTTCTTCCAGCACGCCTGCTTTGAGGCTTTGCTCCAGCAGCGCCAGAACGTTGCCGTCCACGACGCGCTGTCTCACCAGTTCGAGCAACCGCTCATGCGGTATCGTGTCGAAGTAACTCTTGAAGTCCAGGTCCACGCAATAGCACAGACGTTGTTCCAAAAGCTCCTCCACCCGTTGCACCGCTTGGCGGCATCCGCGTCCGGGCCGAAACCCGTAGCTGTGCTCGGCAAAGTCCCGCTCGAATATCGGTTCGAGCAGGTGTTTCATTGCTGCTTCCACCGTCCGGTCACGCACCGCTGGTATGCCCAGTGGCCGCTTCTCGGTCGTGCCGGGTTTGGGTATCCACACCCGGCGTGCCGGTTGTCGGTGGTAGCGTTTGGTCAGCAGTTGCTCCCGCAGTTGGGCCAGTTCATCCCTGTGCTGCGTGGCAAACTGCCTGACCGTTTGCTTGTCGATTCCGGGTGCACCATCATTGCGCCAGACGGCTGCGAAAGCCGCCTGCAAGTTGCGCTCCGAGGTGACTTTGTCCCAGAGTCCGAACCATACGGTTGCCGGCTCGCTTTGTTCGAGCCGTGCCAGCATGGGCTTGGTCCAGATCGCCTGTTCTATCCACGGCCATCGCTCGTAGATGTCTCCGGCTTGTTTAGACTGGCCCGCGCCAGTCACTGTCGCCGGTCGATTTGTTTCGTCAGCGGTCATATACTTTGCCCATCCACTTTCCTGCATCCCTTGACTCCACGGGCATTACCCCGCTTCCTCGCTATTATGGATGCTCTGACTCCCTTCCGGCGGCTCTTCGGGTATTGTAACCATGAACACCGTTCTGATCCGGATGGGTCTCCCTGCTTATTGCGTTCACACTTCCAACCCTTCTGTCCCCAGCCACCCCGCCGCCTCCGTTCCCGCATTTGTTCTGGTTCACGTTTTCTCTCTGTCGGGAACGGCACACCACCGCACCGGCTCCGCTTGGGAAGACCGAGATTCTCTCTCCCTGGGTCGTGGCGCGGGCTTCGCACAGCGCTCGCAGGCTCGCCAGTCGGCGTGGCCGAATCGGGTTCACTATGTTTCATGTCATTCATGTCACGTCGTTACGGACGGGTTGTTCACTTCCGGCAGCTCTCCACCCCATGTCGCCATGACGCAGTAGCCTTCGGTTACAGGCCGGTGAACTCTCGACCTGACAGGGACTTCCACCCCGTTGTGTGTACGCCTCTCACAGGCGCACGAGCGCGGACTTTTATTCCGCAGCAACGCTCGAACCATCGTGGGCGTTTGGTTTGCACAGGCACGCTGCGCATTTCGCAAGTTACTGCG
>DATLUX010000473.1:0-18306 GCA_035577805.1 Verrucomicrobiia bacterium
GTGCCGCTTCCGATTGATCCGGAATGGAAAAAAGACTACGCGACGAGCGTCCGTCGACTGGTTCGCGATGGCGTGGACGCGCCTCTGGCCAACCTGTTTGTGCACGCCGCCCGAACCCCCTCCCGCGATGCTGAAGGTGTCGCCCGGGCCCGCAGCGCGACGGAGGCATTCTTCTATCGTCGTCTGCAATTCCTTGCCGCAACTGCCGGCCGCTTTTGCTTGAACGCCGAGCTCCCGATCCAGTTCGAAGCGAGCGGACGATTGGAGGTGGATCTGCTCTGTGCGGAAGCCCGGGTTGTGATCGAACTGGACGGCGCCCAACATTTGTCGGACGCGGAGGCGTATCGTCGAGACCGACGGAAGGACGCGTTGCTGCAGGAAAACGGTTACTTTGTTCTGCGATTTCTGGCCGAAGATGTCAGCAAGCAGCTGGACCAGATCCTCGACACAGTTCTAAGAACCTTGGCTCACCGCACCAGATGAACGAAGCCTGATTGCTCCGATCCAATCCTTCCGTCGATGACGACGTGCCAATCGTCACGAGGGGGGGTGGGTTGCGCTTCCGATTTGGTTACTGTGAGCTCGGACGCAGCTGCCGTGGTGAGCAAATCATGCTCGCTGGGCGTTGCTTCGTTCATATTCTGATTGCATTACGTCCAACTCAGTACATAACAGTTTTTCGCGGGGTCGCGAGTTCATGAGACGGTAAGAAGGCTTTCTGGTAGCGCGACGAGTTCACTCTGACCTCCATCTGGTTGCCAAACCACGCGGCCGTCAGGCAGCAATCGCAGGATCCTGCCCGCGAGGGTACCTCGCAGGGTCTTGACGCGGTCGCCCGGTTTAAGGTCCACGCTTCGACTGAGACCTTCGACGATCTCCACCATCATCTCGCGATCCAGCACGCCGGCAATATAGTGGGCAACGGCGGAGCTGATTTCGCGAAGGCGTGCAGGCGGTAGCTCCGCAAACAAAGCTGCGGCGAGGCGGCGGCCCGATATCGGCAAAGGTGTTACCGTTGAAGGAAAGAAACGGCGCCCGGCGATGGCAGGCTCTTAGGAAGTCGAGCGTTTCTCCGAGGGAACAACTCCGCCTTCTTTGCTCGTCCCATTCGTTTGCGACCGCTGGATGAGTCTCTGAATCATAAGCAGCCTCGATTGTGCTTGAGTTGCGCAAGCCACCCGCTGGCGATGTCCCGAAAGCGTGGCGCTGCTACCTGTGACAGATTTGAAATTGCCGTTGCCGTTTGCACTGGTGTGGCGAAAGGATAACGCCTCCGCGCTGCTCGCGAAACTTATGGCGGATGTGCGGTCGTTACCGGAAGTCGAAGCATATTTGGGTTCAAGCATCGATGCGCAGCTTCGCCACGCTCGTGGTGCTGCGAACCGTGTCTGCACAGAAGATGAAGGTGGGTTGATGTAGCCGTCGATTGTTAGTTTACGAGTCACTTACTGCCCTGCGTCGGCTGTTTGCCGTGCAATGAAGAGGCTGAGGAGTTTCGGTCCGAGAGGCCGAGGATTCGCACCTAAAGAGTCGGTAAATGGTGCGTCCGTTTATCAAGGGCAAGAGTGCGATTCACATCGCCCGCGTGTATGCGCGAAAGCGGCGCAACTTTGTCGGGCAACACTTTTGGGCCAGAGGGTATCTGGTTTCAACAGTGGGTAAGGACGAGGCTGCGGTCATAAAGTACATCCAAGAGCAAGAGAAGGAAGACCAGCGCGAGATGTTCCAGGGGCAAGAGCCGGTTTGACCGGCTGCGACACTAACCCGCTTTGGGCGGTTCATGTCTTCAAGCCACCGGCTTTGCCGGTGGTCGCTGACAGCTATGTACGGATTTGCTCATTCTGTTTCGTTTTTCTCACGGAGACTCAGGTGTGGAATGTTCACGAGAATAACAATCACCCCTCTGGCACGCTCACCATGGGCTGATTGGCCAAGGATCAGAACCGATCGCGCGAGCGGTCAACGGTCTCAAAGACGCACTGATGAGAAATCGTACAATCACCGGTGAATTGATTTCATTCCAGATTCCGGGCGGGAGGTTTTGCCGTGGCACATTTGCTGCACATGGCGGCGCGGCGGGCGCGGGCGCACGCCACTGAACCTACGCACAACCAACTCATCGATCAACATGAGGCGAAAACATTACTCATCACCCGCCAAATCAATTTCCCTGACTCCCGTTGTCGGCGTGTGTCTGGGAGGCGCGTTGCTGACAGGATTGCCAGCAACGAACGCAAGGGCGCAAGGAGCCGACGCTGCGCGCATAGACAAACTAGAAAAGGAAAACGCGGACCTCAAGAAGCGCCTGGATGCGCTGGAATCCAAGGAAGGAATCGCGCCCGACAAGAGCTACATCGTCAAGGGCACCAGTGCCCTCACCATCAGCGGCTTCGTGCAAGCGTCGTATTTCTACAATACGGCTCACCCGAAGGATGGCATGTCCGACGCGTATCTTTGGAACACCAAGGACAATTCATTTTCACTTAACAAATTGAAGCTCACCATCGCCAGCAGGCCGGTCGCGACGGATAAGTGGGACGCCGGCTTTCGCGCCTCGTTGATGTTTGGCGACGACGCGCCCCAACTCAATACTCCCGGGCTCAACGGGAACATCGCCAACACGAGCTTTAATGATGTGCGCGAGGCTTATGTGGAATTGAATGTGCCCGTTGGCACCGGGTTGAACATCAAGGCGGGCGAACTCATTTCGCTCCTGAACTACGAGTCTGGCGACGGCGGCGCGGCCAACGTCAACTTCTCGCAAGGCAACCAGTGGTGGTTTACCGGCAACGGCCCATCAGCCGGCGTGCAATCCACCTACAACTTCACCGAGAAGGTGGGGCTCACGCTGCGCGTGGACAACGGCCTGTTTCAAGGCCCAGTGGACAACAACGAGGGCAAGAACTTCAGCGGCAGCCTCAACCTCAAGCCGAGCAGTAAGTTCTGGGTCAACCTCTACGGCTTCTTCGATGATCAGCCTGCGGACGTAATAACCAAGGGTTTTGGAACCATTGGTGGATACCAGGTCACCGACAAGTTCGGCACTGGTTTCGAGTTCGACTACTTCAACTTCGACAATCCCGGGAACTCCTCCGACCTCTGGTCCATCGGCGGCTGGACGTGGTATGACTTCACACCCACGGTGGGCCTCGCCTTCCGCGCGGATTACATCGGCAGCCCCGATGGTGTCCTTGGGCCGGCGGTTCGCCCAGGCGCAGGCATCACAACGACGGATACCGACGGCAACCTCGCCAGCTTTACGCTGACGCTAAACTGGAAGCCGGTACCCAACATCAAGATACAGCCGGAAATTCGCTACGACACAACCTCGTACAAGAACGGTCTCGACGGCCATGGAGCTCGTCTGATCATCGGAGCAGGCGCTTCCTACCTGTTCTAGTCTCCAACCAAAAACTTCAGTCAACGCACCATAACAAACTCGCAACCAGCATGAAACTCAAGACCAGCCGCAGCACCCTCGTCGGCGCTGCGCTTACCGTCGCAGCCTTCACCGCCACGCCTACTGTTCAAGCGGCGGAGACCGTGAAGGTCGGCGTGCTCCACTCCCTGTCGGGCACAATGGCCATCAGTGAAACTTCGCTCAAGGACGTGCTTCTTTTCACGTTCGACGAGATCAACAAAGCAGGCGGCGTGAGCGGGAAGATGATCGAACCGGTCATCGTCGATCCCGCCTCCAACTGGCCGCTCTTCGCCGAGAAGGCGGAGCAGTTGCTCGCCAAGGACAAGGTTGCAGTTGTTTTCGGCTGCTGGACTTCCGTCAGCCGCAAGTCGGTGCTACCTGTCTTCGAGCGCCTCAATGGACTGCTCTTCTACCCGGTGCAATACGAGGGCGAGGAGCTGTCGAAGAACATCTTCTACACCGCCGAGGCCGTGAATCAGCAGGCCATTCCGTCTGTTGATTACATGCTCGCCGAGGGCAAGAAGAAGTTCTACCTGCTCGGCTCGGACTACGTCTATCCGCGCACCACGAACAAAATCCTCAAGCAGTACCTCAAGTCGAAGGGCATCCCTGACTCCGACATCGAGGAGATTTACACACCGTTCGGTCACACTGATTATCAGACCATCGTCGCCGCGATCAAAAAATTCGCGGCCGCGGGCAAGGCCTGCGTGATCAGTACCCTGAACGGCGACACCAATGTTCCGTTCTTCAAGGAATTCGCCAACGCCGGGCTCTCGTCGGAGAACTGCCCCGTCGTTTCGTTTTCGATCTCCGAGGACGAATTCCGCGGCCTCCCCGCGAAGGATCTCGTCGGCCACCTCGGCTGCTGGACCTACTTCATGTCCATCAAGTCGCCGGAGAACACCAAGTTCGTGAAGGATTTCCTGGGCTGGGTCAAGGCGCCGAAGGTCAGCGGCATCGACTATACGGTAACCGGCGTCGATCCGAAGGGCCGCGTCACCTGCAGCCCCATGAACCTCTCACGCATGGGAGTATATCTCTGGAAGCAGGGCGTCGAGAAGGCCGGCAGCTTCGAAGTGGACAAAGTCCGTGAAGCGCTCATCGGCCAGAAGTTCAAAGGCCCGGCCGGCGAAGTCACCATGCAGGAGAATCATCACCTGATTAACAACGCCTTCATCGGTGAGACGCTTGCCAGTGGCCAGTTCAAGATCATCAAGACTATGAACAACGTCGCCGGCGAACCATTCAGCGAGAAATTCCTCGGCACCAAAACAGTCAGCAACTAGTCACTCGGTTCCTCCGGTTGTGCGGGACGGATCCGCCGTGGTCCGTCCCGCTTTTGGCAGCAATCAGTCATCATCGAAATGGCTCATCGTTCGCCCCCTCTCCGACTCATAACGGTCATGATCGCGTTTGCGGCATGGCTCGTTCTCTCGCCGCGAGTGTCGGCGTCGGAAAGCCCTCAGCGCACCAACCTGGTGCAAGCCATCCTGAGCGAAGACGTCGCGGAGCAGACCCAACTCCTGCAAAAGCTGCTTGGCGCCGAAGACCCGATCGTTCAGCAGACGTTGACCGCGTGGCGTGGCGGGTCCGTTTACGTCTTCGAGACAAATGATACGAAGACACCCTTCCTTCTTGACGCGGCCACGGACGGTGACGGACGGGCCAAAGGCGTTCGCATCCTCGACGGCGAATTTCTCAAAGGTGCGGACGGCAAGCCGCTGTCCTTCGTCGCGACTGACCTCACTCCGGCAGACGCGAGTTCCAAGCTCCGCAAGGCCATCAAGACGACGCTGGATCTTTTCGCACTCGGCAATCCCAACCCGAAGATGCGCCGCGACGCCGTCACCAGGCTCGGCCAGGAACAGAATCCGGACTACCTCCCGCACTTTGAGGCCCGAACGAGAATCGAGACCGACAAGGAAGTCATTCAGTTTCTCGTCGAAGCTGTCGCGATTACGCAGGCCGCCAGCGATGACGCCAAGGTGCGCGTTGCCGCCATCCAGAAACTCGGCGCGATGCGCTCGATCAATTCCCTCAGCTTCCTCAAGCAGATCGAAACCGACGCCAAGAAGACGCCGCAGAAGTATGGGCCGGAAACGATCCAAGCCGCTCACACCTCCGTCCTCGCCATCGAGAGTTACATGGCGTGGGGCAACTTGTTCGGCACGGCGTTTCGCGGACTGAGCCTCTCCGCCGTGCTGCTCGTCGCCGCGCTTGGCCTCGCCATCACCTTCGGCCTGATGGGCGTCATCAACATGGCCCACGGCGAAGTGATGATGGTCGGTGCTTACACCGCCTACGTGACGCAGAATATTTTCAAAGGTTGGTTCGGAGCAAGCGGCGGCGGCTTCGACAGCTATTTCATGGCGGCGCTCGTTGCGTCCTTTGTTGTCGCTGGCCTTGTTGGACTCGCGCTGGAGCGCGGCGTCATTCGTTTTCTGTATAAGCGTCCGCTCGAATCACTCCTCGCCACCTGGGGCGTGAGCCTGCTGCTCCAACAAGTCTTGCGCCACATCTTCGGCGCGGCGAATGTCCAGGTCAGTTCGCCGAGCTGGTTAAGCGGCAGCTTCGTCATCAACGACGTGCTGCTCGCCTACAACCGCATCTTCGTCATTGGCTTCGCGGTCTTCATCGTGTTCGCCACCTACCAGTTGCTCACGCGCACCTCGCTCGGCCTTCAAATCCGCGCCGTGATGCAGAATCGCGCGATGGCCTCGTGCGTCGGCGTTCGCACCGACCGTGTGAACATGATGACCTTCGCCTACGGCAGCGGCCTCGCCGGAATGGCCGGAGCGTGCCTCTCGCAAATCGGCAACGTCGGTCCCGGCCTTGGACAGTATCACATCGTGGACTGCTTCATGATCGTCGTGCTCGGCGGCGTGGGCAGCATCTTCGGCACGGTCTCCGCGTCGCTCGGCGTTGGCGTCACCGACCAGATTCTCCAGCCGTGGCTCGGCGCGGTGATGGGCAAGATCACCGTCCTCGCCGCGATCATCCTCTTCCTGCAATGGCGTCCGGCGGGAATGTTTGTCACGCGCAGCCGGAGTCTGGAAGGATGAGCGCGGGACGTTTTGAATCCGTGAAGCAAACTCCGCCTTGCGCCTCGCCTCATTGCAAATCCGCCAGCCGCGCGAGCCTTGCTGGAAGCCTGGCCACGGCCAGAAGGACGACCTCGACTCCGCGCTGGCCTTGTCGGACTGCTCATTGCTCTGCGGCAGTTGGAAGGACACGCTGCATGCCCGTTGCCGCAATGCTTCTCGTCCAGCGCCCTTGAATCACCGTTCATAATCAGATGGCCAAAAAACAATCCAAGGTGGAGATGGTGCTGGTCGCTGTGGCCGCATTCGTGGGCTTGATTGTTCTGCCCTGCCTCAACGCCTTCGTGCCGCCCGACACTCTCTTTCATGTCAGTAACTTCACCCTTACCCTCTACGGCAAGTATCTCTGCTACTCGGTCCTCGCCATTGGCGTAAACCTGCTCTGGGGCTACACCGGCCTGCTCAGTCTAGGCCAGGCGCTGTTCTTCTCGCTCGGTGGTTACGCGCTCGGCATGCACTTGATGTTGATGATCGGCCGACTAGGCCAGTACAAGGCCGAGATCCCGGATTTCATGGTGTTCCTCGAATTCCCCGCACGCTTCCCTGCCACCGCCGGACTCCCGCCGCATTGGATTCCCTTCAAGAGCTTCTGGTTTGCCGCCGCGATGGTCATCGTCGTGCCCGCCGTCGTCGCTTACATCTTCGGCTGGCTCGCGTTCCGCTCGCGCATCAAGGGCGTTTACTTCTCGATTCTTAGCCAGGCGCTCACCTACGCCGCCACCTTGATGTTCTTCCGCAACGACTTCACCTTCGGCGGCAACAACGGACTCACCGACTTCAAGTTCATCCTCGGCCACGAGGTCAATTCGCCCGTCACGAAGCGCTGGCTCTTCATCGCGTCGGGTGTCCTGCTGCTCTCGGTATACCTCGGCCTGCGTTGGCTGACTTCGACCAAGTTCGGCATGATCCAGCGCGCCATTCGTGACAGCGAAAACCGCGTGCTCTTCTCCGGCTACGCCACCGCGAACTTCAAACTCTTCGTCTTTGTTCTCTCCGCTGCCATCTGCGGACTCGGCGGGGCGCTCTTTGTCCCGCAGGTCGGCATCATTAATCCCAGCGAGATGGCTCCGGACAAGTCCCTCGAAGCCGTCGTCTGGTGCGCCGTCGGCGGACGCGGCAATCTGCTCGGCCCGATTCTCGGCGCCATCGGCTGCAACTCGCTCAAGAGCTACGCCACGCACGCCTACGCGGAGCAATGGCCCTACATCCTCGGCGCGCTGTTCGTCCTCGTGACCCTCTTCATGCCGAAGGGCATCATCGGCATCCCCGATCAGTTGCGTGAACTGAAGAACCGTTTTACCCGGAAGCGTAACGGCGAGGAACCAAGTATTCCAGGCATTGATCCGACAACATCAGAAGAATCAGCGACACCATGATAAACGGTCGCCGCTTCCCCCTCCCGGCCCTCTCCCTCAGGGAGAGGGAGGCACACCTGCCGCGCGTCGTCGAGCCGAGGCCGCTTCGAATTGTCGAGAGTCGGACCACACTTCCCCCTCTCCCCTGGGGAGAGGGCCGGGGTGGGGAAGGAAACGCCCGATTCCACTACAGCGTCGCGTCCAAGCAGACCGGCTTGTCGTCACCCGTGTTCAGTCGTCTTCATCCGTCGTCGCTCTCATGACGCAGAAGCAATTCATCCTCTCCCTCGAAGGCGTCAACAAGACGTTCGACGGCTTCAAGGCCATCAACGACCTCAACTTCTACATGGATGAAGGCGAGTTGCGTGTGATCATCGGGCCGAACGGCGCAGGCAAGAGCACGATGCTCGACATCATCACCGGGCGCACCCGGCCCGACAAAGGCAAGGTCGAGTTCGGCCAGAACACCGACCTTACCAGGCTCAACGAATATCAAATCAACCGGCTCGGCATCGGGCGAAAGTTCCAAACGCCGTCCGTCTATATCGATCATACCGTCTTCGAGAACATCCTGCTCTCGCTGGAAGGCAGCCGCAGTGTTTTCTCGACGCTCTTCTCGCGCATCACGCCCGCGCAGCGCGAGCGCATCGAAGAAGTCCTCAAGACCATCGGCCTCACCGACAAGGCCCAGCGGAAGGCCGGCAACCTTTCGCACGGCCAGAAGCAATGGCTCGAAATCGGAATGCTCCTTGCGCAGAACCCGAAACTTCTGCTGGTGGACGAACCCGCCGCCGGCATGACCGATGAAGAAACCGCCAAGACCGGCGAACTACTGATGAGTCTTGCCGGCAGGCACAGCATCATCGTCATCGAGCACGACATGGTCTTTGTCCGCCAGATTGCCCGCACCGTCACCGTCCTCCATCAGGGCCATCTCCTTTGCGAAGGTACCGTGGACCAGGTGCAGGCGGACGAGCGGGTGATTGAGGTGTATTTGGGGAGGAAAAAGAAAGCGCAATGAAAGCTCAACGTGCAAAGTTCAGAGCTGGAAAGAAACTCCAACGTCTTTGCATTTCGATTTCGAGAATTCGTGTCCATTCGTGTCCATTCGTGGTTTCTCCATGTTGACCCTCTCCAACATCCACGTCAGCTACGACGGATCGCGCATTCTTCGGGACGTGAGCCTCGTAGTTGAGCCGGGCAAGGTCGTCTGCCTCATGGGCCGCAACGGCGTCGGCAAGACCACCACTCTCAAATCCATTACCGGCCTCGTCAAGACCGACACCGGCTCCGTGAAACTTGGCGACACCCCACTCACCGGCCTCAAGCCTGAAGCCCGTGCGCGCGCCGGACTCGGCTATGTCCCGCAAGGTCGCGACATCTTCCCGCAGCTTACCGTCTGGGAAAACCTCCGCATCGGCGCCATCGCCCAAGGCAAGAAACTCAACGGCGAAGTGGACCGCCTTTTCGTCCTCTTCCCGGTCTTGAAGGAAATGACCCAGCGCAAAGGCGGCGTCCTCAGCGGCGGGCAGCAGCAGCAGCTCGCCATTGCCCGCGCGCTGCTCACGAACCCGAAGGTGCTGCTGCTCGACGAACCCACCGAAGGCATCCAGCCGAACATCATCGATCAGATTGGCGAGACCATCAAAAAGCTTCGTACTCACGGCCTCGGTGCGGAAGAGCCGGACCCCGCCAAGCGCATCGAAGAAATCGGCGATGCCATCAAGACTCTAAAACGGGAAGGTCAAATCGGCATTCTGCTCGTCGAGCAATATCTGGACTTCTGCCTCGATGTCGGGGACAACTTCTACATCATGGACCGCGGCAGCATCGTTGCCGAAGGGCCCATCGCAAAGCTGAACGACGACATCGTGAAGCAACACTTGACCGTATGAACTCAGCGAAATCCCGCTCTGGCTCCCTGGCTCTCTGCGCTCTGCTCTCGGCGATCTCCGCCTCCGCTCACCCGGGACATAGTCTGAGCGACGCCACGCCCGGACATCTCCTCAGCAGTCCGGATCACCTGGCCGTGCTCGCGCTCGGCGGAGTCGCGTTGTGGTTCGCCGGACGATTCGTGCAGCGCCAATTGCCCCGCCGGCTCCTGCAGGGCGCCGGCATGGCCGCCGTGCTGACTGCCGCCCTCATCTGGGGCGTTCGCACTTGAACCTGTGGTCGCGCCCGTCGAAAACATTCGTCACTGCACCGGGCGCGCCTCGCTCGAAGTTCAACTCGTCTCCGGCGAAAGCGCCGTCACCTCCAGCTACGCCACCAATCCGCTCAAGCTCCTGACGCCGCACGCACGCGGCCTGAGTGTCTGGGCCTGCACCAGCAGCTTTGGCGGCGGCCTGGTCGCAGGCGATCAAACAACGCTCGATTTACGGATCGGTGCCGGCTCGCGTTGCTTCCTTGGCACACAAGCTTCGACCAAGATCTATCGCAATCCTGCCGCGCTCCCGAGCGGCCACGAAACCCGCGCCATCCTCGAAGACGGTTCCCTACTCGTCTTCGCGCCCGATCCCGTGCAGGCCTTCGCCGGTTCGACCTACGCTCAGCGTCAGAAATTCCGCCTCGCCTCCAACGCCAGCCTCGTGCTGCTCGACTGGTTCACCTCCGGCCGCGCCGCCCGCGGTGAGCGCTGGGAGTTCGACCGATTCCAGAGCAGGAATGATGTCTTCGTGGACGAAACCAGGGTCTTCCTCGACTCGCTCTTGCTCACACTCGATGACGGCGCGTTGACTGCGCCTCATCGCATGGGCCGGTTTAATTGCCTTGCGACACTTTTTCTCGTTGGCCCGGCGGTGCGCGTCACCGCCAAGCAACTGCTTGAGCAGATAAGCAAGGAACCCATGAGCCGCCGCCCAAGCCTGGTCGTCAGCGCCAGTCCAGTGGCAGGTGGTTCGGTTCTTCGGCTCGCTGGCGAAAACGTCGAAGCCGTCGGCCACGAACTTCACGGTCGCCTCGCCCTGCTCCGCGACCTCCTCGGCGACGACCCGTGGTCACGTAAATGGTGAGAAACCACCAATGAACACGAATGAACACGAATTAGGTCCGACAGCGCTCGGAAGGCATCAGGCTATCGCCACCGGCTCTGATTCGTGTGAATTTGTGCTACTATCTCGAAAAGTTTTGTCAGGACGCGCAAACTTTCCTGAGGCGCCGGAGCGCGGCTGTCTCCAGCCGCAGCGGGCTGGCCCAGGCCGGGAGCTTGGGAACGCTCCTCGGCCCTGGAGGAGGGGACGCGCTGCGGCTGGGGACAGCCGCGCTCCGCTTTGGTTGCGGCTCCGCCGCGCTGGGTTCATTCGTGGTTAAGACTCTTTCCCATGCATCTCTCCCCTCGCGAACTAGACAAGCTCACGCTGCACGCCGCCGGTTTCCTCGCCCAGAAACGCCTCGCTCGCGGTGTTCGACTGAACCATCCCGAAGCCGTCGCGCTCATCGCCACTGTGCTACTCGAACTCATCCGCGACGGCAAAAGCGTCGCCGAGTTAATGGACTTGGGCCGGAAGTTTCTCGGTCGCAATCAGGTCATGCCCGGCGTGCCGGAGATGATTCACGACGTGCAGGTGGAAGGCACCTTTCCCGACGGCTCGAAGCTCGTCACCGTGCATCATCCCGTGGCGAGCGAGAATGGCGAGCTCACGCTCGCGCTGCACGGCAGTTTTCTCCCGGTGCCGGACTTGGCGTTGTTCGAGCCGCTGTCTGACTCCGGTGAGGTTGGATCCGTCACTCCGCTTGAAGGCGAGATCGAACTCAACGCCGGACGCGAAGCCGTCTCGCTCCCAATCACCAATCTAGGAGATCGCCCGATCCAAGTCGGCAGCCACTACCATTTCATCGAAACGAACGCCTCGCTCCACTTCGACCGCGAGATAGCTTACGGCAAGCGCCTCGATATTCCCGCTGGCACCGCTGTCCGCTTTGAGCCCGGCGAAACCAAAACCGTGAAGCTCGTCGAGATCGCCGGAAAGAAAGTGATTCGGGGCGGGAACAATCTGGCCAGCGGCAAAGTCTCCGCCGCCGGCAAGCAGATCGCGCTGAAGCGAGCAAAGGCGAGAGGATTCGCCAACCAAGCCTGATGAATTTGAACCGCCGAGACGCTGAATCTGCTTCCGCCTCTCTGCGTCTCCGCACTGAATAATAGGAATCGTATGCCTCACAAAATGAACCGCCGTCACTACGCCGACATGTTCGGCCCGACCACCGGCGACAAAGTTCGCCTCGGCGACACCTCGCTCATTCTCGAGGTCGAGCGCGATCACACGCACTACGGTGACGAGTGCAAATTCGGCGGCGGCAAAGTCATTCGCGAAGGCATGGGCCAGGCGGCCGGTGTCGGCGCGAAGGACGCGCTCGACTGCGTCGTCACCAACGGGCTGGTCGTGGACTACACCGGCATCTACAAGGCCGACATCGGCATCAAGGACGGCCTCATCGCCGGCATTGGCAAGGCGGGCAATCCCGACGTAATGGCGGGCGTGACCAAGAAGATGATCGTCGGAGTCACCACGGAAGTCATCGCGGGCGAAGGACTCATCCTCACCGCCGGCGGGCTCGACACTCACATTCACTTCATCTGTCCGCAGCAGGCCCACGAAGCCATCGCTGCCGGACTCACTACGATGGTCGGTGGTGGCACCGGACCGGCCGTGGGAACATGCGCGACGACTTGCACACCCGCGCCGTTTTACTTCCGCGCGATGCTCCAAGCGGTTGATGCGCTTCCGCTCAACTTCGGTTTCACCGGCAAGGGTAATACGGCCATGCCAGCCGGACTCGCAGATCAGATCAAAGCCGGCGCCATCGGACTCAAGCTCCACGAAGACTGGGGCACCACGCCCGCCGCGATTGATTGCTGCCTCGGCGTTGCCGACGACCATGACGTGCAGGTGACCATTCACACGGACACATTGAACGAATCGACCTTCGTCGAGGGGACCATCGCTGCGTTCAAGGGCCGGACGATTCACACCTATCACAGCGAAGGCGCGGGTGGTGGTCACGCGCCGGACATCATTCGCATCTGTGGCGAGCCGAACGTGCTGCCGAGTTCTACGAACCCGACGCGCCCTTACACGGTCAACACCATCGATGAGCATCTCGACATGCTCATGGTTTGCCATCATCTCGACCCGAACCTGCCCGAGGACGTCGCGTTCGCCGAGAGCCGCATCCGTGGCGAGACCATCGCGGCCGAGGACATCCTGCACGACCTGGGCGCCATCAGCATGATGAGCAGCGATTCGCAAGCGATGGGCCGCATTGGCGAAGTCATCACGCGCACCTGGCAGACCGCCGACAAAATGAAGCAGCAGCGCGGTCGTCTGCCTGGCGAGGAGGGCGACAATGACAATCTCCGCATCAAGCGCTACCTCTCGAAGTACACGATCAACCCAGCGCTCGCGCACGGCATGAGTCACGTCATCGGCTCCGTCGAAGTTGGCAAGCTCGCCGATCTCGTGCTGTGGAAGCCGTCGATGTTCGGCGCGAAGCCGGAGATGGTGATCAAAGGCGGCGTCATCGCCTGGGCGCAGATGGGCGATCCGAACGCCAGCATCCCGACGCCGCAACCGGTCTTCATGCGGCCGATATTCGGCGCGTTTGGCCGTGCCGTTGGTGGCACGTCGATCGCCTTTGTCAGTCAGCTCTGCAAGACGATGGGCGTGGCCAAAGGCTACGGCCTGACCAAGCGCATCGAAGCCGTGAGACGCTGCCGCAAAGTCACCAAGCGCGATCTCAAGTGGAACGATGCTCTCCCGACGATCGTCGTGGACCCGGAGACCTATGAGGTGCATGCCGACGGCGAACTGCTCACATGCGAGCCGGCGGACGTGTTGCCTTTGGCACAACGATACTTTTTGTTTTGATGAAACGCAGAGACGCAGAGGCGCAGAGAGAAGAACCGAAGGACGGAATTACGGAATTAACAGAAGGCACACTGCTCGATGATTCTGCCAATTCTGTAATTCTGTCTTCCTTCACGTCTCCACGTCTCGACGGTTCCAACGACTGGCTTCTCTGGCAACTCGCCGACTCGGGGTTTCCCACCGGCGGCTTCGCCCATTCCGCCGGTCTCGAGGCGGCCTGGCAGCATGGTGAAGTGCGGAACCGTAGTGAGCTTCGCGAATGGCTGGCGGTCAGCCTGAATCAAGTCAGCCGCGCAGCGCTGCCCTTCGTCAACGCCGCGCACGCCCAACCGGACCAACTCGGAGAATTCGATCGACTCTGCGAGGCGTTTACCTCGAACCATGTCGCCAACCGCGCGAGCAGGCTGCAAGGACGCGCGCTGCTGGGCGCGGCGAAACGGATTTTCCCGGAGCGCGCTCTTCAGACTGCTTCGACATCGAATGGGCATCACACGCTGAAACGGTCTGAAGGCCGCATTCCCTCACCACCGTTCGCCCACCTTGCACCCGTGTTCGGCGCGGTGACCAGTTCGCTTGCCATTGCCCACGACGAAACCATCCGGCTTTTCGTCTTCATACAGCTGCGCAGCGCCATTGCGGCGGCGGTGCGGTTGAACATTGTTGGCCCGATGGACGGCCAGGCCACTCAATTCCAACTTTCCGGACAAGCCGAAGCCGTGACGCAGCGTGGCATAGCGCTTACTCTTGACGACCTGGCGCAAACCGCGCCGTTACTCGACCTCTGGCAGGGCGGACAAGACCGTCTTTACTCGCGACTTTTCCAAAGCTGAACTTGCATGAACTCGCATCACCACCATCACGACGTTCACGATCACGGGCACACCCACGAGCACCTCGACCACCCTGGCCATTTTCACGAGCGCGAGCTGCCGCTCGACCGCGACTTCAATAAGCGCGCCTTTACCGTTGGTGTCGGTGGACCGGTCGGCAGCGGAAAGACTGCGCTCATGCTCCAGCTCTGTCGCAAGCTACGGGAGACGATGAGCATCGCCGCCGTGACTAACGATATCTTCACCCGCGAGGACGGGGAGTTTCTCGCGAGACACGAAGCCCTGCCCGCAAACCGCATCCGCGCGGTGGAAACGGGTGGTTGTCCGCACGCAGCCATTCGTGAAGACATTTCTGCGAACCTTCTGGCGCTGGAGGAACTTCATGCCGCGTTTCACCCCGAGATTCTACTGCTCGAATCGGGTGGCGACAATCTGGCCGCCTGCTTCAGCCGCGAACTGGCCGACTACACGATTCAGGTAATTGACGTGGCGGGAGGCGACAAAATTCCGCGGAAAGGAGGACCCGGTATCACCCAGAGCGACCTGCTGGTCATCAACAAGACCGACCTCGCACACGCAGTCGGCGCAGACTTGGAGATGATGGAGCGTGACACAAAGCGGATGCGGGGAGAAGGTCAGTTCGTGTTCGCCCAAGTAAAAAACGCCGTCGGGGTTGACTGCATCGTTTCCCACATCATCCATGCATGGCAGCACGCGCGCGGCGTGACTCATGGTCATTAGGAGAACGTGAAGCTGAAACACGGAGAAAACTACAAGCGCTGGAGGAAACGAACCAATCCGTCATGTGACAGAAGGAATCGACTGAGTTGGCTCATTGCCATGGCTTTTCTCCAAGGCGTGGAGCTTCGGTGGCAAGCTGGGAGACGAGTGCAATGCGGTTGCCTTCCAGCAATAGCCGTTTGATGGTTTCGGCAGATCGAGTGAGGGCGATCGAGAGGTTGGCGTCGGCAACTTCTGTGTTTTCGCCGGCGGCCGCGCGCTCGATTCGCCCCGCAACCACGTTTCGTAATTCACTCTCGGCCTTTTGAGCGTCAGGTGACAATTGTCGCCATTCCTGCCAGGCGGAATCACTGGAGAGCGAAGTTGCAAGAGCCAGCACATGTTCGGCACGTGAGAGAATGGTTCTCAGATAGCCTGGCGAAACGCGATCGTGAGGCTGCAGCTCCTCGATTTCAAAGCTCGACAGTTCGGCCTCGCGCCGTGCCTGTTCGAGTTCCCTCGAAATCTCTATAATGAGCACTTCGGCCTTCGCTTTCGCTTCTTTCGCGGGGGTTTTCGGACTGGGAATGACCAGCAGCCTGGCAAGCTGTTGGAGGGCTTCTCGCAAAAGGTCGCGCAAACGATCCCTGGCCCGCTCGGGCCACATGTACTGGAAGACGACTGCCGTAACCATCAAACCAAGCAGAATGCCGATGAACCGATCGCGAAGCTCGTGCAGATCGGTGCTCGGCGCGAATCCCTGAGAGGCCGGAAAGAGGCCGTAAAAGAAGGCGAAAGCAATCTGCAAACCGGCGTAAGCGATTCGTTCGGTTCCGGTGGCGACCCAGCCGGCAATCGCCGAGACGCATGCGACCAGGACGACGAGAGAAGCGATCGTCTCCATGTGCGGGATAAGAAAGACGATGGAGCAGAGCGCGAGTAATCCGCCGATGATGCAGCCGACGATTCGAAGAATGCCTTTGTGGAGCGTGCGCCCAGTGCTTTCGAGCGCGATGAAGACGCAGGTGATAAAGGCCGTATGAATTCCAAACCAGTCGATCGCGCTATAGAGGACGAAACAGAACATCGCGGCGAACGTGACCTTGAGCGCGAAGCGAACATGAGCCGGGTTCGTGAACGCATCCGGCACGAACAGGCCCTTCGGCAGCGGCTTGGGCGGGCCCGTTGGTTTCGGTAGAAAAAGCCCGTTGAGGAGGACGGTCAGACCAACGGCATACGCAAGCGTCACCCAAATCCAAAGGAGCTCACGAAGCAGCAGTTCGGGCGTAGGCAGCAAGTCTCCGATGCTTTGAGTCGCGGCGGTGACAAACCCGAGGATGAACGCCAGCGGTCCCAGCACCAGGACCCGGCATAAATACATCCCAAGAAAAAGAAGAATCGCCATGCAGGGAATGCGCAACTCCGGATGCCCGTAAGTGAACTGGTAAAGGACCAGACTCACTGCGATTCCGATGGTGACACCGATCGTGCCGAGGACGCCGACGATCGTCGTGACCGTTTTGTTTTCCTTCGAGATGAAGAAGACCATGTATGCGGAAAGCGAGAGCTCCGGTACCTGCAGGGCCATCGAGATGGTCACGCAAAGGACAGCGCCGCAGACGAGAATGAGCGTCCTGACTCTGCGCTCGTGCGACGGCGCCAGCTCGCGCCGCAGCCAATCCAGCCAGCCGAGGTGGGCAGGTTGCTCATCTGAGAACGTCTTACTCATCAACTATTTCCCTGGTGAACCCCTGATGATCGCCACCGCCGAGGCACCCATGCGAAACAGATCGGGGTCCGGATTCTCCACTTCGATCCGCACCGGGAAACGTTGGGCCACCCGGACCCAGTTCAACTCCCGTTTTACGTAAGGCACTCCGCCGAACGGCAGATCGATCTCGCCCTCGGGCACGACCGCCCAGCCGATCCCCTGCACTTTTGCGCGGAACCGGCGGTCCGGCTCCGACGTGAGGTAAACGATCGCCTCGGTGCCCGGCGCCATGTGGCGGGTCTCCGCTTCGCGAAAGTTCGCCATTACATACCATTTGCGCGTGTCCAGCAAAGAGAACACAGGAATACCGGCGCTGGCATACGCACCCACGGAAATGTTCAGACTGATGACGCGACCTGGAAACAGCGCGATGACTTTGCAGTAGGAAAGTTCCAGCGCGGCAAGGTCCACCGCAGCCACCGCGCCGGGCCGCTGCGCGGTCAGCGTCGCCAGAGTGCTCAAGGCTATTTGTGCCTGATTCAACCTTTGTTCGTCAGCGGCCAGGGCTGCTGCTGCGACCTGCTTGGCCGTGGCCGCTCGATCAACATCGTCAGCTTTCACGAAACCATTGGTCAACAGGGGCTGCAAGCGCTGCAACGTGTCGCCGGCCTGTTTCAATTCCGCCTTGGCCTGCTCCACACCTGCTTGGGCGGCCTTGACCTGGAATTTCAGTTGAGTGTCCTGAGAACGCGCCACTTCGATTTGTTGATCGAGCGCCGCGAGGGCGGCCTTTGCTTTTTCCAATGCGAGCCTGTAATCGTCTGGATCAATTTCGAAGAGCACATCTCCGGCGGCCACGGCTTGGTTATCCTGCACGTTGAGCTTTACGATCTGGCCGCGCACGCGAGGCGCGATACCGACGACGTTGGCGCGCGCGGTCGCGTCGTCTGTCCGGGGGTGTCGTTCAGTGATGTTCCAGACCCAAAGCGTCAGCACGACTGCTCCCAAAACCACGACGATACTTATGATTTGGGCGGCAACCTTGCGCCAGGCGTTGCTCTTGGAAGGCGGCGTTGCCGGTGCGGCGTCGGGGCTGGACGGCGCGTTCTCTCCGGGCGGCGGTGGTGTCGAATCGCTCATGGGAATGTCAATTTTTAAAAAAGACCAGCCAGACGGCCAACGTGAAGAAAATCGCCATGCACAGAAGAATCGGTGGTTTGAGGCGCAGATGGGCGTAAATTCCAAAGCCGATCAGAACCAACCGCATGATGAGGGTGAGGGCGAGACCAAGGATAATGCAC
>DATLUX010000474.1:0-37333 GCA_035577805.1 Verrucomicrobiia bacterium
GATCACCCGCGCGCGCAACGAGCTGTATTTGAGTTATCCCTTGTTGCGCCTGGCCCGAAGTTACGGCAGCGACACAATACTGCGTCCCTCTCGATTCCTCAGGGGACTGTCCCAAGACCTGGTGGAGGAATGGAATCTCAAATCCTCCCTGCCTTATGATGGAACATTTCACTCATGACCGACTTTGCCCCTTACCAGCAGCTCCTGCAGCGGGCGCGAGAGATTGCGTTGCTCGACGGCGCCGCCGCCCTGCTTAGTTGGGACGAGGAGACCGGCATGCCCCGCAAGGGCCTGGTTTTTCGCGCCGAACAACTGGCCTTTGTCAGCGGCTGGACTCACCGCCAGTTCACTGCCGCCGAAGTAGGCGATTGGATTAAAGCCTGCGAAGATCGAGGGTTCCCCCCGGAAAGCGATGAAGCCGTCAATGTCCGCGAGTGGCGACGCCATTATGATCGCCAAACCAAAGTCCCGCCGGAATTGGTCGAGGAATTCCACCGGGCCAGCACGCTGGCGCGGGATGCCTGGACCGATGCCCGGCGTCGGTCTGAATTTGGGTTGTTCCGGCCGCACCTGGAGAAGCTGCTGGTTTTAAGCCGGCGCATGGCTGACCACTGGGGTTACGAGGAGTCGCGTTACGACGCGTTGTTGGAAGGCCACGAACGCGGCGCCCGAACCGCGCCCCTGAGAGCCTTGTTCGCTGAACTGCGTCCGGCCATCATGAAAGTGCTGGAACCGGCTCGAGAACGCAGCGCGCGCGTTTCCTCACGGCTGCTGGACGGCGATTACCCGGTAGCCGCCCAGCAAGCGTTCAATCGCGAAGTCGCCGCGGCCATCGGGTTCGACTTCGAGGCCGGCCGGATCGATACCACCACGCATCCATTTTGCTCCGGCTTGGGCCCGGGCGACACTCGCCTGACCACTCGTTACAATGAACGCAGCTTCGTCGAGTCGTTTTATGGCGTGCTCCACGAAGCCGGACACGGATTGTATGAACAAGGGTTGAAGACCGAGCACCACGGCACCCCGCTGGGCGCCGCCGTGTCCATGGGCATCCATGAATCGCAGTCCCGGCTGTGGGAGAATCATGTCGGGCGCACGCTGGATTTCTGGGCGCACTGGCATCCGCGTGCCTGCGAGCATTTCCCTGGTCTGCGTAAGACTTCCGTGGAAGACCTGGCCGCGGCCGTGAACCGGGTGACCCCAAGTTTTATCCGGGTGGAGGCCGACCAGGTCACGTACGACCTGCACATCATTCTCCGGTTCGAATTGGAACTAAAACTCCTCGACGAATCCTTGCCCGTAAAAGATTTGCCCGGCGTCTGGAATGAAGAGTTCCAGGCCATGTTCGGGTTGAAGGTCCCCGACGATGCTCATGGCTGTTTGCAGGACATTCACTGGAGTCTGGGAGCCTTCGGGTATTTCCCCACCTACAGCCTCGGCAACCTGAACGCTGCCCAACTGATGCGGCAAGCCGCCCAGGACCATCCCGATCTGCCCTCCGAATTGCGCGCGGGCCGGTACGCCAGACTCCTGAATTGGTTGCGCGAAAAAGTCCACGGACACGGCCAGCGTTACACACCCCAGGAGCTCATGCGCCGCGCCACCGGCAACCCCACCACCACTGCGCATCATTTGAATTACCTGCGGGAGAAGTTCACGCCCTCTTTATGATCTTTTGGCCAACGCCCACAGCAATTTGAAGGTTGAAACCCGGCACGCCCGCCCCCAAAATGTGGCCATGACGAAAGCTGTGTTCAAAGGCCCGGTTTATGTGGTGCGCGATAACATCGACACGGACCAGATCATTCCAGCGCAGTATCTGACCCTTATTCCCACGGTGCCGGCCGAGTACGAGAAGCTGGGCAGCTACGCGTTGTGCGGTCTTCCCGACTCGCTTTACGCCACGCGTTTTGTGAAGCCCGGAGCGGTGGACAGCGAGTATCCGATCATCGTGGCCGGACGCAACTTTGGATGCGGTAGTTCGCGCGAGCATGCGCCCATCGCCATCGGCTCAGCCGGGTGTCGAGTGGTGGTGGCGGAAGGATTCGCGCGCATCTTCTTCCGCAATTGCGTCGCCACCGGCGAGCTGTATCCGTGCGAAACCGCCGAGCGCCTGTGCGACGCTTTGAAAACCGGCGATGTCGTCACCGTCGACCTCGATCGGGCCACCGTCACGGTGGAGGGGACAGGCCGAAGTTATCCACTAAAACCATTAGGTGACATCCGGCCGGTGGTGGACGCCGGCGGCCTCTTTAACTACGCGCGTCAAACGGGCATGATCCCAGCGCAAGCGTGAGAATCCCGGTGGGGCGGTGGATTAAATTTGCGCGTGACTTCATAACGCGCCGCTCTCCGCCAGCTTAAAGTTTCCTTATGTCCATCGCTGATCTGCGCCGAGAATACAGCCAGGCCGGCCTGCGCGAAGAAGACGTGGATGCCAATCCCGTGGTGCAGTTCCGGAAATGGTTCGAGGAAGCGCGCGCCCAGGAGATCATCGAACCCAACGCCATGATTCTGGCGACCGTCGACGCCTCCGGCCAGCCTTCCACCCGTGTCGTGCTGCTCAAGGGCGTGGAGGAACGGGGCTTCAGTTTCTTCACCAATTACGCCAGCCGCAAAGGCCACGAATTGGCGGCCAACCCGCGCGCCTCCCTGACTTTCCCATGGCTGGCGCTGGAACGGCAGGTCTGCATCACCGGGTCGGTCAGTCAGCTGTCGCGCTCAGAGGCCGAGGCTTATTTCAAAACACGTCCTCGCGGCAGCCGCCTTGGCGCCTGGGCTTCGACCCAAAGCCAAGTCATTCCCGGCCGGGCTTTCCTGGAGACAGGCCTGGCCGAACTCGAAGCGCGTTATCCTGGGGACGATATCCCGCTCCCGCCGACATGGGGCGGTTACGTGCTCACACCGCAGGAAATCGAGTTCTGGCAGGGCCGCCCCAACCGTCTCCACGATCGGCTGCGCTACCAGCGTCAAGCCAACGGCACCTGGAAGATTGAACGACTGGCTCCGTGAAAATGAACCAGGCATCTGGGCCTTTGCCCAATCCGCAACCCGGTCAGTCCGAGAGTTCCAGCGACCTGCTTCCTGCGGTTTACGCGGAGTTGCGCCGGCTGGCGGCTGCCAAAATGGCCCTTGAATCGCCAGGCCAGACCCTCCAACCGACTGCCTTGGTGCACGAAGCGTGGCTCCGGCTCTCCGGGGAAAATGGCCCGCGCTTCAATGACCGCGCCCACTTCTTTGCCGTCGCGGCCGAGGCGATGCGCCGGATCCTCATCGATCGGGCACGCCGCCGGAGGCGCCTCCGGCACGGCGGCGGGCAGGATCGAGTTGACCTGGAGGATCTCGAGATCGCCAGCCCGGAAAGCGATGAGCGCCTGCTGGAGATCCATGAGATCGTGGATCAGTTCGCCGCCGAACACCCCGATCACGCGAAGGTGGTGAAGCTCCGCTTCTTTGTCGGCCTCAGCGATCCGGAGATTGCGCGGGCCCTTGATGTGTCGGAGCGCACGGTGGAGCGCTACTGGGCTTACGCTAAGGTCTGGCTGCTACGGACTGTCCGGGGAGGCTCTTGAGCCCGCGCGCAGATTGTTTGTCGGGATTCCGGACGCAATAACGCTTCATTAATCAGACGCATGGACCAACCAAAGTCTCCGTCGGAACCCTCCGAGTTGACCGTATTCGAAGCCGCCCGGCACATCGCCGATCCGCGGGAGCGGGCCAGCTATCTCGAGACGGCCTGCCACGGCGATGCGGCGTTGCGGGAGCAAGTGGAGCAACTCCTATCGCTGCAGGCGGAGGCCGACCGCGAGTTTGAACAGGCCGCGCAGGAGGTGCCACGAGCAATCGTGGACGCGTTATCGGTGGAAGCGCCGGCTCCGGCGCGGGAGCGAGTCGGTGACCGTATCGATCGTTATCAACTGGTGCAGAAGCTCGGGGAAGGCGGTTGCGGCGTTGTCTACCTGGCCGAACAGCAGGAACCCTTGCGCCGGCAAGTCGCGCTTAAAATCATCAAGCTAGGGATGGACACGCAGGAGGTCATTGCCCGGTTTGAAGCCGAGCGCCAGGCGCTGGCGGTGTTGGACCATCCGAACATCGCCAAGGTGTTCGATGCCGGCGCAACCACCACGGGCCGGCCTTACTTCGTCATGGAACTGGTGCCGGGCGTCCGGATTACCGAGTTCTGCGACCAGAACCATCGGCCCGCCCCGGATCGATTGCGTCTCTTCATCCAGGTCTGTCAGGCGGTCCAACACGCTCATCAAAAGGGCATCATTCATCGCGACCTCAAACCGTCCAATGTCCTGGTCATTCTCCAGGATGGGCTGCCGGTTCCGAAGGTGATCGATTTCGGCATTGCCAAGGCCACCACCGGGCAGCGTCTGACCGACAAGACGCTCTTCACCGCCTTCGAACAGTTTCTGGGCACCCCTGCCTACATGAGCCCGGAACAGGCCGAGTTGAGCGGGGTGGACATCGACACGCGCAGTGACATTTATGGCCTGGGCGTGCTGCTCTACGAACTACTGACCGGCCGGACGCCGTTTGACGCACGCGAACTGCTCAAAGCAGGCTTCGACGAAATGCGCCGGACCATCCGCGAGAAGGAGCCGCTGCGTCCCTCAACCCGGCTGAGCGCGCTTCACGCCATCGATCTTAATACGGTCGCCGATCATCGCCGGACCGACATCCCTAATCTTCTGGGGCTCATGCGCGGCGACCTCGACTGGATTGTGATGAAATGCCTCGAGAAGGACCGCAATCGTCGCTACGACACCGCCACGGGGTTGGCCCATGACGTGCAGCGGTATCTCCAGGATGAGCCGGTTCTGGCCGGTCCGCCGACCGCGACGTATCGCCTCCACAAGTTTGTGCGCAAGCACCGCCGCTCGGTCGCGGGTGCCGCCGCGTTTGTGGCGCTGCTCATTACCGCAGCCATCGGCGGGTCCAGCCTGGCCATCAAGGCCAACCGCGAAAAAGGCCGAGCAATCCAGGCCCAGCAGGAGGCCGAGACCGTCTTGTCCTTCTTTCAGGATCGGGTGCTGGCCGCGGCCCGGCCGCGCGCAGAGAAGGGTGCCCTGGGCCATGACGCCACCATTCGGGACGCGGTCATCGCCGCGGAGCGACATATCGGCGATTCGTTCTCCAACGCGCCACTGGTCGAAGCGTCCGTGCGCGATGTTCTGGGCACTACTTATATTCATCTCGGCGCCTACTCCAATGCCGTCCAACAACACGAACGGGCGCTCCAACTTTGGCGCGCAAACCAAAGAGGCGACAGCCCGCGCGCGTTGTCCACCATGAACAACCTGGCCATGGCTCGGCAGAAGTCCGGCCGTGTCCAGCAGGCCGTCCCCTTGCTCGAAGAGGTCCTGGCCACTCGCCGGCGCCAACTCGGGCCGGAGGATCCCCTGACGCTGCTGTCCATGAATAACCTCGCCACCGCTTATGGGGGTGCCGGACGCAAGGAGGAGGCGTTGAAGCTGCACGAGGAGACCCTCCGGATCCGCAAGATCACGCTGGGGATTGCCCATCCCTACACGCTCTCTTCCATGGCCAGTTTGGGGAGCACCTATCGGTCGCTTGGGCGCCTGCCCGAAGCCGTCACCACGCTCACCGAGGCGTTGGAATTGCACAAAGTCCACCTCGGCCAGGAACATCCCTACACTGCGGATTGCACCGTGCAGCTGGCCAAGGCGCTGCGCGATTCAGGCCGGACGAATGAGGCGCTGCCACTATTTCGGGATGCTCTGAGGTTAACCCGTATGCATCACCCGCAGGACCATCCTTATATCATTTCGTCCCTGCGCGACTTGGCTAATCTCTACCTGGACACGGGAAATCCCAAGGAGGCCTGTGGGCTTTTCGAAGAAGTATGGAAAACGGAGCGTTCGCGGTCCGGACCGAATCAGCCCGTGACCTTGCGGGCGCAAAACGATCTCGCCCTCGCTCTGCATAAGGCCGGCCGGTCCGCCGAGGCGGTGCCCTTGGCGGAAGAGGCGCTGCGGACCAGCCTTGAGACTCTGGACTCCAATCACAATACCACGTTGCGCGCCCTTGAGTTGTTCACCGTGGCTTCCCGGGAGACTGGCCGCATCCGGGAAGCGTTGCCGCCGCTGGATGATTACCTCCGCCAGGCCGAAGCCGGTCCCGCCGCAACCAACGGTGTCGTCTTGGATATCACGGAGGTCTTCGTTCGCACCTGGATAGAGCAGGGGTTGCTATCCCGTGACCTTTCCGCCCGTATCGTCGCCACGCTGGACCAATCCCTCGCCCAGCGCGTCGCGGCCGGCAGTTTCTCCGACTCGAGAACGCAGCAGCTGCTCAATCTTGTCACCGCCATCCACGATTCCCTCGGGGAGTTGGAGAAAGCGGCGGAATGGCGCCGCAAATTCAGTCAGCGCGCGCCTTAGGCTGACTTACGAACGCGCCCCCTCACGCGACGGGTCGCCTTCTCCGATCTGACGTTAGAGCCGAGGCTTGCCCGCCGTAGCCCGCAGGGCGAAGGCGGGTAACGAGGCTCTGATCTTTTTCCCGGAGAACGCGTTGGGGTAGAGTGAGCCCTTCGACAATATAGGACAGGCTTCCTCAGCCCGCAGGCGAAGGCGGGACGATTCGCGCGTTTTCGCTTTCCGCTTTCCCGGCTTCGCCCTACGGGCTACGCCGTGGCAGGCCGCTTTCCGCTTTTCCCTGCGTCCTGCCTCCAGCGGTCTAAAAAAAATCCAGAAAAACTGTCGGGATTGAGCCACTAGCGACGCTTCCGGGAGTGAAGGCCGGCGCAGTGATTCGGCGAAAGCGGACAGTCCGAGAACCCGAGCCAGCGCGACAGGCCCCCAATAAGCTATGACCGCCAGTCTACATCTGAATACACGGAACCGCATTCCCATGAAAACTCGACTCCTTCTCCCACCAACCTTCGCTGCGAGCGTGCTGGTCCTTTTGGTCGGCTGCGCGACCGGCGTTCAGAATCCTTCCGGCGTCAACGTCACTCAGATGAACGCCGACGAGCGCGGCTCCGTAACCAGCACCGGCATTGAATCCCAGGATCTGGTCGCAGTGACCGACAAGATGGCACGAAGCATCCTGGCCATCCCCGAGATTGCCAATGCCCAGGGCACGCCCCGGGTGGCCCTGGACCCGGTGATCAACGAAACCCGATTCCCGATCAACAAGGATATCTTCCTGACCCGCATCCGCGCCGAACTCAACACCAAGGCTCAAGGCAAAGTGCGCTTCCTGGCCCGCGATCGCATGGTGACCCTGGAACGGGAACGCGACCTCAAACAAGCCGGCGAGGTCACCAGCAGCTCCGATCCCAACGCAGTGGAGTTCAGGGGCACGGATTTCTACCTCACAGGCAAGCTCCAGGGAATGACCGCCCGCACCTCGCGCGGGACCAGCGATTACATTCTTTACGCCTTCCAGCTCATCGATGCCCGCACCAGCGACATCGTCTGGGAAGACTCCGCCGAGATCAAAAAACAGGGACAGGAGGATGCGGCCTATCGTTGACCGAATCTCCTGGTCCCACACCCGCCACTCAACACTCCAAACCATCAACATCATCCGTCCCATGAACAAACACGTCACCTCCTCTGTTATCGCCACGGCTCTGCTTGTCGCCGTGGGCTGCGCCAGCCAACCCAAAACCCATCTCGTGGCCAATGGCGATCCGATCGCCGATGCCGAAGCTTCCATGAAGGCGGCACCCACCAACGATCTGGTGCTCTGGCAATATCGCATCGGCACCATGTGCCTGCGCGCCGGACGTGCCGACGACGCTAAAAGTTACTTCGATCAGGCTTTGACTCGCATCAACGGGATCATGGGCTCCGACAGGACTGCCGCCGCCGCCCGCAACAAGTTCAAGGCCGAATCCAAGAAAACATTCATCGGCGAACCCTACGAAAGGGTGATGGCCAACTTCTATCGCGGGCTCCTCTACTGGAAAGACGGTGAACTGGACAATGCGCGTGCCTGCTTCATCAACGCCCAGTTCCAGGATAGCGACGCCGGCCTGGCCTATCTCAAAGCGAGCGGCAAGATCGATCAGGCCGCCAAGGCGTCCACCTCCAAGAAAGCAGCCGCCAAGGCCGAGGAAGCCCAGCGGGAAAAGGAGGCCGCCGAAACCTTCGCCAGCGACTACGTCCTCTTTGATTATCTCGAGGGCTGGACCAAAGCCGCCCAGGGCAGTGACGGCACCGATGCCTTCCGACGCGCCGCGGCCTTGGCCAAGGATCGCGTCCTACCGGGCTACGACTCCGCCGCCAAGGTGATGGTGTTCGCCGAATATGGCCAGGGCCCGACCAAATATGCGACGGGCAAGCACAACAGCGAACTGCGCTTCAAGCCGGGCATCACCAACGTGACCAGCGCCCGCCTCAAGATCGGTGAAACCGTTCATGAACTGGCGCCCTATGATGACATCAACTTCCAGGCCACCACCCGCGGCGGACGCGTCATGGATTGCATCCTCAAGAGCAAGGCCGTCTTCAAGTCGAGCACCGACACCGTCGGTGACGTCGCCATCGCGGCCGGCGCCGGCACCGCAGTAACCGCCGGTTCCTACGGCAACGCCGGTGGCTACGCCGCGCTGGGCATGATGGTCTTTGGACTGATCTCCAAAACGGTCTCCGCGGCGGCCAATCCGGCGGCTGATGTGCGCTGCTGGGACAACCTGCCCGCTTACCTCAGCTTTAAGGCCATCGCCCTGCCTCCCGGCCGTCACGAAGCTACCGTGGAATTCCTCGATTCAACCAACGCCGTGGTGTCGACCAAGACCCTCACCGTGGACGTGCCGAATCAGGCGGCCAACACCGTGGTGTTCGTGAGCGATCGCAACTACTAAGTCACCATCACCTCAACCGCATTCCCGCCATTCGGGAGGCACAATAATGAAAGCCTATCTCGCCAAAAGCGCAGGCTTATTCCTGCTCACAACGGCGGCCGTGAACTTGACGAACGGTCAGTCGCCCGCGCCCGCCGAACGCAGCGCCCGGCCGGCTGGGGCCAGCTACGAACAGAAATTGTTCAGTCTTCCGGCCCATCTGATCGCTCCGGACGTCGCCGCCGAAACCATCAGCCGCTTCCGGGCGGCCTACGGGAAACTCGGCAGTCCTCGGTTTCTTATCTACGTCAACCGCGACCTGGTCGATCAACGCACCGGCCTTAAACTTGCCGGACGAGAAGAAACCGTCGTGAACACCCGGCGCGAAGCCGCCCGGGACGTGGCGCTACCGTCTGAAAGCGAAGCTGAATCCACGCCCACAGGCAGCACCACTACGACCAGGACCACCTCCAATACGCTCAACCTCGGCCAGACCAATGGCGGCAGTGGCCGCCTCCCCGAACCCAAAAACCACGGCGGCGACGGCAGCGAAGGGTCTGCCGCCAGGGCCACTGTCAGTAGCGGCGAGAAAAAGGTGGCCACGATAAACCGCTACGAACGCACGGAGCGGGAGGACGACAGCTTCGAATACCGGCAGTTGGTGCGCGATGTCGAGATCGCCTTCGGCCGGCGCCTGCGTTCTGCCGGAGCCAGTCTGGCCGATCAAAAAGTCGCCACGGCGTTGATCGCCGATCGGCCGTTGCGAGACTTCACCACGCCAACGGAAGGTGAGCAGGCCCGCAAGGATCGAGAGGCCCTCGCCAAAGTGGCCGATGTGGCGGTGGAGATCCTGATCGCCGAGCGCGAGACCCGCGTGCCGCAAGTCTCCGGAGATACCACCCGGATGAAACCGGAGATCCTCGTCACCGCCATCCGGCTGGCCGATTCCCGCATCATGGGTCAGGCCACCTCGGCGGATGTGCTGGGCCCGCCCGCGCGGCAGAGCCAGATCCTCCGGCGCTTCACCGCTCACGATATTGCGGATGCCACTGCGCTGCATCTGATGGACGACCTACTCCTGGGCCTCAACGCAAACTAACCGTGAACTTAAATCTCTCCCCATGCCGGATGATGGCGTGGATCCGAGTGTTGCCATGGCTGCTCCTGGCCTCGTCGGGCAGCACTCACGCCGCGGCCGCCGCCTCCGCGGCCAGTCGCTTCGACGCGCTCCCGGCCGCGCAGCGAACAGAGATCTATCGCAAGACAGACGAGGAGTTTTGGCGGCGCCACCCGGAACTCAATCGGAGCCAACTGAAAAGGGATTCGGATCCAAGGCTGATCAAGGAATACATGACGTTGCGAGGCGAAGTTTTCGCCGCCTCGACCTGGCCCGCCGATCCCGCCAACGCCGGACGCTCAACCAGCCCCAACGGGATGGGCGCGTATCCGCGGACTCCGTTGACGGGTCAGCAACTGGAGGCGCGTGCGGACGCCATGACCGCCGAACTATCCAGGTTGGCTAGTGAATACGAAAATGCGCCTCCCGCCCGCCGCCAACAGATCGAAGCCCGCTTGAAGCAGCTTTATCCTGAGGCGTTGCACTTGAGCAACCAATACCTGGCTCTCGCGCAAAGCCGTGGTCTTTCCGGGAATCCTGGCGACGCGCTTCCCGCAGCTCCAACAGGCGCCGACCTCGCGGGGTCACCGGCGGCGGGTTCGCCGACCGGCCAGTTGATCCCAGCCAGCTCGCTCGCCGTCTCACCACAAAAATACCTGGCCGCGCTCGCCGCCGAACGCGAGAACAAGGCCAGGATCCGCTCCGAGCAGGCTCAGATCCATGCGGAAGACGCCCAGATGCAAGCCGGCTACCGAGATGAAGGATCCGCGGCCTATACCGAGGCCGAACTGCGGGCCGGGCTCGATCTGCTCAATGGCGGAGCCCGCGTCGGCATGGCCGCCTTCGCCCCGGAATCGCTCTATCAAGGTTACGAAGGACTGAATTCCGCCGCCGAATCAGCCAACGCTATCCGAGAATCCAAGCCCTGGGACGCCACCAAAAAGGCCCAATCCAGCCTCAAGGGATTCGGGGACGGACTCGAGAACTTGCCGCGCAACTCGGATCTGCAAGAATTCATGGACTTTTATTACGGGGACCCCTACTCAATTCCGGAGGCCAAACCCAATCACTTCAATCAATTCGGCCGCGTTATGGAGGGCGTTGATCTCGGTGTCAACCTGGTCGACTTGCACAAAGCCGTGCAGGAAACCAACACACTTCAGGCGGTCAAGGAAGGCATCGACATTGGCGCAAACCTGGCCTCCCTCGCCGAGGGCGCCGAGAAAATGCCCGCGCTCAAGAAAGCCGGTGGCGTCGGCGCCCGGGTTGCCTCCGGGTTGAGCGGTGCCGTCGCCACTGGTGAAGGCGTGAGCCATATCAAGGAGGCCGCGCATGACAAGTCCGCCTTCGAACAATCCTCCGATCAGCGGATCCAGCAAAGCAACGCCAGGGCTCGCGACGCCACCACGAAGGCCCAACTCAACCAGCAGCTCGCTCAATTCCTCCGCGATCTCGAAACTCGTTCCATGAACGGCAACTCATCCACCCCGCCTCCGTCACAAGGCCCGAACAGAGATTACTTCAAAACTCAATAACCAAAACAATCACCCTCTATCTGATGAACCTGATGAAGTCACCCTGCTCCTGCCCGCGGCCAACCGTCGGGCTTACTGCCATGTTTAAGGCGTGGACTTGCGCGCTTGCCTGCCTGCTCGGAACAGCCTCAGCCCAGCAGGCCGCGCCCAAAGTCCTTACCGGTGGCCGCGCATTTGTAGTCCAGCCTGCAACAACCTCAGCGCCGTCCGCGCGATCGCTCTCCCTTGTCTCCAACTCCACCGTCGCCGCCCCGAGCAGCCAGGCTCTCGTCGATGAACTGGCCCGGCTCCGCCTGGAGATGGCCGCTAAGGTCAAGGAGATCGAGAAGGTCCGTCTCCTGGATCCTGCCCTGGGCGCGCACCTGCAGACGTCCCTGGCGGATCTCAACGCGCAAATCAAGAATGCGGAGATCGCCCTGGTTCGAGCTGATGATCGAGAGCGCGAGCACCGGGAGACAGAAAAGCTAAAACTCATCCAGGAACACGAACTCCGGATGGTCGACAAGCAACACCAAAACCAAAAGGAGCTAATGCAGTCTCAACAGAATCCTGTGCGCTTTCCGGCAACCGCGCCGGTCGAGAAAGACTTTCTCGAACAGCTGGCCGATGGACTGGAAGCAAACGCCAGCTTCCAAAAGGGCTTCCACCAGCTTCAATCCACGGATACCGCCGTTCAGGCCGACGGCTTGCGCAAGATGAACACGGCCATTCGCCAGGCGTCTCCCCCCAAGTAGGGATCGAGTTGTCTGATTGCTGAACGGCGAGGGGGGACAAAGCCTCACCACGAATCGCGCGCATCACAGGCACTGCTTCAACGCGTTCAGCACCGCGGTCACGTTGGCGGGAGAGGATGTTTCGCCCATCAAACCGATGCGCCAGACCTTACCCTTAAGTGGTCCCAAGCCGGCGCCGATCTCGATGTTGAATTCATTGAGCAAACGTTTGCGCACGCCGGCTTCATCGGCCCCGGGCGGCACCGTCACCGCGTTGAGTTGCCAAAGCTGATGCCCTTCCTGGGAAGCAATGCCCAAGCCCAATGCTTTAAGTCCCTCTTTCAGGAGCAGATGGTTTTCCTGGTGGCGGCGCCAACGCTTTTCAAGGCCCTCGACGAGCACCAAGCGCAGGGCCTCATGCAACGCATAATTCATCGAGATGGGCGCCGTATGATGATAAGCCCGTTCCTGTCCCCAATAGTTCGCGAGCAGATTCACATCCAGATACCAGCTTTGCACTTTCGTTTTGCGTTTGGTCGCAATTTCCATGGCTCGCGGGCTCAATGAAACCGGCGCCAGGCCGGGCGGGCAGCTCAGACATTTTTGCGTGCCGGAATAAACCGCGTCGACGCCCCAATCATCGATTCGCACCGGGCATCCGCCCAGGGAAGTAACGGTGTCGAGCAAGAGCAAGGCCCCCGCCTTGTGCGTCAGCCGGGAGATCTCTTCCACGGGCGTCAACGCGCCGGTGGACGTCTCGGCATGCACGATGGCGACCAGCTTCGGTTTGCGTCCCTGCAACGCGGCAGCAATCTGGCGTGGCTCGATCATCGTTCCCCACGGTGCTTCCACCTTGGTCACTTTAGCCCCGCACCGTTCAGCCACATCCACCATGCGGCCTCCGAAGACGCCATTGACGCCAATGACGACTTCGTCTCCCGGCTCCAGCAGGTTGACGAAACAAAACTCCATGCCGGCGCTGCCGGTGCCGCTAACTGGGAAGGTCATCTCGTTCCGGGTCAGAAATACTTCGCGCAACATGCTCTTGATCTCTTCCATCATCTTGACAAAGACCGGGTCCAGATGGCCCACGAGCAACGCGGACATGGCTTTAAGAACGGAGGGCGCCACGTTGCTGGGGCCCGGCCCCATTAACAGGCGAGTCGGCGGCTGGAAAGGCGGCGGTGTCTGCATGGCCGCAACCCTAGCCATCCACGCCGAGCGAGGAAACCCAAAAGCGTCGCCTGCGGTTAATCCTCGCCGTAGGCCCCAGGTTGGGATTAACCACGGAGGTCCCAGCGCGGCAAAGCCCCACAGAGGTTCGGACTTGGTTGCGGCCTCTACTGCGAATCGGCATTCGACAATTGGCATTATTGGCATTCGACAATTGAATGGGCCTCCTTACGTCGGCTGCTACCCGAGAGGGCCGTTCATGGAAAGCCTCCATCTGCTTTTGCACACGCATAGGGACCTTGAAGTGACGCCCCCGTGTTTCCGCTTTCCGCTTTCCGCTTTTCCCCCACGGTTCATGGAGGAAAATCCGGTGAATACCGGATTGCTTTGGCGGGTCGAAGGGCGCGCAAATCCGCGTGAGACAATTCGTTTTTAATCACAGGCCCATTCCTAACCAGGGATGGCATCTCATTTTCATTTTCATTTTCATTCTGCTGGCCGGCTGGGGCGGCGGAGCGTTCGGGCCGCCCGCGCGGGCCGCAGAAGGCAGCGGCTCCGCACGCAGAAGACCCAACCTGTTACAAGACGATTTCCCGGTGCAGAGCGCATGCGTCAGCGCCAGTTTTCCGAGCAACAACACCGCGTTGAAAGGACTCGCGATCCGCTTGGGCGACGATGCGTCGGTTTTGTTCGACACGGAGCTGCTGCGGATGGCCGCCGGGTGGACGGGCGGTTACATCAGCACACATGGAGTCGCGTTCGATGGCGCACACGGTGCGCATCCACACATTCTGGGCACCCAACATTTTGGATCATCGACGGGCCAAGGCTGGGCGGATGCGAAGGGGCGATTCGACGACCCGCGTCCGGAGCCGTTCGGGCCCTTGCCGGAGATCTGGTGCCGCTGGGATGGCCATTACGTGGTGGGATCGGACGTGGTGTTGAGTTACACGGTGCTGGGAACAAAGATCTACGAGCAACCCAGCGTACTGAATCACGACGGCCAGATCGCTTTTGTGCGCACATTCAAGATCAGTCGCGCGCGCCAAGCCTTGGCCACGGTTCTCTGCGAGGCGAGGGCCGATCGCGCCGAAGTGAGCTCGAATGTCGCCACGCTGACCACTGGAACCAATCTAACCAAGATCGCTCTGGTGGGAGCACCCAAGGCCGTTGCCCTGGAGATCAGCGAAGGCTCCCAGGTCTTGCTCAAGGTGCCGCGCGGCACCCGGACAGCGCTGTTCAAAGTGGTGATCTGGCAAGGGCCAGCGGCTGACGAAACTCAGTTCGCCAGCTTGCTGGGCGGCGCACCGCATCTGGCCGACTTCGAACACGGCGGGCCTTCCCCCTGGCCAACGCCAGTGGCGACCAAGGCTATTCTCAACACCAGCGCGACTCCCGACGGCGCTTATGTCACCGATGCGCTCACTCCGCCCACCGACAACCCTTGGAAACGGCGGGTCCGCTTTGCGGGCTTGGACTTTTTCTCAGATGGCAAGCGCGCGGCATTGTGCACGCATGATGGCGATGTCTGGATCGTGAGCGGGTTCGACGATCCACAGGGGCATTTGGAATGGCGGCGGTTCGCCTCCGGCCAATATGAGACGCTCGGGTTGGTGATTGTGAAGGACGTGATCTACACGTCCGGCCGCGATCAGATAACCCGTTACCACGATCTTAACCACGATGGCGCCGCCGATTTCTACGAGAACTTCAATAACCAATTCATGTCCACCGAAGGATTTCATGAATTCGTTTTCGATCTGCAGACCGATCAGCGCGGTAACTTTTATTTTGCCAAGGCCAATCCGGTCAACGCGGGCGGCGCCGGATTCGGCAATCAAAAAGCCGCCCGCGGCAACGGGACAGTGTGCACGCATTCCGGGTGCCTGTTTAAGCTCAGCCCGGACGGTCGCAAGCTGGAGATCTATTGTCGTGGATTTCGCGCGCCCAACGGCATCGGGGTCAGCCCAGCAGGCCAAGTCACGGCCAGCGACAACGAAGGCACCTGGGTGCCCACCACGCCCATCCATTGGATTCAACCCAACCAATTCTGCGGCGTCAGCAATCGTTTCACCGGCCCGCCGCTCAGCGATCGCTTCGTTCCCCCGCTCTGTTGGTTGGCCAAGAACTATGACAATTCCGGCGGTGGCCAGATCTGGGTGCCGAACGACCAATGGGGCCCGTTCCGTGGCGAACTGCTCCACGAATCTTACGGTCAATCGAGTCTCTTTTTGGTGATGAGCGAGCCTTTGGCCGACGGCCGCCGCCAGGGCGGCGTGGTGAAATTCCCGCTCAAGTTCACCTCCTCGGTCATGCGGGCCAAGTTTAATCCAAAGGATGGCCAGCTCTACATCGCTGGCCTGAGCGAGTGGCAAAGCAACGCCGGTAAAATCACCGGGTTCGACCGCGTCCGTTACACCGGCAAACCGGTCTATTCCGTGCGCGGCCTCAAGGTAGTTAAGGACGGCGTGGAGCTGACCTTCACGCAACCGTTGGCGGCCGATACCGCCAGTGATCTGCAAAACTTCAGCGGCAAACGCTGGAATTATCTGCGCTCGGAGAATTATGGATCTCCGGAACTCTCCGTGGCGGATCCCAAAAAGAAAGGACGTGATACGCTCGATATCACTGGCGCAACGTTGTCCCCGGACGGACGCACCCTGACCTTGCGTATTGCCGATTTCCAGCCGGTCATGCAGGAAACGATCAAGTTCAGCTTAAAGGCGATTGACGGAACGGCGATCGCTCAGGAGATCATGCATACGGTCCATCGGATTCCTTGATCGTCATTACCGCCTTTGGTCAAACTGCCCTATGGACCAACACGAACCGCTCTTCTGCTGTCGGCTGAAGCACGTGTTCGGGGCGCCGTTGCTGACCGGTTTGCTGACGATGGGGGCGCTCACCCTTTCGCCCCGCCTTGCCCCAACCGTCCTGGCGGCTGACCAGCCCGAGACCGGTTTGCTCGTCAAGTTCACCTCGGGCTCAGGAGCAGTCGCCAGCCTGACGGATACCACGGTTCTGCCTGGCGTCGTGTTGTTCGTGGAACCGGGCGGCAGTCCCAGTCCATTCTTGCCGGCCGGCCCATTCACCGCCGTTTGGGAAGGGGCGTTGCTTGCCGATTTACGCGGCAAATATGTTTTTCAAGCCAAGCTGAACGGCAAACTAACTCTGGAGATCAACGGAGCGGTGTTGTTCGAAGCCAGTGCCACCAATGGGGCCACCCCCTTGAGCCAACCGGTGCAACTCAACAAAGGCGCGAACCCATTCCGCGCCACTTTCACGCCGTCTGGCCGGTCTGATGAGGGGGCTTATGTGCGACTGGAATGGTCGGAGCGAGCCCCGTTTACCAGCCCGATTCCAGCCGCCGCCTTCACTCACGGGGCGTCACCCACCCTGGCTAATGCGACGCAACTCCGGTTTGGCCGCGAACTGTTCCTCGAACATCGCTGCGTGCGTTGCCATGAAGAGCCAGCCCAGACGAACGGCGCGCCTGAACTAAAAATGGACGCGCCAAGCTTCGAGGGCATCGGAGCCCGGCGCCAGCATCATTGGATGTTGCAATGGATTCTTAACCCCAAAGCGCTCCGGCCCACGGCGCACATGCCTCGGATCTTCTCCGGCCCCGACGCGACGTCGGCTGCCGAAGCCGCGGCCGCTTATTTGGCGTCATTGCAAGGCGCAGGAGACCCTCCGCTCAGCGCGGGCGTCTATCGGACCGAGCAGAGGGCTGCCAAGCCCGCCGACGAACCTGCTCCGGCCGACGCGGAGCGAAAACCACTTTACGAACGGCTTCATTGTATCGGATGCCATGATCCACCCGATGTCGCCCAACCGGATCCAGCCAAGATCTCTCAGCGGCACGTCGGAGTGAAATTTCTTCCCGGCAAACTGGCTGAGTATCTGCGTGCCCCTCAAGCGCACTATGCCTGGACGCGCATGCCCGATTTTCATCTCAGTGAAAGTGAGGCGAAGGAGCTGGAGAGCTGGCTGCTTGCGGCTGTGCCTACCGCTCGCGTCGGACCGGCGCCTACCGCTGCCGCCATTCTTGAGAAAGGAAAGACGCTCGTACAAACCGCCGGCTGCCTCAATTGTCACAGTCTCAAACTGGAGAATCGTTTTGCTGCGCCCAAACTCGCCGAGCTTACCGCTGAGCGCTGGAATGGCGGGTGTTTGGCGGCGCAAGCCAAGCCTGCATCCAAAGCGCCGTTCTTCGCCTTTAACGCCGCGCAACGGGCGGCTTTGCAAGCCTTCGCTGCGACCGACCGCGCTTCGCTGGCTCGCTCTGTGCCCGCGGAATTCGCCGAACGCCAGACGCGCGCTTTGAATTGCATCGCCTGCCATGGGGCCTTGGAAGGTTTCCCGCCTTTGGAGTTGCTCGGTGGCAAACTTAAGCCCGAATGGTCAGCTCAGTTCATCGGCGGCGAGATACGTCACAAGATCCGCTATGATGCTCATCCCAGGGGAGAAGTATGGCTGGAGGCCCGCATGCCTGCCTTCAAGTCGCGCGCCCGCCACCTCGCCGTCGGTCTGGCCGCCCGCGATGGATATCCACCCCAGTCCCCTGCCCCGCCCGCGATTGACCCTGAACTGGCGGGTGTCGGCCGCAAATTAGTGGGTAAAGATGGCGGATTCTCCTGTGTTTCATGCCACGGTGTGGGTTCGCTGCTCGCCATGGAAGTTTTCGAGAGTGAAGGCGTCAACCTCGTCTATAGTGCTGACCGCCTTCAACCCGACTTCTATCGCCGTTGGTTGCGCGCTCCCACCAGCATCGATCCCCAAACCAAAATGCCGGTTTACTTCGATGAAGGCAAAAGTCCGCTCACCGAAATCCTTGACGGCGATGCCGAGAAACAGATCGCGGCGATCTGGCAATACCTGCAACTGAAAGAAAAGATGGTCCCACCCGGCACCGGTGCGGAATAAGCAACCAGCCAGTTTTATCATCTTCCTGCCAGCCATTTTTCTGCCCCAAGCCCTTCTGGGGTGTGTTCATGCACTGCCCCCGCGTGTGGGCGGGACCGCTTCATCGTCCGTCGGCTCCAGGACCAAGGAACAACCCAGAACCTACCCTCACCCGGCCTCGCGGCCACCCTCTCCCATCGGATGGGAGCAGGGGCTGGGGGTGAGGGCTCTTTTCAGTCGAATGTTCATGGCCCCAATGCTCGTGCACATGACGTGCACGTGGAAGCTACCCAACAGCCCGCCCCGAGCCCCGTCGAGGGGCTTCCTCCGATCCCCATCTGAAGCGGCCCCGCACATGCGGGGCCGCGATCCCGGGGGCAGTAACCAAATGCGCCCGCCCTTCTTCATCATTTTCTGCCGGCCATTTTTCTGCCTAAGTCTCTTCATTTTTCTGCGGGTTCCAATCGATTTTCCCATCGACAAAGTTGGCCGGTTACGCCAAACAACAACCCCGTTCCGTTAACACCGAACATGGCATCGACATGAAACGAATTCCTGCATTACTCCTGCTCCTATTGATTTCAGCCTCCGCTGGGCGCCTGGCCGCTGCGGACAGCGAAGAGGGCTTCAAGACAATCTTCGACGGCAAAACCATGAACGGTTGGCGTTTGGCCAACGAGAATCAGCAGGCCTGGAAGGTCGAAGATGGCGCGCTGGTCGCCAACGGCCCGCGTTGCCACATTTATTATGTGGGCGACGACCAGCCGTTTAAGAATTTTGAACTGAAAGTGGACGTGATGACCGAACCCAACTCCAACGGCGGGATCTATTTTCACACACGCTATCAGGAAACGGGCTGGCCCAAGTACGGGTTCGAATCGCAGGTGAACGTCTCGCATGGCGATTGGATCAAAAGCGGCAGCCTTTGGGGAGTGGTAAACGTCGGATTGACCACCGCCAAGGACAACCAATGGTGGACGCAAGACATCATCGTCAAAGACAACAAGGTGACGGTGAAGATCGATGGCAACACGGTGCTCGAATATGTCGAACCGGCCGGCGCCAAGCCCGGAACCGATTTCACCCGCAAACTCGACAGCGGCACCTTCGCCTTCCAGGCGCACGATCCCAAAAGTGTCGTGCGCTACAAGAACGTGCGGGTGAAACGCCTGGATTGATGGTCATCAGCAAAGTCATCATTGTCATCAATCGCAGCAAACCTCACGCGCAACCGACGGCGAAGGTGTTGCGCGAGGTTCTCACTCGCGAACGGGTCAAGATGCAGTGGGTGGAGGCCCTGCCGCCGAGTCCGCACCTGTTCCGGTCCCTGGGCGATCTTCGAAAAGAACGCGCGGACCTGATCATCGCCTGCGGGGGTGACGGCACCCTCCTGCAAACCGCCCACCGGGTGCGCGGAACCGGCATTCCGATCCTCGGGATCAACATCGGCTACCTGGGATTCATCACTTCGCTGCGCGGGGACGAAGTGAGCCAGGCTCTGGGCCGGATCCTCCGCATGGAATTCGTCGTCAGCCACCGCACCGCGCTGGACGTCTCCATCCTGCGCGGCAAAAAGCCAACGCCAGGCTGGGCCCTCAATGACGTGCTGATTACGCGCGGCGCCAACCCGCACATCATCGGCTTAAGCGCCCAAGTCGGTCAACGCCCGTTGACCCACTATCGTTGCGACGGTTTGATCGTGGCGACGCCCACCGGCTCAACCGCCTATTCGCTGGCGGCCGGCGGGCCGATCATCAGCCCGGAATGTCGTGTCCTGACGGTGACACCGATCTGCCCGCAATCGTTGACCAATCGTTCGGTCGTGTTGAATTCCACGGAACCCATCGAGATCAAGCTCGACCCGACTTCCGGTCCCGGGGACGTGCAAGTCGACGGCATGTTCCTGGCCAAAGCCACACCGCAAACCGTGTTGCAGATCCAATCTTCCGCCGAGGAAGTGCCGATCGCCTTTTTGCCCGAGATCAATTACTACGATATCCTCGCCGAGAAACTCAACTGGCGCGGGGACGGCCTGTCCAAACCCAGGTATGGGGCCCGATAGCCAATGGCCAATAATGGCCAATAGCCAACTGCCTGTTTGCTTCCTGTTGGTCCGTGGGTCCAAGTGCGATGGTTCGCACCGCGGAGGGGGCGCCGCCCTGGATCAAGTCTTAGGGCAACTGCACCCGGAAGAATCGGCTCTTGCCGTCGAACTGGTCGGCTTCTTCAAAGGTGAATCGGCCAGATTCATCGGAAAGGACTTCACCGAGATCTTTCCAGTTCAGCAGATCTGGCGATGCTTGGATCGTGTAGGTCACGCTGGCGTCGCCTTGGCCCAAGAGCCGATGCGGAGCAAGCCGGCTCACAGAAATGAGTCTCACGCTGCCGGGGGGCGTAATCGTCAACGTCCCGTCATGCGTGACGATGAGATAAAGACCCAACAGCTCGGCGGGGTCATTAAACTTCGCGCTGATTGGGTAAATGCCGGGTGGACTGTTCTCGGTGGCCACGGTTGTAAAAGTGACGGTGATACCATCGCCAACTTTGAGTCCCGTCACCGTGCCAGTCAGTTCGGGATTGGGCGCACTGTAGGCTTTGACCTGGTCATCGGCCTGGACATCCAAGACGCCTAAGGCGGGCGGTTCCGGTGGAGTGAGGGTCACGGTGAGGGTTCCGTCGCGGCTGGTCACGCGGTAATTACTCAGGCGATGATCGGGATCCTGCAAGGTCGGGCGGATGGGATATTTGCCCGGGGGACTGAGGTAATTCGCGGTCGTGGAAAACGTCGCGGTGATATTGTCGCGTCCCTCGTCGCCGGTGATGGAGCCCGTCAGATCGGGATTGGGTCTTCCAAACGGGCGGCTTTTGTCATCGGCCTTCACGGTGAGGGCAGCCGGGCTGATGGTGAGGCGGCCTGGCACGATGGTCACCGTGTAGTTGGTCAAACGCTCTCCGCCGCTGGCGAGCACGGGGGTGATGGGATAAAAACCGACCGGGCTGTGGTCGTTCGCAGGTGTGACGTAAGTCGCGGTGATATTGTCGTTGTTGCGAATTCCGGTAATGGTCCCGGTAAAGCTAGGATTGGGTTTTTGATAAAAGCGGCTGCGGTCGTTGGCCCGACTGGTTAAGGACGCGCGAGTGATCGCGAGAGAACCCAGATTGGTGACGACTTGGTACTTGGCCAGTTTGCCGTCGGGATCATTGAGCAGAGGTCTGATGGGATAGACGCCGACGCGACTGGCAGCAGTCGCGGTGGTTGCGTAAGTCGCCGTGATGTTATCACCGCTTTCCAGGCCCATCAGCGTGCCGGAGAACACAGGATCGGGATCGCCATAGATGCGGGTGGCGTTATTCACCGTCACGGTCAAGGGCGCTCCTTCACTTAGCGGGCGGACATTCAGGGTAAAGGCCTCGCTGGTCTCGAGGAGGCCGTCACTCACTTTGACCGTGATGATGGCGGTACCGATTTGGTCGGGCGCCGGCGTCACCTTGACGGTTCGATTCGATCCGCTGCCGCCAAACACGATCTTATCTACCGGAACCAGGGTGGGATTGGACGAAGCGCGGCCGAGCTTGAGCTGGCTCAGGGGTGTATCGAGATCAAAAATCGTGAAGGGAATCGGGCCGGTTGGAGTGTTGACGCGAGTGAATCGATCCTGGATATCGCTGATGCTGGGAGCGGCAGTGTCGGGCCGGCTTACGGCCAGAGTGAAGGTATCGCTGGCCTCAAGAATCCCGTCACTGACTTTCACCGTGATGAGGGCGGTCCCGAATTGGTTCGCTGCCGGTGTGACCGTCACGGTTCGATTCGATTCGCTGCCGCCAAACACGATGTTCTCGGCGGGAACCACGGTAGGATTAGAGGAGGTGCCGCGGAGAGTCAGTTGGCTGACGGGCGTGTCGGCGTCAGACACGGTAAATGGAATCGGGCCGGTGGCGGTGTTGATGGCAGTGACTTGGTCCGGGATGTCACTGAGGATCGGAGCGGAACTACCGGGAGAGGTGCCGATCAAGAGACTCCATCCACCGACAATGGCCCCGTTGTTCAGAGCAGCATCATCGTAGAGGTAGAGCGACCAGGATCCATTCGCGGCCAGGCCATTGAAGGTCGAGAGCGCGACCGGCCCGTAAGGTCCCTGCGGAGCCGGACTGGGAAATGTCACTGCCGGCAGAAACGCCGCCGGCCGCAGCGGTTCTGACCAAAGATCGAAGTCTTGCGGAAGTTCAAACGCCGATCGATCCGTGAGATAAACCCGGACCCCGGAAGCCGGCCGGTCCCCACTGACGTGTGAGAAGAGCACCACTCCCTGCCCGCTCGGCGCGACCAGCAACATGTTCACGTCGCGCACGTTTCCATGACTGAATCCGTCGAGGGCCAGCGCCAGGCTGGTGACATGGCCGCTCATGCCATTGACCTGGAGCGACGCAGGATAGGGCGCGGCCACACCTTGGGCGGGAATGGAGACAGCAGTGGCACTGACAAACCGGGCCGATCCGGCCGGCGGAGCGGTCACCGTGAAATGAAAGGCCGTTGCCGCCTCCCTGCTGCCGTCGCTGGCGCGGATGGTAATGATGGCCTCTCCCGTCTGGCCAAACACCGGCGTGAGCGTGGTGTACCATCTTCCTTGGGCCATGGCGAAAAAGATGTTGGCGGTCGGAACGAGCTCGGGATTGGAAGACGTTCCGGTCAAGCGCAGGGCGCTGATCGGCGTATCCGGGTCAGTGAGGTCCAACGCGATCGCGTCGGTCGGCTCATCAATCACCACCATCCGATCCAGGATTCCACCCAGCACGGGAGGTTGGCCTGGGGGCGGACCTCCGGAACCGCATTTGCCTGCCGACCCGGCCTCGTAAATGCCCAGCAGCTCGGCGTCACTGAGCGCGCGGTTATAAACGCCCACTTCATCCAGCCGACCATCGTAGGAGGACGTGCCGTCGCCGGCTGGGCGGCGGCCCAGAAACAGATCCCAACTGGTAGCCGGCTCAAAAGCGCCGACAAATTGATCCGTCACGATCGCGCCGTTGAGGTAGAGGCGCGCCCGCGCCGACGTCTTGTCGTAGGTCACGGCAACGTGTTGCCAGGCGCCGGTTCGCACCATCACCTCCGCACTATATAAGTAATGCGAGGTGCCGCTGGATTCGGCCAGGTTGGCAAAAAGACTGCCGCCCACCGGCAATCCAAAATCACCCGGCTGAAGCAACCACAGTTGCGCTCCCCATTCAGTCGTCGTGGTCCCTCCGCGGTTCCATTCCACGAGCGGATTGCGCCGAGAGAGGTCATTGGGATTAACCCAGGCCTCGATGGTCAGCCCAGGCCCAGGACCGACATCGAGATTTGTCGCCGCAGGGATTCTCACTCCATCGCTGCCGGCATGCATCGAGAAGGTCTGGCCGACTTCACCCGCTTCGAAGGTGACGCCCCCGAGGATGATACCGGCATTCGTGCCCACCTGATCGGCTGCGTTCCCGTTGCCCGGCCACCAACCGACCTGTCCGGAGACCGGAGCACAATTTGTCGCGGCTTGACCGGGGAAAGCCGCAAGCAAGATGGACCATAGCATGAGCACAGCACGAAAGAGCCGCCCGGCTCTACAACTCGATGAAGTGTGTTGATGGAAGAACAACAGCGTTACAACTGAGGTTTTCATGTCGCGGATGGGCTGAGGTTACGAACAAGGCAGAGGAACCCACCGTTCAGGAATTAGCGTGCAGGCTGGATCGTTCCGGCGCCGAAGGCAATCTTGATTTTTGATGAATTGGGCGCAGGGGTGCTGAGTAGTTCCTTGGTCCTGGAGCCGACAAACGCTCAAGCGGCGTAAACGCCGCGCACCGAACTGCGGCAAAGGGTCAGAGGTTGTCCGCGAGTTTCAATCGCACCAGTCGCCCCCGACCAGGACAAACTAACCCGCAACCCGCAACCTGGAACCTGGAACCTGGAACCGTGAACCGTGAACCGTGAACCGTGAACCGTGAACCTCAGTTCACGAACGTCATCTCGTTTGTTTCGAGCAGGACCTGAGCGAATTTCTCCCACGCCTCCAATTGTTTTGGGGCCACCGTGCCGCTGAAATCCTTTTCCGCATCCCATGCGTTGAATTCTCCCTGCTTAATACCTTCCAGGAATCGGATGGTGGGCGCCCAGGCGAAGGGGCCTTTGCCGACCAGAACGAAGTCGATGGTATCCCCGCGCTTGACCAACACACGAGGCAGGCGCGTCGGCATGGGAGCGCGTTGGGGGCTGAAGGTGCCCAATAACCCAGTCCCGCTCGAGACGATCCAGCCACGCACGGCATCACCCGCAGTTTTGGAAGTGCTGGAGAGCATGCCATCGATGGTGATGAAACCATCCCGCCGCGCGGTCCAACGCCGGATGGCGCCGTGAGGCAACCCGTTGCCGGGCGTGCCGCCATTGGCGGTCAGGGTGACATTGCCGATGCGACCGACGGATTGGCGGTTGCCGACGGTCCAGGCGCGGCCATTGAAACTGGCGAACTGCACGAAGGTATCCACGCGGTTGGAGGCCGAATCGAACTCGCCATAACCATACTCCCAGGCCAGCGCGCCGGGGCTCACCGTCGTCACCCCATATTCGCCTTTGACATAATCAAGCGCGAGTTTCAGCTCCAGGTTGGAGGGCGCGCGTTGATAGATGAGCTGGTAGAGAAGTTTGATCTTATCTTCGGCTTTTGGTTTGGCTTTGAAGTCCGGACGTTGCGTGAGGTTGCGGGCCTGCTCGACCACGAGCGGACTATTCATCATGAACAACGCTTGTTGCGGGATGATGGTTTCGCTGCGCCGGCCGGTAGTGAGATCGGGGTTGGCGAAGTCGAACGCCTGGAACATGCTTGGGATGCGCGCGCGATCGACGAACGCATAGACGGTGCGCCGGGTAGGATACGGTTCCGCATCCAGCCGCACGCCCGGCCCGCCCATCTCCAGGTCAAGCCGTCCGCCAAGATAAAGAATGGTGTCCCGCAACGATTCGAAGTCGAGCCGGCGCCGGTTCATCTGCCAAAAGTATTTGTTGCCGGGATCGATCTGCGCATAACGCGCGTTTTCTTCACTGCTTTCTTGATAGGTAGCCGAAAGCATCAGTAACCGGTGCAGCTTTTTGAGCGACCACCCTTCCTGCATGAAACGCCAGGCCAGAAAATCCAACAACTCGGGATGAGAAGGCGGCTCGGAGCGCAGACCAAAATCGTCCGGCGTGGCCACCAACCCGGCGCCGAAATGGTGCAGCCAAACGCGATTGACCAGCACGCGGGCGGTGAGCGGGTTGCTCTTGCTGGCGATGACCTGCGCGAATTCCAAGCGGCCACTGCCGCGGTGGAACGGTTGGCGGTCCGGTCCGGCCAGCAGCTCGGGCGCTTGCCGCGGCACCATCGGCCCGCGAGTTCCCGGGTTACCCTTAATCATCACGTAGGAATCCTTGGGCTTTTCGTTGTCCACCATCAGGTGGGCATGAGGCGGCGCCCCGGGATGAGCGGCTTTCAGATCGTTCACTGCCCGCTGCAGGGCGTTGTAATTGTCGCGCGTGCGGTTATCGCGATTGATGAAATTCTGCACCACCTTGTCATCGATGTAGACGGGCGATTTGCTCCCGTAAACGACCTGGCGGACTTCTTCCAGGCTTGAATCAGGCAAGGCGGTGGGTTTTTCCGGCAGCGCCGACAAGTTGGTGGATAAATAAGCTTTTTGGCGGGCTTCGTAAGCGCTCATCAAGCTTTCCCAAGATTTGCTCACGTTGACAAACAACGATTCGTAACGGGCCGCCACTTGCCCGAGGTTGGCGGGAGGGGCCACGAAAAGTTTGGCGACCTGTGGGTTGAGCGTCTTCGATTTGTCGGCGTTGGCGTAGAACTTGGCCGACAACTCCCGGGTGCGGGCGGCGAATTCATTTTCAGGCAGCGCGGAGAAGGCGAACCACGGGGTCCAGATGGGGCTATGTTTGCCGGATCGATTCTTGAGGTAATCACTCCAGGCATTGGCGATTTGAGGCTGGAGTCCGCGTTTTTGGATGAAGGTGTTGCGGGGCATGCCGTTGGTGACCTTTGGGAAATCGTGCAAGGCCATGAGGTATTCGGCTATCTTGCCGCGCCAGTCGGCGCCCAATTCATGTTCGACCCGATCCCGGAACGCCTCCACGGCTGCTTCCTTGGCCGCGAGCTGGCGCTGGTAATCGCGATAAAGAGGCGTGTCCTTGGGCTCTTCGAGTTGCGGACCTTCGCGGGGTTCGTTGCAACTGCTGAACACGCCATGCAACGAGTAATAATCCTGCGTGGGAATGGGATCGAATTTGTGATCGTGACACCGGGCGCAAGCCAGGGTCAGGCCCATCGTGCTTTTACCAATCAAATCGATCCGATCATCAATGATGTCATTGGCGTTGTTACCGAATCGATTGCCCAAAGTCAGGTAACCCATGGCCGCCAGATCCCGTTTGTCGGCTAACTCCAATTGATCCGCGGCAAGCTGGCGTAAGAGAAACTGATCATACGCCAGATCTTCGTTGAGCGCGCGAATCACCCAGTCCCGGTAAGTCCAGGACCACAAATAACGATTGTCCCGCCCCTGATTCTGGGGGCCGCGGGTGTCGGCATACTTGGCCAAGTCCAGCCAGTAACGGCCCCAGCGTTCGCCGTAACGAGGCGACGCCAGCAAACGCTCAACCACCGTGGCAAAGGCGTTGCCGGAATCGTCGGCCAGGTAATCGGCCAGTTCCTTCTCCGTGGGCGGCAATCCATGCAGATCGAAAGTCGCTCGACGCAGCAGGGTGGCTTTGTCAGCCTTGGGCGACGGACTCAGGTTCTTGGATTGCAGTCCGGTCAGGATAAAACGGTCCACATCATTTTCGATCCATTTCTGCGGATCGCCGGGTGTTGGGACGGTCGGTTCCTGGACAGGTTGATAGGCCCAATGCTGGCGCGCCTTCTGCATTTCCACCTGGTAGTTGGCTTTGGCGGTGGCGCCTTCCGTGCGCGGGTCGGGAGCGCCCATGCGAATCCACTGCTCCAAATCTGCGATGACCGGGTCCGGCAACTTTTTGTCATTGGGCGGCATCTGCAGATCCTTGTCCTGATAACGCACGGCCGTCAGGAGGAGGCTCTTGTCGGGATGGCCAGGAACGATGGCGGGACCGGTATTGCCGCCCTTCAACACGCCGTCGCGCGTGTCGAGCAGCAGCCCGCCTTTCACCTTTTCGGCGCCTTGGCTATGGCACTTATAACAATTCTCCACCAGCACCGGGCGGATCTTGCTTTCGAAGAAGGCAGCGTCTTGAGCGCTGAGCTTGGGGGCGGGCGCGGCCACCAGGGGGTTGCCGCTGAGCAGAGTTGCGGCCCCGAGGGCGACGAGAATTCCTGAAACGCGGGCTTTGGGAGGCGCATCGGATGGCCAATTTCCGATTTCTGATTGTTGACTTTCCACTGGGTAACTTGCAGCCAATCGGAAATTGGAAATCGAAAATCGGCAATTGGATGTCACGCCAAAACTCCCTTGACCACGCTGCCGTAGACGTCAGTCAGGCGGAAGTCACGGCCATTGTAGCGGTAGGTGAGTTTCTCATGATTGAACCCGAGTAAATGCAGCAAGGTGGCGTGAAGATCGTGGATGTGCACCTTGTTTTCGACCGCGCGATAACCCAGTTCATCAGTGGCGCCGTAGGCCTGGCCCCCTTTGATTCCCGCGCCCGCCATCCACAGACTGAAGGCGCGTCCATTGTGGTTCCGGCCGGGAGTGCCGCCGGCCATGTTGCCGTCGGCCGACGGTGAACGACCGAACTCGCCGCCCCAGATGACGAGGGTGTCTTTGAACATCCCTTTTTGTTTGAGGTCGGTCAGCAACGCGGCGATGGGCTTGTCGCCTTCGGTGGCTTTGGCGCGGAGGGCCGTGCCGAGGTTATTGTGATGATCCCAGCCGCCGTGCCAGACCTGGACGAACCGGACGCCTTTCTCGATCAGCCGCCGGGCGATGAGCATCTGCCGGCCTTGCGCGGTGTCGCCGTACAGATCGCGGATTTCCTTGGGTTCCTTCCCGATATCGAAGGCGTCGGTGGCTTCCATCTGCATCTGATAGGCCAGTTCGTAAGCTTGCAGGCGCGCTTCCAGTTGGCCGTCTTTCTTCAAGTTCTGGGCATGCACCTCGTTGAGCTGATGCAGGAGATCCAGTTGCTTCCTTTGTTCGGGTAACGAGACGTACTTGTTGCGGATGTTTTCGATCAAGCGATCGATCTGCGTGTTGCTGGTGTTGACCGCGGTCCCTTGATATGCGCCGGGCAGGAACGCGCTGCGCAAATTCTCAGCTCCCACTCCGCCCGGAGCCAAAGCCAGGAACCCGGGCAGATTCTGGTTCTCTGTGCCCAAGCCGTACGTGATCCAGGAACCGACGCTGGGCTTAACCAGACGCAAGGACCCGGTGTTCATCATCACCGTGGCTGCGCCATGATCGGGAATGTCAGTCCACATCGAACGGATCACCGCCAGATCATCAATGTGCTGGCCTAACAACGGAAAAACCGCGCTGACCGGCACGCCGCTCTTCCCCATCTTCTTGAATTCGAAGGGCGATGCGAATCCCGTGCCGCCGCCCAGGTCGGCTGGGACGGATTTCTCGTTGTACTTCTCCAACTCCGGCTTGGGGTCCCAAGTGTCGATGTGCGACGGGGCGCCCGAGGCAAAGATGTGGATGACGCGCTTGGCCTTCGCAGGGAAGTGCGGATTACGCGGCGCCAGCGGGGAATAGGAGTCTTCCCCCGCACGGGCGTCGGGCGGAGGCAACAACCCCATCCCCACCAAGCTGGTTAAGCTCAGGGCACCGAAGCCCAGCCCCAGGCGGTTGACAAATTGGCGGCGCGTGACAAAGAAATCCTCCGGACGAAACTGGCAATCCTGGCATGTTCTCTCAATCATAACGCAGATGATGTGGCGGGTTCAGCGGAGACAGCTCGACCGATGGCCAGAAGCGTTCTTGAGGTGGCGGTTGGCCGTCTTTACGCGTTACCGGCATATTAACCACATCCGGACCCCGAACACAATATGGAACTGGCCTCCCTGGCCTCCCTGGCGTAGGAGCCCAGGCTCGCCCGGCCTCCTGACGTCGATCCCTACTCAGGGGGCGTATCCAGGCACTGCCCCCCGAACAATGCAGTTTGGGGCGCGGTCCCGCAGGTGCGGGACCGCTTCAGCGTCCTCCGGCTCGGGGGGCCATGGACTGTTCAACGCTTTCTCGGATCCCATCTTCAAGCGGCCTAAAGGCCGCGATCCCGCGGGCAGTATCCGAATGCGCCCCCGAATGCGCCCCTACTGAGGGGGCGCCCTAAACTGCAGTTGCTCGCCGGGCGTAAACTTGGGACCATCGGCCGGGCCCATCCACCAACGCCATATCCTTGCGCAGTCGGGGTTTTGGTGGACAATAGGTCGGGGCGGATACAGCTCGATTGACGCCAATGCAGACGGGTAATTCGAAGAATGTCCTAAGCGAAACTCTGATCCTGCTGGGGTTGGGGTTGCTCCTGGGCTTGGCTGCCAACTTTCTCTCGCCCCGCGGACTTTCCCTGACCCGAAATTACTTCCCCTCCAGCCCGGGCCAGCCGTCGCTAAGTCCGGCCAACACGACAAACCTGCTCGCGCCCACGCTCGTTTCTACAGCCACCAACCCCGCCGCCGCCGGCTCGTTGTCACCGCCGGCCGATGCTGCCGCGGCCGCCAGCGCCGCCGCCCGGCTCCAGGCCAAGGGGCTTCGGCCGCTGTCCGGTCCGGAAACCCTCGCGCTCTTCAAGGACCCAGGTTACCAGCAGGAGTTGGTCGTGTTCGTGGATGCGCGCGACGATCGCCATTACGAGGCGGGCCATATTCCGGCCGCTTACCATTTCGATCGTTACTATCCCGACAAATACCTGGCCGCCGTGCTGCCCGCATGTCTGAACGCCGCCCAGGTGGTTGTCTATTGCACTGGCGGAACCTGCGAAGACAGTGAATTCGCCGCCCTCGCGTTACGGGAAGCGGGGGTTGCCCCGGATCATTTGGGGGTGTTTGTGGGCGGCATCAACGAGTGGACGACCCTCCAAGGGCCCATCGAATTGGGCGCCCGGAACAGCGGCAATCTCAACCTCAATTTCAAACCGACCGATCATCCATGACGCCAGAAACGTCCGAACCCACAGTGACGACGAGGATGCCGACCGGGACGGGATCCGGCCGGCTGGGTTGGGACCTGGCCGTGTTGGCGGCGCGCTGTTTGCTGGGTGGACTGATGATTTACCTTGGGCTCGTGAAGGCTTTGCACCCGGTGGATTTCCTGAAAGTGCTCCGCCAATATGAACTGGTCCACAGCCCATTCTGGCTGAACGCCATTGCATCGACGTTGCCGTGGTTCGAAGTGTTCTGTGGAATCCTGCTGGTCGCGGGCGTGGGGCTGCGCGGCGCGTCCCTGCTGGCCATCCTGATGTTGGTTCCTTTTACGGGGGCCGTCTTGCACCGGGCCTGGGGCATTCATGAGGCGAAAGGATTGGCGCTTTGTGCCATCCGATTTGATTGCGGCTGCGGTTCCGGTGAAGTGGCTATCTGCAATAAGCTGGTCGAAAACGGATTCAGTATCGCTTTGGCCTTCTTGATCCTGTTGATGGCCTCCAGCCGCTGGTGCGTGCGCTATTCGCTCATGGATTCCGGGAGGCATTAGCAACTTTCCCTCCTGTTCGCCCTCGTCCTCCTAGCTCTTTCTCGTCCTCGACCGCATAAACAAGCAAGGGCGTCCCCATTCGAGGACGAGAACGAGGACGAGGACGAGATTCGGCGCATTCGTCATCCGCCCTCCGCACTCCGCACTCCGCACTCGAATCACGGCCCGATGCTCGCGACGCGGCGGCCATGGGCGTCCTGCAGCGTTACCGATCCATCCTTGCTGAGAGCGCCTTTGAGGTTGCCGATGACAAAGCATCCTTGCCCGCCCCGTGGTCCGGTGGCCCGTTGGCGGAAGGCGCGCACATCCGCAGAAACGTAAAGCAGCCCGTTGGCGGGCAGCACGGTGCCCGGTGGAATCACATATTTCGCGGCGCCGTCGATGCGCCAGCCGGATAAATCGATGGCGTTGGGCGTGGCATTGGTCAGAGACAGATAAGCTTGACGCGGCTGGTCCGGACTTGGTTGAAGGTCCGCAAACTGCACGCGCACGTCGGGGGGTTGCGCTTCGGGCAGGCCCACATTGTTGCGGCGGCTCGTGCCGACGGCGCGGCTGGTGTTGGTCACGCTATGGGTGACGTAAAAATGGGTTCGACGCGGTTCGATGAAGCGGTCGATCAATTCGCGCACCCCGATGGGCAACGCTTGCTCCGGCGAGCGGGGACGCGGTTGATGCCAGGTGGCGCCCCACTTCTTGCGATCGAGCACCGCCTCCTCCCACATCAGATTAGTGATGACCGTAATGTGCTGTTCAATGCGACGTTCGGCCAGGGGAGTGCCCGGCGGTTGCCACCACTCATCCAGAATGGTGCGCATGCGGCGCAGCAGCATCTGGCGCGTTTCCGGAAGGCGCACGACCACATCGTAAAGACGGTTGTAACCCTGGTTTAGCCCGACGCCGGACGCCCCGAAAAAAGGATGGCTGCGCACCGAATCGTTCGTGGCCTGGATGTCGCCATGCGCAAAACTCAGCCCCCACGACACGTTCATGTCGAAAGGAATCGGACGCCATTCCCGCGTCCCATCACAATCATGATACAACGACAGGTTGGCCCAGATGTCATCGTCTTCCTGGGTCAAGCGCGCCACCGCCAGGTAATTGATCACGGAAGGCACATTCATCAGGTCGAAGAAATGGCGGCGCCGAGCCTCGAGGTTTTGACTTTCGCTGAGGGCATTGGCCAGGGCCAGGTAATCGGATTCGTCCTCTTGTCGTCGCGTTTTCTTCTCAAAACCGCCCGAACTGTTGAAGTCCGGCGTGAGCGTCCCAACGGCTTTGTAAAGCGCGCCGCCCGAGTCCAGCCCATAACGCGCCAGTAATTCCTCATCCAACACTTCCGAATGCATGGCCAACTGCCAGAAATCGCCGTTGAGTTGCACGCGCACCGGATAATGAAAGGGCGCCGCCGAGCCCGTCTCCGCCTGCAACCAAAAACTCAGATGCTGCCGTAAATAACTCGGGTCCCCGAACTCCGCCACCAACGACGTATGCCGAACCCGCCCGCCGGGCCCAGGATGGCGCAGTGGATGATCGTGCGGGAACTCCAGCCGATGCGATTTCTTGGGGAAACCCGCCGTGGTGTTGCCTCTCACTTTCACCAGCACGTTGTCATAGAATTCACCGTCGTAAACGAAACAGCCGCGCGCACCGCTGTCCGAGTCCGCTGCTCCCAGTTGTTGAGGGGCCATAAACAAATGAAAGACCGGCAGCGCACTGCGCACAGGCTGCGGATTGATCACCAACCCGTCGTAACGCGACGCCAGACGCGGATTCCCAGCCAGCGGCCAACGGGAGGCATGTCCGGCCGCATCCTGCGCCGTCACACGCCAACGCAGGATCTCTCCGTCACGGACCTGCTCCGCCGGGATGGTCGCGTTCCACGTCCCTTCGCCCTGCGCCGTCATCAGGATGTTTGTTTCCCGATGAAACTGCGCACGCCACCAAAGGGTGACATTGGTGACGGCGGTGACGGCGTCCGCGGGAGAGCGGAGCAAGGGCTGGACGTGAGCCGTGATGGTGACTGCTGCTCCCCCTCCCCCTTTCGGCGCGGCCGGTTCGTGGGTCAGAGCAAGGATGCGCGGTCCGGGCGGGTTCGTGGAAAGTTCATTGGCCTGTCCAGGCGTGGGGGCCAGAAAGTAAACTGGTTGTTCGACCCCAGGCAGGAACCCATAGGAAACATCCGTCGATTGGGGCGGATACTTGGGGGCAAATGCAGTCGCTACGGTGCCGTCCGGACGCACCAAGGCCAGATACTCTCCCGAGCTGGATAGCTTGAAGTTCGCATGAAGGGGCGCTCCGGCGACCGCGTGGTTGCGACCGGACGCCCACACCAACAGGTGGCCGCCGGCGGGCAAATTCGTCGCCGGAAAGACCCACGCGCGCAGTTTCCGCGGATGATCGGTAAGCGCCCAGCCGGCGAGATCGACCGTATTCGAACTGACATTCCGCAGCTCAATCCAGTCATCGAAGGTTTTTGTGTCAGCCTTGAGCGTGCGCGTGTTGGCCGCCATGAACTCGGAAAGGATCACCGAATCGCGGGCGCGCACCGGCACGGAGGCAATCGCCACCGCACAGGCCGCCGCCATCCGTATCCCCGCAAACGTTTGTGTCACGCACCCCGGTCTATCAGTTGCACCTCATTTGGGCAAATATGGAAGGATACCCTTGCCCACGGCCATCCAGTTTGCTGAGCCCAGCTCGGGCGGTGAACGTTTCTTCAGCGGGGTCCCCCAACCCCCACATCCTTGGCGTCTACCGCCCGAGTCACTTTGGCCAGGCTCGTATCATCTGCATGCGGTCGACGTATCTGGTCCGATCGGCGACTCGGAGAAGAAAAGAAACTTGCCCAAATCGCAAGGGTTCTCTGTGCCCCGGAAGGCGAGGTCACGTCAGATTTGGCCCGGCGAAATGCGTGTTACTTTTCGCGGTGCACCGGCCATATCTATCTTATCTAGGCAACATCATGCACGACGATCTGGAACTGCTGCGGGAGCACGTGAAGGGCGGTTCCGAGGACGCGTTGCGCCTCCTCGTGGAGCGTCACGCCAGCATGGTTCATGGGGCCGCCCTGCGCATGGTCCGCGATGCCGCCGTCGCCGAGGAGATTTCCCAAGCCGTCTTCACCATTCTGGCGCGCAAAGCCGCAACGCTGCCGGAGGGGACTGTGCTTGCCGGCTGGCTTTATCAGACCACCCGTTTCGTCGCGCTTGGGGCCATGCGTGCGGAGCGTCGGCGCCAGCAATACCACCACGATTTTGCCTCCATGAATGACACCGCCGAATCCGCCGCTCTCTGGGATCAAGTCAAACCGCACCTCGACGAAGCCCTCGGACAGCTTGGAGCCCGTGACCGAGACGCCCTCGTTCTGCGCTTCCTCGAAGGCCGTTCCTTTGCCGAAGTCGGCGACGCCCTGGGCACCACTGAAGCCGCCGCCAAGATGTGCGTCAGCCGCGCCCTGGAGAAGCTCCGGATTGCCATCGGTCATCACGGAGATGCGGTCACTGTGGTCGCGCTGACTGCCGCACTGGCGGCCCACGGGGTATCCGCCGTACCGGTTGCAGTCATGACAAAGATTGGCGTGGTCGCTGTTGCCACGTCGGCTCCATCTCCAAACCTGCTGATGTTGGTCAACGAAGCCATGAAGCTCATGACTCTCCAAAAACTCAAAACCACCCTGGTCGCCACGCTGGCTCTGGTTCTGCTTGGTGGGGGAGTGACGTTGTTCTTCGTCGGCTCGAAACCCGTCAAGCCGGCCCTTGCAGCGCTCGCCGTTACGACTTTTGAACCGATGGCTGGGGAATGGGCGGGCACCTACGAGACGCACAGCCTTGACCAGCCGCGCCCGCGTAGGCAAATCGTGGCCTTGACCATTGGCACCTCTAATCAGGGTCGGGTGTGCGACATAGACATGCGCGTGCTCGACCAAAACGACCGAGTCACTGCCTCCTTTCACTTCACCCACGCCCTAAATGACAAAGGTGATCGCATCGTCACCACTGACGATCCCAACCTTAGTGGCACCATCATCGACGGGGCAGTAACTGAAGCTGTGCAGAATTTGGCGGCCGCCGAATGGCGCGCCGCCTTCCACGCCACTAAACCCGGCACCGCCGGCTTCACTCAATGCCGCTGGGTTCGCCTGAAGGATGACCTTACCATCAGTCGCGAGGATGCGACCGACGGCCTGCGAGGTTCCACGCGCCTGTTCTCCGTTCTCCAGCTCCGACCTCGCAACAACAAAGCCAGAACCGCTTACAACGCTCTGCCCCGCGACCTTCAAACATTCGACGGGGTAACCTTTCTCATTCAGAAGCCGATCAACATCATCGGCGCCAAGGCGGGAAAGGCCAAAGGCCGGGCCTCTGCACAGGTCAGCGATCCTTCCATTGTCGGCCGCGGCCGCAACATTCATGTCCTGCACACCGGCGATCACGGATCCTCCGCAACTGGAGATTTTATCTGGCGGCTGGTGCTCCATTACGCGGATGGCGGCAGCGAGCGATTTGATTTTGCGTATGATGTTCACCTCCGGAATTTTTGGCGCCGCGCTGGAGACGGCCCGCCGACGCCCTCAGATCCTAACACCTCCCTGGCCTGGATCGGCAGCAGCGTGGAATCGGATCGGACTGGTGCTGAACTCGTAGTCTCCCGCACCACGCTGGCAAACCCGAGGCCGGACGTTGAGGTCACCGGAGCAGATTTCGTTTCACTGCTGGGACCTTCGAGCGCTTATGTTCTGGCAGTAACAGTAAACGATGAGGGCCCCAAGCCGGTTCCTCAGGTGAAGCGTTCTGCGTCCAATGTCTCGCCCCTGACCTTTGTGATCCAAAACGCTGCCGGGCAGCCACAGGCGGGCGTGCCCATGGATTGCACATTCGAATGCGATGGTTTCTTCGTGCAGTTGGCCCAAGCTCACTCCGATGGCAAAGGGCAGGTCAATATCGAGGTGCCGACCCAAGCCGTTCACGCCATTCATTTCCAAGCGGGCTATCCCGACGGACGAACCCAGCCTGGCATAATTGAAGTATCTGCCGCAACCAAAGCGTGGTCTCCACAGGTGGTACGCCTGCCTGAATAAGTCTTGTTCGCGCCACCGCGACGCGTACTGGCGCGCAAGTTTCCTTTCCTGTGGAATCCTCGCTGTGGGTAAGGGTGGTGACGGCCGGGGCGTTGGCGCAGGCGGGGGCGTCGTGGGTTTTGGGGACTCTGGTGGTTCAAAGTCTATAGACCCTTTGGACCCGTCAGCAGATCCGCACAGCGCGCCTGGCGCCGATCCTACCGCTCCTGCAACGTCGTCGACTCCAATTGCGTCAGGGCAATGCCGGGAGCGGGCGCGCCGCGTGCAGCGTGACGATTTGGGTTCTGCGGTTTCATTTCGGAAAGTGATTAGTTAGCACGCGGCATGACGGCTCCGGGCATTGGCTCTGACGCCTTGTTGCGCTCCTTTTCCTTAAACTCAATACGGTGTTGGTCATTGCCCAGTGGAGTAACGATTGCGATCTTTGATGGATCCTGCGCAACCGGCAGACTTGGATTGATGAGGAGTCCTCGTTTGCGAAGAACACCTTCGATGTGAGTTACCGCCATGCTCGAATAACTGAGAACGCCAATTGGATAGTCTTTTTGGTCTTCGCCTTTCCACGTCTGCTGGGAGGAAAAGCCAAATCTCTGGTAGAAACCGATCGACTTTGGAACCGCAAAGATGAAGGAGAAATGCGTGCCGGGAATACGCGTCGCAAAAACTAACCGGGCAAGTACCATTGCTGAACCGATGCCACGGCCTTGATGATTCGGCGCGACGAGCCCATAACATAAGGTGTGGACTTGCTCGCCACCTCCGAGCACTCCACCACACGCCACCACTCCTGCTTCAGGTGCGTCTGCGACGAAAAAGGAACTGGGTGGTGAGTCCAAGAAGTGTTCGAAGACCGGTCGATGACCGACAGGAAATCGATCGCGGGCGTTTGAGTCATGCAGGTCTAGCACGGCCGGCCTGTCTGCATGTTCGTAACGCCTAATGCGAAACCCTATGGATGGTGGAGGATAGAGTTGTCGATGAATCGCATTCGGAGCGAAGAGCCGGCAAATAAGGTGGTGCAGCTTCATTTTGCCCAACGATCAGCTCACCGATGGCGGCCCCTCCGTGATGCTCGAATTGCCAAGCTGCGTGGCGGGGCCGCCATTCGGTGCAGCGCCTGTTCGGTGACCCTCTCACACTCAATTCCTCCCTGCCGCGTCCGGTCCGTCTACAACCTTCATGAACTCGTCCAGGAATTCCCTGGCGGTATCAACAAGTGATTCGCGTTTCGGGAACCCAAACGCCCGGTGCCGACGTCCCACCTGCAATGCGGCACCATCGGGGTAAATCCAGAAAATGATGTCCTGATTACCA
>DATLUX010000475.1:0-22317 GCA_035577805.1 Verrucomicrobiia bacterium
CCATCGGGATCCCGTCAGAAAAGTCGAGCCGCGGCAACAGGCGCGGCCGGACCAGCAAGGTGGCCAGCCAATTGACAATGGCGACAGCCAACTGGCTGGCCCCGATCGCGCCCACCACCGCAACCAGTGCCGGCACCCAAACCGCCGGTTCATGCCAAAGAGCAATTTGGACAAATAACCAGACGAACCCGGCCGTAATCGTCGCGATACTGGCCAGATAAAAGGCCAGCGGAACCTTTCCGCTCAAACGCGTCAGCCAAGCGGCCAGGGAAATTTTGACCCGCGCTGCCAGGTCGAGTTCGGATCGGCCGCCGTCGACCAAATAATAGCCCACGTGCGAGCGGCGGCGGTCCAACCCGGCATAACGACCGGCCAGCTCAACGACCAGGCGGGCGACATCCGTTTCCGTCATCGGACTTTGCCGGGCGACTTTCTCGACCACATGGCGGTAGGCATCACGCGTCGCGAAATCCATGTCGTTATACACGTCCGCGGGATCGGTGCGGAGCTGGCGTTCGACCAGGCTTAAGGTCTCCACGAACTCGCGCCAATTCATGGCATCGAGAAAGCGCATGCTCGAGATGCTATTGCCCACCGAGACCTGATTGGCGGCCTGGCTTTGGCTTTCGGCCTGGACCAACTGTTCGATGCTGGTCCCCTCCTCTGCGAGCCGTTCCTCCATCCAACTGAGGGCAAGCTTCAGCGCGGGCGACTTTTGCTGCATCCGCCCCCAGAATTCCGTGACAAATGCGGGCGAATGTTTAACCCCGGATTCCGCCAGGGCCGCTACCACCACCACCAACCGCGCAGGATCCGCGTCCGCTGCCCGCAGCATCTGGTTCGCCCACTCGTCCGCGTCGTCTCGTTCTTGGCGCGCGGACATCAGTTGCGCGGCCACGCGGCGCAGGTTCTCGATTAAACCGAGCCGAAGCATGATGGGAATTGCCCACAGCTCACCCAGATTCAGGGCCGTGACTTCCTCGTAAGCCGCCACGAAGCTGGTGAGATGCGCGGCGTCGATCCGGCCATCGACGTGCGCGATCAATTCCAAGGCCAGATCGTAAACACGCGGGAAACCCGTGTTCGGCCCGGAGATCAGGTGAGGCAGTTCACGACTGAAGCCACGCGGCAGATGGCGGCGCGCCATTCGAATCTGGGCTTCGATCAGATAAAAGTTGTCGAGTAACCACTCGGAAGCCGGCGTGATGCGGCGGTTTTTTTCAACGAGCAACGTGCGCTCGTTGTAGGCGCGCAGCAACCGTTCGTTGCTGGAGAGACGCGCCAGGAGACGATTCGGACCTTTCCGGACAGCCACTTCATGGCGTTTCGCCAGCAGTCGGGCATGATGCTGAAGCAAATCGATGCTGAACAGCTCGCTCCGGAAAGGTGCTTCATTAGTGACCACAGAGAGAGAGCGCGAGGATTATTGCTGGAGCTCTCTCCAGATGCCTTGCCAGTGCCACTCCCATTGGTGGTCCCGCATCATGCAACGGAGATGCAGAAACATTCGATGTACTCTGCCGAATCCTAATCTCATGCCCTTGGATTTTGCAAAAGCTGTACCAGCTCGAATTGAGGCGGTTCTAGCTATTTTGGGGATCGGCCCAATTGCAAAGTGCAGTATCCCAATTGCGTTTTACCGCAGCCCAATCCGGATCCCTATGCATCGCTGGCGTAGTGGGCCGCAAGCGGAAGCGCGCTCCGCCGCCGCTTATTTTATTTGGGGCCTCCTCAGAGAGGTTGAGTTTTCCGGACGCCCTCCTCCGCTGGCCCCGCCGACCACGGTCCTCAGGCATCAAACCTGCCATCACGACGAGGCGCGATCCTGAACTTCCTGAGCCCCCGCGCAGTTCGCGCAATGGGCGCAACAGAAGATGGTATCATCCTGTTCCACGCCGTGCCCGATGATCGGACAACCACAGTGGGCGCAGCGCGGCGCCAATGTTTGAATGGCGCATTCGAACGAATCGAAACTGTGGACCTGCCCGTTCATCACGACCTGGAAGACTTTGTCGTAGGTATTGCCACATGTTTCGCACTTGCCCATATCATTTTCATTTGCATTTCCAGATCAGTCACTTCTCGACTTCGAGTCCGGCGTCCTTCCAGGCCTGAAAGCCACCGTCCATCTCCACCACGTTGAAGCCCTGACGAGCAAAACACTGGGCAGCTCTGGAAGCCAGATGACTGGTTTGTGTGTACCCATAAAGAATATTGGGCACGTCGGCGCATAGTCCACGCAGAGTTTGCCACTGGCTTTCCGGAAGGCTGATCGCCCCGGGCACGTGTCCCTGTCGGTAATCCTCTTCCTTCCGCACATCCACGATCACCATATTCTCTCCGTCCTCGAACCGTTGGCGTAATTCCATCGGGCCCGTCGTGAAACTGTTTTTGTTCGCGAAGTACTCCTCCGCATTGCGAGCTTGCATCAACATAACGCTCGTAAAATAAGTTGGCTTAAGTGGTGTCACGTTACCTGGATGCCATCACTCGTTCGGAAATGAATTCCAAACAACTTCATCGTCTGGGCCGCCTCCGTCAGCGTCGCTTCTGGACTGATGCATTGAGGGTCCGGGGTCAAAATGTCTCTAACCTTCATAACCGGGACGTATAGTTTTCGTCGCGTTGACTGGAATTCCATTTAGCAATGGAGGTGCCACCATGCCGCCAGGGGTTTAACCGGCCTGAAAAGCTTGAAGGTCCTCGACGGGCGAGTGGTGAGCGAGTTGCACAATGCAAATCCCCCGCGTCCCCGATGCAGATTGCCTGCGTCCAACGCGAAGTCGTAGTGAGGGATGCGACTCCAGATCCGCCAGGTGGCCACGCAATCAATGATGCCAGATCATTACCGCCCATTACCGCCCAGTACCGTGACCTTCTTCCTTGTGGTGCTTCAAGACGGTGCGGGCAGCCACTTCCTTGGCCCGTTTTCCGTAACGACCACTTATGCGTGCCGATTTCAGGATGTGTTCGTACTGGCGCTGTTCCTTTGGGCCGACGCCTCTCAGATGCTTACGATTTGGCATAAAAACGAAGCGGTGATCGTCCGCTCTCAGCCTAGACGATCACCGCCGTTTTGTTCAGGGCTTCCGAGCCAAGCGACTGCGACGCCTGGGGACGGCTATTCCCTGCCACACTTGTTTTATGGAAAGGGGTTACACCCGGCGGGTTCGTCCAAGAGCGGACCCTCCTTACGTTATTTGTGTCAGGAACTCTCGCCGGGTGTTCCGCGACGGTCAGAACAACAACCGCCACAAGAGCGTGTAAGAGGAGAGCCGCGGACTTCATGGCGTTTGTGTCCTAGCAGAGCGGATACCCAGGGCGCGCGATGATGCAGCGGACCGCTGTCCGATCCCGTTAAACAACTCCCCGTAAGCGCGTTATAAGCGGAGTTCGTCCGGGCCGGGAATCGCCTTGAATCGAAATACGCTGCTTGAAACCTTGCAAACGGCAGCGACCGCGCGCGTTGGAGATGGCGCAATGCAAGACGGCCGCAGTCAGCTGTCTTTCTGATGAAAACACGAGTTCTGGCTAGGGGCCGTCACTCCTTGATCATGACAAAAGAGGCCATAGTCGGGCCTTGCAGTGGCCATGCAAAATGCACGCGACAGGGTTCCGGCGTTGCAGATTGCAGGAGAATGTGGTTCTCCGAAAAACCGCGGCCACACATTTCCCCAAGGGTTCTGAAAAAATCCGGCGAGAGAGTCTTGATGGCGCTAACCGGGGCCAACCCTGAGGCAAGACCAAACGGGTTCTCCGCGCAAGCCGCGATCCAGATCGATCTGGAATGAAAACAGCTGGTTAAATCTCATTGTCGTGTCAAATCGACCGCTATCCGATTCCAACACTCAGGCCTCGACGCTGCGCATCCTTCACTTGGAAGACGACCTGCGGGATGCCGAGCAAGTTGCGTGGACCCTTGATGCGGCAGCCATCCCCTGCGAGATCACGCGCGTCGAGGACGAACAAACTTTTGCGGCCGCGTTGGGCCGGGGCGGGTTCGACCTGATCCTGGCGGACTCCGGCGTTCGAGGTTTCAGCGGTCTGACTGCCTTGAAAATGGCCAGAGAGGCTCACCACAGCGCACCATTCGTTTTTCTGACCGGGCACGACGGCCCCGAACCCCGGGCCAAAGCCAAGCGACTTGGCGCGGCCGATTTCCTTTCCAAAGATCACCGGATACAGTTGCTCTTCCTGGTGCAGGGGTTGTACCAGAGAAAACAACGCGACTGACCTAACCATGACGAGTTGCTCCGTAAACTCGCGGACCCGCCAGCGCGGCAAAACGCTTGTCGGGATCGCGAAGTGTGCCTACCCTGTTTCCGTGACGGCGAGCTAGAGCGATTCTTACTAGCAAGGGAACTCACGGAACGAAATGATTCACGGGACCCACGCCATCAAGATTCGTCCCGGCGCAGCCCAGCGTCCTGGGGTCCCGATTCGCTCAGCTCCAGGCTCCATTTTCCAATTGACCATGCCTCTCGTATGAAAAGACCCTTTGCTCACCCAAAAGATCCTGCGTTGGTCCCCGCTCCGCGCAAGCTGGTCGAAGCCGACGGCACGGTGGCCGAACTGTTGCCTCAGCTTCTCTCCGCCTTGGTGGCTTATCGGGATGGCGATTTTTCCGTGCGCCTGCCCGCTGACTGGACCGGGATCGCCGGAAAAATCGCGGACGGCTTCAACGCCGTGGTTGCCTTCAATCAGCGTTTGAGCTCCGAAACGGCTCGGGTCAGCCGCGCCGTGGGCAAGGAGGGAAAACTCAAACAGCGCATCAGCGTCTCCGGCGCCGTGGGCGGCTGGGCGAACAAGGTGGACGCCATCAACACGCTCATCGACGACCTGGTTTGGCCAACCACTGAAGTAACGCGAACGATCAGCGCGGTGGCCAAGGGCGACCTGACCCAACCCATGACTCTCGAGGTGGAAGGACGCCCGTTGGAAGGCGAGTTTCTGCGCAGCGCCCGGATCGTTAACAAGATGATCGAGCAGCTCGGCGTTTTTACGTCGGAGGTGACCCGGGTGGCCCGCGAAGTCGGCACCGAAGGCAAACTCGGCGGCCAGGCCCAGGTCAAAGGAGTCAGCGGCGTCTGGCGCGAACTGACCGAAAGCGTCAACCAGATGGCCGGCAATCTTACCGCCCAGGTCCGCAACATCTCCGAAGTCACCATCGCGGTGGCCAATGGCGATCTGTCCCGCAAAATCACCGTCGACGTCCGCGGCGAAATCCTCCAACTCAAGGAGGCCATTAATACCATGGTCGAGCAGCTCCGCTCCTTCGCCTCGGAAGTGACCCGCGTCGCCCGCGAGGTCGGCACCGAAGGCAAACTCGGCGGCCAGGCCATCGTGCCGGGCGTCGCCGGCACCTGGAAGGATTTGACTGATAACGTCAATTCCATGGCCAGCAATCTTACCAACCAGGTCCGCAATATCGCGGAGGTCACCACCGCCGTGGCCCGCGGCGATTTGTCCCGCAAGATCACCGTCGATGTGCGCGGCGAAATCCTCGAACTCAAGGTCACCATCAACACCATGGTCGATCAATTGAACGCCTTTGCCTCGGAAGTCACCCGCGTCGCCCGCGAGGTCGGCACCGAAGGCAAACTCGGCGGCCAGGCTGAGGTCCCCGGTGTCGCCGGCACCTGGAAGGACTTGACGGATAACGTCAATTCCATGGCCAGTAATCTCACCAATCAGGTCCGCAATATCGCGGATGTCGCCACGGCCATCGCCAGCGGCGATTTGTCCCGCAAGATCACCGTCGATGTGCGCGGGGAAATCCTTCAGCTCAAAGAGACCATTAATACCATGGTCGACCAGCTCAACGCCTTCGCCTCGGAAGTCAGCCGCGTCGCCCGCGAGGTCGGGTCCGATGGCAAACTCGGCGGTCAAGCCGAGGTCAAAGGCGTGGCCGGCACCTGGAAGGACCTGACCGATAACGTCAATTCCATGGCCAATAATCTCACCGCCCAGGTGCGCAACATCGCCGAAGTCGCCACCGCCATCGCCAGCGGCGATTTGTCCCGCAAGATCACCGTCGATGTGCGCGGCGAGATTCTTGAACTCAAGGACACCATCAACACCATGGTGGACCAATTAAATGCCTTCGCCTCCGAAGTGAGCCGCGTCGCCCGCGAAGTCGGCACCGAAGGCAAACTGGGCGGCCAGGCTGAAGTCAAAGGCGTGGCCGGCACCTGGAAGGATCTGACCGATAACGTCAACTCCATGGCCAGCAACCTCACCGCCCAAGTGCGCAACATCGCCGAAGTGGCCACCGCCGTGGCCCGCGGCGATTTGTCGCGCAAGATCACCGTCGACGTGCGCGGCGAAATTCTCGAACTGAAGGATACCCTCAACACCATGGTCGACCAGCTGAACGCCTTCGCCTCCGAAGTGACGCGCGTCGCCCGCGAGGTCGGCACCGAAGGCAGGCTCGGCGGCCAGGCCGAGGTCAAAGGCGTGGCCGGCACCTGGAAAGACCTGACCGATTCGGTCAATTCCATGGCCAGCAACCTCACCGACCAGGTTCGTAACATCGCCGACGTCGCTACCGCCATCGCCAGCGGCGATCTCTCCCGCAAGATCACCGTGGTCGTTCGCGGTGAGATTCTGCAACTCAAGGAGACCATCAACACCATGGTCGATCAGCTCAATGGCTTTGCCTCCGAAGTGACTCGCGTGGCGCGGGAGGTCGGCACCGAAGGCAAACTCGGCGGCCAGGCTCAGGTCCCGGGCGTGGCCGGCACCTGGAAAGGTTTGACCGACAGCGTTAATTCCATGGCCAGTAACCTGACCAATCAGGTCCGCAACATCGCTGACGTCACCATCGCCGTGGCCAACGGCGATCTGTCCCGCAAGATCACCGTCGACGTGCGCGGCGAACTGCTCCAGCTCAAAGACACCATCAACACCATGGTCGACCAGCTCAACGGGTTCGCCTCCGAAGTCAGCCGCGTCGCCCGCGAAGTCGGCACGGAAGGCAAACTCGGCGGCCAGGCTCAGGTCCCGGGCGTGGCCGGCACCTGGAAAGTGCTGACCGACAATGTCAATTCCATGGCCAGCAATCTCACCAACCAGGTCCGCAATATCGCCGATGTCACCATCGCCGTGGCCAATGGCGATCTCTCCCGCAAGATCACCGTCGACGTGCGCGGCGAGATTTTGCAGCTCAAGGAAACGATCAACACCATGGTCGAGCAACTGCGTTCCTTCGCCTCCGAAGTCACGCGCGTCGCCCGCGAGGTCGGCACCGAAGGCCGCTTAGGCGGCCAGGCCATCGTGCCCGGCGTGGCCGGCACCTGGAAGGATCTGACGGATTCAGTCAATGCCATGGGCGCCAACCTCACCGCCCAGGTGCGCAATATCGCCGAGGTCACCACCGCCGTGGCCCGCGGCGACCTTTCCCGCAAGATCACCGTGGACGTGAAAGGCGAAATCCTCGAGCTCAAGAACACCATCAATACGATGGTCGATCAATTAAATGCCTTCGCGGCGGAGGTCACTCGCGTCGCCCGCGAGGTCGGCACCGAAGGCAAACTGGGCGGCCAAGCCCAGGTCCCCGGCGTGGCCGGCACCTGGAAGGATCTGACCGACAACGTCAATTCCATGGCCAACAACCTTACCGATCAGGTCCGCAACATCGCTGATGTCACCATCGCCGTGGCCAACGGCGACTTGTCCCGCAAAATCACGGTCGATGTGCGCGGCGAAATCCTTCAACTCAAGGACGCCATCAACACCATGGTCGAGCAGCTGCGTTCCTTTGCCTCCGAAGTCACGCGCGTCGCCCGCGAAGTCGGCACCGAAGGGCGCCTCGGGGTGCAAGCGGTCGTCCCCGGCGTGGCCGGCACCTGGAAAGATCTCACGGATTCCGTCAACGCCATGGGCGCCAACCTCACTGGCCAAGTGCGTAATATCGCCGAGGTGACGACCGCCGTCGCCCGCGGCGATCTCTCCCGCAAGATCACCGTCGATGTCAAAGGCGAAATCCTCGAGCTCAAGAACACCATCAACACCATGGTCGATCAGTTGAACGCTTTCGCCGCCGAAGTCACCCGCGTGGCCCGCGAGGTCGGCACCGAAGGCAAACTGGGCGGCCAGGCCCAGGTCGCCGGCGTCGCCGGCATCTGGAAGGAACTGACCGACAACGTCAACGTCATGGCCGCCAACCTCACCAATCAGGTGCGCGGCATCGTCAAGGTCGTCACGGCGGTGGCGGACGGCAATTTGCGCCAGAAACTCACCGTGGAAGCCAAAGGCGAAGTGGCGGCCCTGGCCGACACGATTAACAACATGACCGATACGCTGGCCACCTTCGCCGAACAGGTCACGAACGTGGCCCGCGAAGTCGGCGTGGAAGGGCGTCTGGGCGGACAAGCCAACGTCCCCGGCGCCTCCGGCACCTGGAAAGATCTGACCGGCAACGTCAATCTTCTGGCCGCCAATCTCACCACCCAGGTCCGCGCCATCGCCGAAGTCGCTACCGCGGTCACCGAAGGCGATCTCACCCGTTCCATCACCGTCGAGGCGCGCGGGGAGGTCGCCGAATTGAAGGACAACATCAACACCATGATCGGCAACCTCCGCGAAACCACGGAGAGCAATCAGGAACAAGACTGGCTGAAGACCAATCTGGCGAAATTCACGGGTATGTTGCAAGGCCAGCGCGATCTGATCACGGTGGGCCAGACCCTGCTCTCGCAACTGGCCCCATTGATCGGCGCCCGTCATGGCACGATCTATCAGATGATCGCCGGAGACGAACCCTATTACCTCAAACGTCTGGCCGGCTATGCCACCGGCGGCGAACAACACGAACCGGAAATGTTCGGCATCGGACAGGGCTTGATTGGCCAATGCGCCCTGGAAAAACGGCGCATCCACATGGAAGACATGCCCGTGGATTACATCCGCGTTCACTCCAGCTTGGGCCAGGCCCACCCCCGGCATCTCATCGTCCTCCCGGTGCTTTTCGAAGATGAAACCAGGGCCGTGATCGAACTGGCCTCTCTCGAGCCTTTTACCGCCACTCACCTCACCTTCCTGGAGCAATTAACCCAAAGCATCGGCGTGGTGCTCAATACCATCGAAGCCAACATGCGCACGGAAGGATTGCTCAAACAATCCCAGGAACTCACCGCCGAATTGCAAACCCGCCAAACCGAGCTGCAGACTACCAACGAGGAGCTGGCCGAGAAGGCGCGCCAACTCGCCGAACAAAACGAAGAAGTCGAACGCAAAAACAAGGAGGTCGAGCAGGCCCGGCGCGCCCTGGAGGAAAAAGCCGCCGAGCTGGCCCTGACTTCCAAATACAAGTCCGAGTTCCTGGCCAACATGTCCCATGAACTGCGCACGCCCCTCAACAGCATCCTCATCCTCGGCCAACAACTGGCCAACAACTCCGCCGGCAACCTCTCCGACAAACAGGTCGAATGGTCCAGAAACGTCCATTCGGCCGGCTCCGAACTGCTTAACCTCATCAATGACATCCTGGACCTCTCCAAGATCGAGTCCGGCACCGTCACCGTGGAGGCCGAGGAGACCACTTTCGCGAGCCTCCGCGACACCATCGAACGCAACTTCCGTCATGTGGCCGAGGAGATGAACCTCCCGTTCCACCTCGAGTTCGATCACGCTCTGCCGCGGGCGTTGACCACCGATCCCAAGCGGCTCCATCAGATTCTTAAAAACCTCCTGTCCAATGCTTTCAAGTTCACTCACCAGGGGCGCGTCTCCATGCGGGTCGCGCTGGTCGAAGCCGGGTGGAGCCCAACCCATCCTGTGCTGAGCCGTTCCCAACAGGTGTTGGCCTTTTCGGTGTGTGACACCGGCATTGGCATCGCCCCGGACAAACAAAAGCTGGTCTTCGAAGCCTTCCAACAGGCTGACGCCAGCACCAGCCGCAAATACGGCGGCACCGGCCTGGGCCTGGCCATCAGCCGCGAGCTGGCCACCCTCTTGGGCGGTGAGATCCGACTGACCAGCACGTTGAACGAAGGAAGCACTTTCACCTTCTACCTGCCGCTGCATTATACCGGCCCGGCCAGCGACAAGCTTGTGGCCGCGCCCCTCCAGGCCAATCCCCTGCCCGTGGCCGGATTACCCATCCTGCCTAAGGCCCGCGAGGAAGAGATTCCTGACGATCGCACCACCATCCAACCAGGCGATGCCTCGCTTCTGATTGTCGAGGACGATCCGCATTATGCTCGCACCCTCCTCGGGTTGGCGCGCGATGAAGGCTTCAAAGGAATCGTGGCCCAGCGCGGCGCCGTGGCTTTGACCTTGGCCAGGGAATTCAAACCCACCGCCATCTCGCTGGATGTGTTTCTGCCGGACATGCTCGGATGGACCGTCCTCAATAACCTCAAACTTGACCCCACCACCCGCCATATTCCCGTCCAAATCATCAGCTGCGAAGAGACACGGCAGCACGGACTGTCTCATGGCGCCTTCGCCTTCCTGGTCAAACCCACCACCACCGAGGGCATCGAAGCCTCCTTCTCCAAGCTCAAGGAATTTGCCAGCCCTCATGCCAAACGGTTGTTGGTGGTGGAAGACAACGAGACCGAGCGCAACGGCATTATCGATCTCCTCGGCCATGACGACATCGAGATCGTAGGTGTCTCCACTGGAGCCGAAGCGCTTGCGGCCCTGCTCGACCAGCCCTTCGACTGCGCCGTGCTCGACCTGCGGCTTCCCGATATGACCGGATTCGATCTGCTGGACAAAATTCAAGCCGAACAGGCTCTGCGCAGCCTGCCGATCATCGTCTTCACCGGCAAAGATCTGTCGCCCGAAGAGGACGCCCGCCTGCGGCAAGCCGCCAAGACCGTGGTCTTGAAGGACGTTCATTCTCCGGAACGGCTGCTGGACGAAACGGCTCTGTTCCTGCACCGCGTGGTCACAAATCTGCCGGCCGACAAACAAAAAATGCTGGAACAGCTGCACAGTTCCAACCAGGCGCTGCGCGGTCGCAAGGTCTTGGTGGTCGATGACGATGCCCGCAACATCTATGCGCTGGCGACGGTTCTGGAAGGCGAAGAGATGGAGGTGCTCAGCGCCACCAACGGCCGCCAAGCCATCGAGATGATGCGCAACACTCCCGACATCGCCGTCGTGCTCATGGACATCATGATGCCCGAAATGGACGGCTACCAGACGATGCGCGAGATCCGCAAGGAAACCCGGTTTGGCGCCCTGCCCATCCTGGCCTTGACCGCCAAAGCCATGAAGGGAGATCGGGAAAAATGCCTCGAAGCAGGGGCGTCTGATTACATCGCCAAACCGGTGAATACCGAGCAATTGTTGTCGCTCCTGCGGGTCTGGCTTTTCCGCTGACCCGCCATGCCAAACCAATCAGAACGCCACCATGACCCTATCCGATGTTAGAAGCAGTTGACATCCTCCTGGTTGATGACAAGCCGGAGAATCTGGCCGCGCTCGAAAGTATTCTGGACGGCCCAGAATACCGACTGACCAAAGCGCGCTCGGCGCAAGAAGCGCTCCTGGCCCTGATCTCGACGGACTTTGCTCTGATCGTCCTCGATATCCGCATGCCCGACACTAGCGGCCTCGAGCTGGCTCAGATCATCAAAGGCCGCAAACGCACCAAGGATATTCCCATCATCTTTCTGACCGCCCATTACGCCGAAGATGAACAGGTGCTCTCCGGCTATAGCGCTGGCGCCGTGGATTACCTCACCAAACCGATCAATCCAGGCATCCTCAAGTCCAAGGTCGAGGTGTTCGCCGAGCTTTTCCGCAAGACCAAAGCGTTGAATGAGGCCAACCGAAATCTCAATCGGCGCAATGAAGAATTGCAGGCCGCTAATCAGGAACTGGAAGCCTTTTCCTACACCGTCTCCCACGACCTGCGGGCCCCGCTGCGTCACGTCAACGGCTATGTCGAAATGCTTCGCGAACACGCCGAGCCCACCCTCGACCCAACCAGCCGGAGATACCTCGACCTGATCCAACAGTCGGCGGCCAAGCTCGGCGATTTGATTGATCATTTCCTCGGCTTCGCGCACATGGGCCGGACTGCGTTGAGCATCGCCCCTGTGAACATGAACGACATCGTCCGACAAGCCATCGATGCGTTGCAGCCCGAGACAGCCGGTCGTGACATCCAGTGGAGTATGGCCGAGCTCCCCCAGGTCCAGGCCGATCCCACCATGATTCGCCAAGTCTGGACCAATCTCCTCTCCAATGCGGTCAAATACACCCGCGATCGCGCCCCAGCCCACATCGAGATCGGAGTCGAAAGGCCTAAATCCAGGGAATACCTGTTTTATGTCCGCGACAATGGCGTGGGATTCGACATGCGTTATGCGGGCAGATTGTTCGGGATCTTTCAGCGCCTGCATCCTGACACCCAATTCGCCGGCACGGGCATCGGGCTGGCCAACGTCCGCAGAATAATTAAGCGCCATGGCGGCCGAACTTATGCAGAAGGAACGGTGAATGCTGGAGCTAAAATCTCGTTTACGTTGCCAATACCGTCAGACCTACGTAACTGAGACAAAATGATGCAACAGAATGATCGTAAAAGAGTTCTTTTGGTCGAGAATGACCCGCACGATGCGGAGCTCACCTTGGGCGCACTCCGGGCCGACGGCACGGCCGCCCAGGTTGATCTCGTCAACGATGGTGAGGAGGCCCTCGATTACCTCTATCGCCGAAATGGTTACAAGAGCCGCGTCGAGGCCAATCCTGTCCTAATCATACTCGACTTGAACATGCCAAAGCTCGGTGGAGCCGAGACTTTGCAACAAATCAAAGCCGATGAACGTTTTAAGTGCCTGCCCGTCATCATGCTCTCATCCTCCCGTGAAACGCAGGATGTGCGCATGTGTTATCGGCTCGGCGCCAACGGCTATGTGGTGAAACCCGTCCATGCCAAACAGTTTGCCAAGGCGATAAGGGAGTTGGCTTCCTTCTGGGTGTCCACCAACGAAGCGCCTCCATAAACCACTAAACGTCTGTGGTGCTAAACAAGGACCGAGCCGCCGCTCCCGCAAGTTGCAGCTCGCGGTCGTTCATTCGCCTCTATTTCTGCGTCCAAGCCTCGCCCACAGCTGGATCACAAAGCAGCTTCTCTAAGGCTCGGATGTCGACCGGTTTGGTCAGGTGCGCAGTAAAGCCCGCTTCCAGGCTGCGTCGGACGTCGCTTTCCATCCCATAACCGCTCAAGGCGATGCCTCGAAAAACAGGGCGTTTTTGGCGCAGTCGTGTGATCAGCTCGTGGCCGGTCCCGTCCGGCAGTCCCACATCGGATAGCACTAGATCAAAAGCAAACGTCTGCGCCCGCAGCAACGCTTCCTCAATGGTCTCGGCCGTCGACACGTCGTGACCGCGCTGCGTCAGCAAACGGGCCAGGGTCATACGCGTTTGGTCATGATCTTCCACCAACAGAATCCGCCAAGCCGGAAGACTTTGGACTCCGGCCCCGGCAGCGCTCGGCCGATCGTGGGATTCACCGTTATGGGCCGAGACGGCCGGCAACTCGATGGTAAAGCTGGCACCCCGCCCTCGCCCCTCGCTTTTGGCGGTGATCCGGCCACCGTGTTGTTCCACTAACCGCCGGCTGATGGCCAAGCCCAGGCCGAGCCCGCCAAACTGGTGGCCTTGATTCCCCTGTTCGAACGGAACGAAGATTCGGCTCAACTCCAATGGCGTGATCCCCGCGCCGTTGTCCGCAATCTCCACCGACCACCAGTCGTCATTGCTCACATACGAGCGAATGTTGATCCGACCCTGATTGGGAGTGAACCGGACCGCGTTTCGGATGATGTTCCAAAACACTTGCTGGAGCCGGACCGGATCTGCCTGCACCCAGGCCGGAGACGACGCCAATTGAAACTCCACCTGCAGCGCTTTCTCGGCCGCCTCGGCTTTCAGCCGCTCCCAACTGGCCAGAAGGAATTCATGCAAATCGACCGGACGCAGTTCCAGGTGAAGTTTCCCGCGAGAAATGCGCGTTAGATCGAGCAGGTCGTCAATCAAACGCGCTTCCAATTCAATGTCCTCCCGCACCGCCATGAAATCACGCCGAACATCCTCCGGTAAGCTCGCGTCTTCGGCTCTTTCGCTGGCCAGCAGCAAGGCGGGATTTAACGGCGTCCTTAACTCATGCGACAGCGCGGCCAGAAAATCGTCTTTCGCCTTGGAGGCAGCTTCCGCTTGTTCTTTGGCCTCGCGCAAAGCCTCTTCCGCCAGCTTGCGCTCGGTGATGTCCACCAACATGTTCACCCCACCCGTCACGTTGCCTACCGCGTCCCGAACCGGATGCGGATAAACCATCACGGACCGCCGGGTTCGGTCGGGCCGTTCCACCACAATCTCCTGCCCATGACTGATTCGCCCCGACTTGATGGCCACCGCCATCGGGCATTCCTCCAAGGGCAACGGCGTCCCGTCCGGCCTGTAGGCCTTCCAGGAACCGCACCACAGATCTTTGCCCATCTCCGGTTCCCGGCCCCAGAGTTCCACCGACGTCTGATTGTAGAGGGTGACGCGCCCGGCGGCGTCGCAAGTGTAGATCGCAGCCGGCAATGAGTGAACCAGATGTCGATAACGCTCTTCGCTTTGGCGCAGGAGTTCTTCCGATTGCTTGCGCTCCGTAATGTCGATGGCCATGCCCACGATGAAACGGCGTTCGTCAATCAGCCTGCCGGGCGCGGATGCGCTAAAGGCCCAGATCCGTCTTTGTCCGGAGCGCGTGACGATTTCAAACTCCACCTCGCCCATTCCGGTATCGCGCTCGAACAAGCTGCGGACCGCGTTGCGCACTTCGTTGGCGCCGAAGCCATACGCACGCGTCAACCACGTATCGAACGTCGGCGCGTCGTCCATCGTATAACCGGTCAGTTGTGTCCAGGTTTTGCTGATCTGCAGGACCTCGCCATCCTCCGCATGCATGATCACCGGGATGGGGGCATCCTCGACCGCACGGCGGAAATGTTCTTCGCTCAGGCGCAGGCCGGCGTTCAGGCGGCTCAGTTCGTTGGTCCGCAGCTGGACCCGCCCCTCCAACTCGTTGTTGGCCCGATGCAGCGCCGCTTCGGCTTCTTTCCGATGAAGAATCTCCCGTTCCAACTCGCGGTTCGCCTTGGCTAAGGCACGGTTGGCGCGAAATAATTCCACAAACACGCCGACTTTCGACTTCAAAATCTGTGGGTTGATCGGCTTGGTCAGGTAATCCACCGCTCCCGCCACGTAACCTTGAAGAATGTCCGTATCCTCCTGAAAATAGGCGGTCAGAAAAAGAATCGGGATATGCTGGCTGCGCTTGCGCTGTTTGATCAATTGCGCCAACTCGATCCCGCTCATGCCTGGCATCTGAATGTCCAGCACGATCGCGGCATAATCCTCCTTCATCAATGCCAACAAGGCCTCTTCTCCGGACGTAGCTCGAATCAACCGATAGGCGGGCGACTGCAGGATCGTTTCCAATACCTCGAGGTTGCGCGGTTGATCATCCACCAACAAAATGTTGATCGGGCTCTCCGTGACCGCCGCGTCGGAGTTCGGCGTCGAGGTTGAGAGTTTCATAGCGAAGTCACCGCGTTATATTGCCGGTCAGGAATGGAGCCAGCCACTCGACTAAATCCCTGACGAAGCATCCACATAAACATCAGCGTGACCGCAGACGCCTTTCTAGTCGCAGTCCGCCCCTTTTTCAAGCGACTAATGGCTCCAGTGGCTCCAGGCCCACGCCATTCGCCGGTCGCAGTCCATGGCGCAGTCCGCCAGCGGGGCAAAGCCGCGGCGCTTCGCGCCCGTCCCAATTCTTCAATGCATCCTGGAAGGCAGCTTGATTGTTTTGCCGCGACTCGTTCCCGTGCAACATGCAAGCTTGCAACAAGTTCAATTGCAGGATGCATACATTCTAGCTGGCCCGCGCATCGCTGCCACAGCGCAACTGGTTGGCGGCCGATGAAACTGGCCTGCGCTCGAACCCGGCATGTTTTGCGCTGGGATAACTACGGACAACCGCTCCGACAATGCTCTTGTCGCAGGCAACGGACGGCAAAGCAACGAGCGGTTGTCCCGAGTTTTATGAAGACACTGAAAAATCGCTATTCCCAACACTTTGAAACCCCCGATGCCCTCCGCCGCGACGTGATTACTCTCTCCAACGATGCGGAGGCGTTGCTCGAAGCCACCAAAGAAGTCGTCGACGAAAAAGTCAAAGCAGCGCGGAAACAACTCGCCGACAGCATCGAACGCAGCCGGAACATCTACAATAGTATCCAGCAGAAGGCCATCGATAGCGCCAAATACGCCGACGAAACCATTCATGCCCATCCGTATCACACGGCACTGCTCGCCTTCGGTCTGGGCGCCTGGCTCGGTTTCTTCTGCAGTCGCCGCGCTTAGCTCCCTGAAGAAAAAGCAGCCGCGGCGGGACTGAGCTTCCCATCGCGGGAGTGATTGGCCCGCTAAAAACGTGGGGCCGGCTGGGCCCAGATCCGAAACCTCCTACTTAAGGCGCGTGAATTTATGCAGATGCCCAAACTGGCTCCACTCCGTGATTAACAGATTGCCATCCTTGTCGATCGAGCCACCATGCGGTGAATTGCAGATGCCGTCGCTCCATTGATCCTGCGGCAGCCCAAAATTGGCCCGCTGTTTTTCATTGGGATTGTCGCCCACTTGCGCGGCGATGGAGCCATCCTTGTTCAAGACAGTCACCCGGCCTTTCAGTTCCGGAATCAAAGCGTAGTCGCCTCGAATGTGGACGGCCGCCGGCATCCGCAGATTCCTTTGGATCACGCGGACAAAATTCCCGTCGAGATCCCAATACTCCACCCGGTCGTTGTTGCGATTACAGACAAACAAGAGCGGTTTGTCCTGGCGGGTATCCAGGGCGATACCATGGCACGTCTGGAATTTGCCCTCCGCATCGCCCCGTCCGCCAAAGGCTTTCACAAACTTACGGTGGGCGTCGAATTTGAGCACGTAGTTAGCCCCATAGCCGTCGGCCACAAACAATGAACCATCGGGTCCGACCGTGACCGCGCAAGGATTGAATTGCTTGGCTTCCTGGTAAATTCCGGCCTCCGGCGGGAAGGTGATCGCCCACTCCTGCTCCCCGTTGAGGTTGAGCTTCACCACCTCATGATCCTGCGGACGCGCCGCGTAGAGATATTCCACGCCCTTTTCTTCCCGCAATTCCAGCCCGTGAACTCGCGTCGGCCCCAGGGCCCGCACAAACTTCCCAGCCGCCGTAAAAACTACGATCCCGCGTGGGGTGTCCGTTGTCACATAGATCTGGCCGGCTTTATCGACGACCAAGCCGCCGTGGCACGGACCCAAGGCCTGGTCGCCAGGCTTTGCCGGGAAAAATTTGGGCGCCACAGCAAATTTCAGTTCGGCCGCCAGGATTGGGCAAACGAGAATGCTGAGCGCCAGTAGAATTGAGGTAATGCGATTCATGGTGTGCGGGTGTTTTAAGACCAACCCCGGACCTTTGCAATCCAGATCACCCTCGTCACTTCGGAAGCGGGATCCCGGCTTCCGGACGCAGATCGCTCCCCCGATAAAACCGGCTCGGGCCCACCCGAGGAATAAGAACCAGCCGCACTTCATCGGGGTCAGAGGCAAACGTGGTCAGGTAGGCCGCGATGCGCCGATAGTTCCGCGACTCAGGCAGGGGGGGAACCCGGACGATCTTGTCCGCCCAAAGCTCGACCAGCACCACAAATGGCCCTTGTAACTCGCGGTTGTACGGCTCGGGCGTGGCCACAACAAACGGCAGCACTGGCGCCGGCAACTTCGCTTTCACCCCTTCGGTGATGAAAAGATCCGCGCGCGTCAGGTTCCCGGCATACAACGAGAACGATAGGTAGGAATCCCACAGACCGAAATAGCTCAGCACCGGTAAGACCGACACCACCACCACTACCGCCGTCGCCCAAAGCCTTTCGCGCAGGCCGCCCCATAACTCCGCTCGCGCCTCCCATGGAAACAGCACCAAAGCGAGCGCCGGCATAAACACATTCCACGGCCAGACAATCCAATTGTGAGCATGCCCCCAGGGACCCAGCAGCGTTAAGGCGCAAAGATGAACCAACACCACCGCGATGAGCGCCGCGGGCCGCGTTCCCGCAAACCACAATCCCACCCCAACAAAAACTTCAATCCCAGGCGCCGCCCCTACTCCCCATCGCAAAACCGCGAGCATCCATTCCGGCAACAACCCCGCCGCCGGACGAACGAACCACGGCACCACCAGATTAAAATAGTCCGGATTCAACTTCTGCAGGCCGCTCCACACATAGACGGCCGACAAGAGCAGCCGGCACGTTGTGAACGCAGAACGCTCCGGCGCCAGGCTCAATAGCAGCAGCAACCAAAACAAATAAACCCACGGCTGCAACCGCGTTTGGTCGGCCAGCACCAAATATGTCATCACAACCAGAAAACAAATGATCGCCGGCCGATAACGCCAATAACTCAATACCAGCGACGCCAGGGCGAATCCCCAGACCACCGCGTCCCACGGTGCAGGCGCCAACGGGAAATCCAGCGTGATTGGCACCAACGGGTAGACGCGGTCATTCAGCCACAGCGGCCTGCTGGCGATCTGCATCAGGACGACGCAAATCAAAAGCAGCCCCCGAAACCAAGCCATGCGACCAGAACCAGTTTGGAAGATGGCCTGGAGATTCACGCGCCGCACTCTACCCAGGCTGCCCGCGGCCCGACACGGAAATTCCACTAAGCAACCCCCACGGCTTTGGTTAATTCCTCTCCTGCGCTCCCTCGCTTCGGAACGGCTCGATGTGGACCAGAACATCGCGGATGCGCGGAAACTGGGCGCGCAGCTGATCCTTCACTTCATGAGCCACGGCATGCGAGCGGGCGACCGTCATCTCTGGGTCCACCTGAACATGCAAATCGACGAAATACCAGTAGCCATGACTGCGCACGATGCATTTCTGAATGTCGGCCACATCCTTGATCCGGCCCGCCGCCAGCGCGATTTGGCGGCGCAGATCCTCCGGGGCCGCGGCGTCCATCAGTTCATCCAGAGCGGGCCGGGCGATCCGCACACCGTTCCAGACGATGATCAGCGCGCCCAGCAGCGCCGCCGCGTCGTCCGCCCACTCATAGCCCCGGCCGCCCACCAGGGCGATAATGATGCCGATCGCCGCCGCGAATGAGGTGATCGCATCGCTGCGATGGTGCCAGGCATCGCTCTTCAAGGCGGAACTTTCCAGTTCGTGGCCCGTCTGCAGCACCCGGCGAAAGAGCAGCTCCTTGACTACAATCACCGTCACCAGCACAACCAGGGTATAGGCCGCCGGCGTCTGATGCGGGATCACTATTTGATGAACGCTCTGCACCCCGATCCATAGGCCCGCCATGAGCAGCAACATCGCCACAATGCCGGCCGCGATCGGCTCCGCCTTGCCGTGACCATAGGGATGTCCCTCATCCGTCGGCGCTTCCGCCACCACCAGGCCACGCCAGACTACCAGCGAACTTAAGATGTCCGCCAGCGACTCGATCCCATCCGCAATCAGCGCCTGAGAATGCCCGGCCATCCCCGTCACAATCTTGCCGGCCGCCAGCAACGTATTCACCGCGATCGCCAAAAACGTCGCGCGCACACTTCGCTTCAATCGACGCCCGGCAGGATCGCTCATTGCTCGCGGAACTCTAAGACCGAACCGAGGGCTCCGTCCAGTTGTCGCGACGGGTTTCGCCTGAATTCAGTCATGACAGCCCCCGCCCTGCCCCTTAGAATGCCGGCGTGCCTAGTGACCTGGCTATCGCCTGCTGGCTCAAAGAAAAATCCGCCTGAAACAAGGAACCGCCCCGGCCCGCACCATCGAGAGCCGCTTCGGACAAACCATCCGCGAACGAGCCGTCCAAGCCCAACAACGTCACAGCTGGAAAACCCAGGGTAACGAGGACAAATTCCTGGCCGGCGCCATGCTTTGGGGACGCAGCCCCCGGGATCCTGGCGCCTTCAGGCTGTCCATCACCAGTCTTTGCCAGGGACACGCCCCTGGCCAAATCCTCTATTCACTCGAAACCGTGCCATCAAGGAACGGTCAATTCTCGCCAAATCCGGTGAGGCACACGGATTCGATGGTTGCGATACTAAAATTGTAATGGGACCGGAACCATGAAACATCAACGCAAAGAACGGACAACCACACAGCCAGGCTTGCGCCAGCGCAAGACTGCTTCGACCACGCGCGCCATTCTTGGTCGCGACCGCGAGGAATCGCGCGCACCCCGCCTTAACCCGAAATGGGCTTGGCACTATCGCGTGCTGCTTGGACTGCGCGAGCGCCTGCTGAAAGACTGCAGCGAACAACTCGCGCAGTCCTCCGAGCCGCTCGAGCCACACAGTATGGACATGGCAGATAGCGCGACGGACGAGTTCGACCACGATCTGGCCTTGAGCCGGCTTTCCGCAGAACAGCACGCCCTCTATGAAGTGGACGATGCCCTCAATCGAATCCGGATTGGGACCTATGGCATCTGTGTGGAAACGGGCAAAGCGATATCTGCCGCACGACTAAGGGCCGTTCCGTGGACGCGGTTTGCCAAGGCAGCGAAAGCGCGACTGGAAGGCAAGGACGCCGACAGCTGCCCGCGCCTCGGCGCGCTTGGCTCGGTGCGAGCAGCCCTGACAGGTGACCTTGAAGAAAGCGAATCCTCGGAGGAGAAGCAGGTACCTCCGCCGGAGGACGAGTCGCTGCGAGAAGTTCGCGCGCCGGCCGTTCAAGCCAAGGATCACGTCGCTGGGCCGCGTCGCGAACCGCACCCCCGTCGCCGATCCAAGCGGTCCGCAAGCGTCACCAAAGGAAGCGCATGACAGAAAGCTTTTACGTGGACTGGTCCATGTTCGATGAAGCCCTCAGTGAATACTGCCATCGCTGATCTGCCATTCTGAGTAAACGATTTATGAAATGTCCCAAATGCATCTCGCCGATGGTCACAGTGACCTTCGCGGGCGTGGAAGTGGACCGTTGCACCGACTGCCAGGGCATCTTCTTCGACGAATTTGAGAAAGAGCAGTTGAAGAAAATGAAAGGGGCCGACGCCATTGATATTGGCGATCCGAAAGTCGGTCGGGAGTTTAACAAGGTGGATCGCATTTACTGCCCGCGCTGCGGCAGTCTGATGATTCGGATGGTGGAGCTGGAACAGCCGCACATCTGGTTCGAGCATTGCACCGTGTGTGGGGGCTCCTTCTTCGACGCCGGCGAGTTCCGTGATTTGACCCATCACACCATCGCTGATTTTTTTAAGGACCTGACGACTCCCCCACGGAAGTAAGCCCGCATCAAATCAACTTCGGAGACGAACTCCAGCCGATCGACCATGTGCGCGACACGGTTCGTCAACCGGCGGAGGGGTCCTGCCTAGAATTCGCTTCCTCCGCCTCGGTTCGTTGCGCCATCGTCATTCCATGCTCAGCCCGGAATTGAAGAATCGAGCCGTGGTCATCACCGGTGGGGCCAACGGCATCGGCGCAGCCCTGGTCCAGGCCTTTCACCGGCAGGGCGCAGACGTTTTCTTTTGCGACCGCGATCGAGTCGCCGGCCGACGCTTGACGGCCCGTTTGGGTGAGCGAGTGCGGTTCGATCAGGTTGATCTGACGCAGGAACGCGCCGTCGTGGGCTGGCTCGCGGCCATCCGCCGGCGCGCCCGGCGCATTGATGTTCTGGTCAACAACGCGGCGCGGGATCCGCGCCTCGATTTTCGCCGGACCACTGCTCGCGCGTGGGACGATCTATTCGCGTTGAATTTACGCGCCTACTTCCTCACCTGCCGCGAGGCCCTGCCGGCCATGCGCGCGGGCGCGTCCATCATCAACCTTGGTTCCATTGTCTTTCATGCTGGTCCAGTGCGCCTGTGCGCCTACGTCGCCACCAAGGGCGGCGTACTCGGCTTCACCCGATCTCTGGCCCGTGAACTGGGTCCACGCGGCATTCGCGTCAACACCGTGTCGCCAGGCTGGGTGATGACTCAACGCCAGTTGCGCGAGTTTGTCACCCCGGCAACCAAAAAGTTCATCCTCCGCCAGCAATGTCTGCCCGGCCTAATTCAGCCCGACGAGATCGCCGACGTGGTGATTTTTTTGGCCAGTGACGCTAGTCGCGCGATGACCGGGCAGGAACTGCTGGTCGATCGCGGCTGGCATCATTCGTGAAACGACCAACCTATCGGGATACTTTGTCCGTCACCAGATCTTCACCTGCATGGCGGGTGAGCGCCACAGGGGTTGGTTGGTTTTGACGCCAAAGGCGGCGTGGAACTCCGGGATGTTAGCCAGCGGCCCGAGCACACGCC
>DATLUX010000476.1:0-6338 GCA_035577805.1 Verrucomicrobiia bacterium
AGCACGCTGGAGATTTTGTCCGCGATGGTCTCGGTGGGATGAAAGTGTCCGGCGTCCAGACAGAGCAGCTTCCGGCGGGTGATGGCATAACCCAGATAAAATTCGTGCGAACCGACGGTGCAACTCTCGGCCCCGATGCCAAACAGTTTCGGTTCGATGGCATCGAGGTTATGGCGGGGCGATAGACGGACACGGAACACCGCATCCAACGATTCGACCAGCCGTTCGCGCGGCCGGCGTCGGTCGGCGGGCGTGTCCTTGAAACCGTCCGGGATCCACACATTGGTAACACAGGGCGAGCCCAGGGCCCGGCCGATGGCCGCTCCGATCTCGCGCGAGCGCCGGCAATGTTCGATCCAGAATTGGCGAATGTCCCGGTTGGGATGCGACAAGGTGAATCCATCTGCAGCTTTGGGGTGGGCAAAACAGGTGGGGTTAAAATCCAGCCCGAGACGTTGCTCCTTGGCCCATGCGATCCAATGGCGGAAATGTTCAGGCCCGATTTCGTCACGATCGACCTTGCGGCCGCCGAATTCGCCATAAAACGCATGCAGATTCAACCGGTGCCGTCCGGGAATGAGGGCCAAGGCCTGAACCAAATCATCGCGCAACTCGGCGGCCGTCCGCGCTTTGCCCGGATAATTGCCGGTGACAGCCAGGCCGCCGCCGAGGGCATTGGACTGATGTTCGAACCCGCCGATGTCATCGCCCTGCCAACAATGGAGCGAGACAGGGATGCGTTGCAGCTGGGCAAGGGCACGTTCCACGCGCACCCCATGGTGAGCATAACGCTCGCAAGCGATTCGATAGGCCGCTTCGACTTGGCGAAGAGGATGGCTGGGCAGCGGTCGGGTCACGGCCGGCGAGGGTTTCGCGCTCGGGTTGAAAACACGAGCAGAAAAATCTGTTCCGTAACCGCGCCAAAATCATTAGTGTCCTTAGGCATTGATGCCACCTAGCCACACTCCGGATCTGGGCCCTCTCGGACGCGGCGGCATTTTTCTTCGGCACTCCTCCATGGTTGTCGCTGGTCTTGGCCTGCTTGCTTTGGCCTTGAGCTGCGTCCAGACCGCGGCCGGCAATGAGCCGCCGACGCGCCGCCGCCCCGTCATCAACGAGTATCATGGCGTGAAGGTGAAGGACGATTATCAATGGTTGGAGGACGCCACCAACCCGGTGGTGCGGGCCTGGACGGAGGCCCAAGGTCTGTATGCCCGGGCATGGTTGAATGGCGTGGATGCCCGCGCGCGGGTGGAAAAGAGACTCCAGGAACTCTTCGCCAAAACGGCCCCCGATTATTACGGGTTTCATTACCGGGCGGGGCGCCTTTTTTTCCTGCGATTCCAGCCGCCGGCTCAGCAGCCGGTGTTGATGGTGCTAAGCGGCACGAATCATCCGGCACACGCCAAGACGGTGCTTGACCCGAACCGATTGGCGGCCGATGGCGGCACGGCCATCGATTGGTATGTGCCCTCGCCGGACGGGAAGCTGGTCGCGATTTCGTTGTCGCAACACGGGAGCGAACACGGGGCCTTGTATTTCTTTGAGACCGAGACGGGCCGTCAGTTGACGGACGTCATTCCTGGCGTGCATGGCCCGACCGCGGGTGGCAGCGCCGAGTGGGCGGCCAACGGGCTGGGAGTTTATTACACCCGTTATCCGTGGCCGGAGGAACGGCCGCCGGAGGATCTGTCCTTTTATCAGCAGGTTTATTTCCATCAGCTGGGCGCTCCGGTGGCTCAGGATCGCTACGAAGTGGGCAAGGAATTTCCGCGCATCGCTGAGGTGCACCTGGCGGCCAGTCCGGATCGAGAATGGTTCCTGGCCACCGTGGCCAACGGGGATGGGGGCGAGTATGCGCATTGGTTGCGTTCACCTGATGGCCAATGGAAACAGATCACGCACTTCGAAGATCAACTGAAGCAGGCTGAGTTCGGACGGCAGCCGGCCTTCATCGAATGGCCGTTGGACCAGGGCCTGTATCTGCTTTCCAAGAAAGATGCGCCGAACGGGAAGATCGTCCGCCTGCCGCTGGCGGACCCGCAATTGACCAATCCGCACACGGTCGTGCCGGAGACGACCAATGCCATCAGCAGCTTCACGCCCTCGGCCAGCGGGATTTACGTGTCCTATGTGGATGGCGGTCCGATGGAGTTGGTGTTCTATGATCGGCTGGAGAAAGTCTCGTGGCAGCTGGCTCCCATCATGCCGCGCCGCCGGCAGCCTTCCACCAATGAGACCCCAGTCGTGCCAACTTCAGTGGACCAGATGGTGGTGACCTACGGCGATGAACTTTATTTCCGCACCGTGACCTACACCGAACCCTTCAAGTGGCAGCGCTATAATCCGAACAAGGATCGGGAAGTGGTCTCGCCCACGTTTTTTGTTGGGGAATCCCCCGCGGAATTCGGCGACGTCGAGGCCGTGCGTGAATACACCACTTCCAAGGACGGTACCAGCGTGCCGATGACCATCTTGCGCAAGAAAGGAACGCGCCTGGACGGAAATAACCCCACGATTCTGACCGGCTATGGCGGATACGGGATGAGCCTCAGCCCGCGCTTTGATTTCACCCGGCGCGTCTGGCTCGACCAGGGCGGGGTGGTGGCCATCGCCAATTTGCGTGGCGGCGGAGAGTATGGCGAAGGCTGGCATCAAGCGGGCAGTTTGACGCACAAGCAGAACGTGTTTGATGACTTCGCCGCCTGTGCGCGGCATCTGGTGACCTCGAACTACACGCGGCCGGAGCGCCTGGCCATTGAAGGCGGGAGCAACGGCGGTCTTTTGATGGGCGCCACGCTGACCCAACATCCGGAACTTTGCCGGGCGGTCATCTCGCACGTAGGCATCTACGACATGTTACGCGTGGAATTGGATCCGAATGGCACTTTTAACGTGACCGAATATGGGACGGTCAAGGAACAGCCGCAGTTCGAAGCGCTCTATGGCTATTCGCCGTATCACCACGTGAAGAACGGAACGCAATATCCGGCCGTCTTGTTTTTGACCGGCGCCAACGATGGCCGGGTGAACCCGGCGCATTCCCGCAAGATGACAGCCCGATTGCAGGCGGCGGCCAGCGGCAAGCGGCCGATTCTGCTGCGGATCAGCGGCAATACCGGGCACGGCCTGGGCACGCCGCTGGACGCGCGCATCCAGCAATTGGCCGACACCTACGCATTTCTTTTCGATCAATTGGGCGTGTTTTATTCCGAGCTGGATCGAGGCCCGTGGGCGGGGGCGATCACGCCGCACCTGGCGACGATCAAGGCCCGGTTGGCCCGCGCGGGGATGAGCGCGCGCCTGGCTTTCAGCGAGGATAAGACCTTTCGCCGCGCTTACACGACCGATCCGGTGATTTCTCAGACCAATAACGGCAACGTGGTGAGTTTCCCGTTGCTTGGGCTGAAGCCCGACACACGCTATTACTACGCGCTGGAAGTGGATGGGCGTCTGCACCGCACCAAGGCCGGCCAGTTCCGCACGTTTGCGGAGCGGCCGACCTCCTTCACGATCGCCTTCGCTTCCTGCGGCAAGACGGGCAGCACCAGCGACGTGTATGATCGCATTCGCGAGCATGCCCCGCTCTTCTACATGAACATGGGCGATTTTCATTACTTGAACATCACGACCAATCTGCGCTCACGGTTCCGCGCCGCTTACGATGCGGTGCTGGCTTCGCCGCAGCAGGCCGATCTTTATCGCAATGTGCCGTTCGTTTACATCTGGGACGATCACGACTTCGGCGGGAACGGCAGCTCCAAAACGGCGCCGTCCCGGCCGGCGGCGCGGTTGACCTATCAGGAATATGTGCCGCATTATCCGCTCGGGGCCGGTTCGGGGGATATTCCGATCTACCAGTCGTTCAATGTCGGGCGCGTGAAGTTTATCCTCACGGATTTGCGCTCGGAACGGGACGCCGTCACGAACAAGGATGACGCTACCAAAAGCATGATGGGCCAGAGACAAAAGGACTGGTTCAAACGCGAACTCCTGACCGCCAATGGCAAGTATCCGCTGATCTGTTGGGTCAGTTCCGTGCCCTGGCTGGGCGAGAAAGGGAGCAATTATTATCGCGGAGTGAAGACCAATCAGTTTGGTTACATTCATCACACCAATCTGGTGGCTGACCTCGCTGCCAACACCAATAACGCCAGCAACACCAACACGAACGCAGAACGCGGGCGGCGCGGCGGACGCGCCCCGCGCCCGCCCGGAGCCGGGTTGCAGGACGAGGATCACTGGAGCATCTACGCCACCGAACGGCGGGAGATCGCCGATTTCATCAAGACCAATCGCATCTCGGGCGTGGTCATCCTGCATGGCGACTCCCATATGCTCGCCGCCGATGATGGTCGCAACGGCGATTACGCCACGGGCGGAGGCGCGCCCATCCCGGTTCTATGCGCGGCGCCTTTGGATCAGGATCCGTCCCTGAAAGGCGGTCCTTACAGCCAGGGAGTCTATAAAGTCAGCAAAGGTGAAGGTTGCTTTGGGTTGATGACCGTCTACGATCGCGGCGACTCCATCGAGGTGGTGTACAGCGGGCGCAACAACAAGGATGAAGAGAAGATTAGCCTGCATTTTAGCGTGCCCGCCGGGCGCGCACCCCGGGAACTCACCTCGGGCGGCCTGCATAGCGCCGGTTTCCGCTGACGTGAAGAACCCACCACCACCCTATGAAAACGACCCGGCTTTGTGGCGGAATGATCGCCCTGGTCCTGATGTCCGCGTTGGCGGCTGACCCGCCGCCGCCGCCCACCGATTTCACCGGCACCTGGCATTGGACATTTACCATGCCTGACGGCACCGAAGTAGCCCCCAAGATCAAGCTGAAGCAGGAAGGAAACAAAGTGACCGGCATCTCGAGTCTGCGCGCCGGCACCGACATGCCCATCACGAACGGCGTCGTCACCGGCAATGAAGTCCACTTCGAGGTGGTCCGTGAGCAATACGGTTTGACAATCACGACGCGTTATTCGGGCAAACTCGAAGGCAAATTCGTGCGCGGCCGCGTGGAATCCGACTGGGCCGGCCAGGCCCAATCTTATCCGTGGGAAGCGCGCAGATATTCCGGCATTGAAGGCACTTGGAAATGGACCAACCTCTTCGGCGGACGCTCGTTCGAATCCAGGGTGACGTTGAATTTGGACGGCGACAAACTCACCGGCAGCATGCCCAGCCGTGAAGGCCGTCCCAACGAGATCAAAAACGCTTCCTTCAAGGACAACGAAGTGATTTTTGAAGTCGAACGGGGCCGTGGCGATTTTAAGTTCCTTGCCAAACACCAGGGCACGCTCGAAGGCGACACCATCATCGGCGAGATTCTTTCGACCGGCTTCAATGGCGAACCTCGCACCAACGATTGGGAAGCGTTTCGGGTGGATTAGTCGAATGCGGAATGCAGGATGCGGAATGCGGAATGCCAAAATCCAGTCATTGGCGATGAAGTTTGACGCCCAGGCACGCGGTGTGTAGAACCGCTGCCTGTGAAAACCTCCAAATACCGGCGGATTCTGATCAAGCTCAGCGGAGAAGCGCTGGGCGGCGCTGCCGGAACGGGGATCTGCCCGCAGGCGGTGCATGACATGGCCAAACAGATCCAGGAGGTGCGCGATTTGGGGGTGCAAGTGGTGGTGGTGATCGGAGGAGGCAACATCTTTCGCGGGCTGAGCGGTAGCGAACGCGGGATCGAACGGGCCACCGGCGATTACATGGGCATGCTGGCGACGGTGATCAACTCGCTGGCGCTCCAGGATGCCTTGGAGAAGTTGGGCGTGGCCACGCGCGTGCAAAGTGCCATTACCATGCATCAAGTGGCCGAACCGTTCATCCGACGCCGGGCCGTCCGTCACCTGGAGAAAGGGCGCGTGGTGATTTTTGGCGGCGGCACGGGTAACCCCTATTTTTCGACGGACACTGCGGCCGCCTTGCGCGCCAATGAAATTGGGGCAGATGTGATCTTAAAAGCCACCAAAGTCGACGGCATCTACGACAGTGATCCGAAGAAGAATCCCAAAGCCAAAAGGTTCCAGCGCATCACCTATCTGGAAGCATTGCAGGAACAGTTGAAAGTGATGGATTCCACCGCGTTCTCCATGTGCATGGATAACAAAATGCCCATCATCGTTTTTGATTTCTTCAAACCGCATAACCTGCGCCGAGTGGTTCTCGGCGAGGAAGTGGGCACGCTGGTGACGCGGTGAGGGAGTGCGGAGTGCGGAGGGCGGAGTGCGGACGGGGGTGACTGGCGACGACAGCAGACCCGCCGACATGGCGCTGTCGATCGATGCTCGATTCGACCGGCGGCAGGCCTTAGTTCGCTGTGATTTCGGAAT
>DATLUX010000477.1:0-13283 GCA_035577805.1 Verrucomicrobiia bacterium
ATCGACTGTCCCCAGCGTGTGGCTCAGCTCGTGGCAGAGCGTGGCGAAATCACCTTGATGCCCGAGCAACGCCACGGCTCCGGTCCAGTCCACGCTGGCGCCGGGACCGCGCACCGTCCCCGCCCAGCGCTCGGCGCCCCCGCCATTCACGTCGTTGGAGATGATCGCGATGCCGAGCTCGTTTTGAGTCACGTGCCCGTCGCCGTTCGAATCCCAGCCGGCGAAATTGAACAGTTTGGCGGACCAAGCCTGGTAAATGATGTTCGAGGAATAGAGGGTGTCGTGCATGTCCCCGCTGTTGGTGGCGAAGTTCGCCCCGCGCATCGATGCCGGAAGATTCAGGGGGCCCACCGTGGCCGCGCGGGACCAGAAGAAGCGGCCGTTGGACATTTCGAGATAAGCCCCGTTCATGCTGCGCGGGGTACGAAACAGGTTGAAAATGAAATCATCGTACCATGCCGGGTTATGCGCGAGGGGATCGGCCGTGGCGAAGTTGACGACGATCACGAGCAACTCCCGATGGCCCAGGGCCAGATCGCCGTACACGTTCTTGTGCTGGTAGCCGAAGTCCTGCGGAGTCACGGCCCGCCCCGGAGCGGCGAGCAGGAGCGGGAGCAGCGCAAACAAAGCGACGGCGCGGAGGCCCAGCCGTAAACTGAGAATGGATGCGTTCATGGGAATCCCGTGGGGATGGTGAGGGCAATCACTGGAGCGTGACCAGAACGAGGACCAATCCGCGGCCCGAGGCGAGCGCGGTCATGGCCTTGCCCAGCACGGCTCCCTGGCCGCGTTGAAAGTCCACCGCCTTCATCGCGTGTCCGGCGACCGGGGAGGTCGTGAGCATATCCCCGGGCGTGATGGGTGAGGCATCGGCGTCCGCCATGACATACACGCGCCCGGTCAGGGCCACGTTCTGGTTGCCTTCGAGCGCACCCTGCTGCCGGAGGCTGACGCCCGGGTGGATGCCTCCCGCGCCGCTCACGACGCCGGCCACGCGCCGATCGTATGGCTCCGTGCTGAGCTTCAGTTGGCCCGGATGAAGTTCGTCGATGACCAGCACCGCGCCGGGTTCGAGCACCTCGGCCCCGACGTCAAAGGGTTCGGCGAGATCGGCGCCCCCGAGAATGGACAAGCTGCGGCAGGCCAGGTTGCCATCCTGGCCGACGGTAATCAGCGACTCGCGCGTGCCGTCAGGATGATACTTCGCCACGGCGAAGGTGCGGGGCCCGACGTCCTCCGCCGGGATGCCGAGGGTGAGCTCAGTGTACTCCATGAACATGCCCCAGCGGCCGTTGTAGGCCTTCCCGTCCGGAGCGCTGTTATCGAACGGATCCCATCCCCGCGTGATGATCGGCTCATCAGCCGCGTTCAAGCGCACTCCGTGCTCCGTCTCGAGATAGAGCCCGTTCTGCGCGCGGATGGCGAATTCATTGGCCAGCGGGGAAGTGAAAGTCGGCGCACGGCCATCGGCCCAGACAAAACTCCCGGGCTGCGTGGCGGTGGCGCTGCGGCCGGCGGCGAAGGCGTAGTCCGCACCCGGGGCGATGTTGTTGTTGAGGCCGCCGGGGATTGTTCCGTAGCGACCGCCGATGGTATGACCGGCGCCGCCCCCGATGGATCCGAAGTCGGCATTGATCACATTGGGCACATCAACTCCGCCGAGCACAAGCACGCCGGAATGAAATCCGCCGCCGGCGATGGTCGCCCCGATGACACCGAGCCCGAGGTGATTGGCGCTGTAGCCGCCGATGACATTTGCGCTCCAAGTGCTCGAAAAGATGACCCCACCGCCGCTGGATCTCGAGGCGGGTTCCAGTCGCAACACGCGATCGCCGTTGACCCGGAGTTCGAGCGGGGTGTGATCGGATGTGCCGAGGTAGTTCACCGACGGGTCCGTGCCGCTATTGCCGCCGAGCGACCATCCCGAGGGTGGGAGCGTCACGCCCAAGGTGATTTGATTCCCGCTCGGGGTGAGCGTGACATTGGCGCCCGCCGCCAGCGTCACGGCGTCAGTAAGGCCATTGAGGGATTTCACAACCTGACCGGTCGCGATCTTGGCCGCGGTGACGCTGTTGCCCTGAAGGGCGGCACTTGAGACGGAGTTGGCTCCGGCCGCCTGCGACGTCAGCGCGGTCCCGGCCTGCTCGGCGTAAAGGGCATTCGGCGAGGGCTGCAGCGGCTGCCGGGGCGTGAGCGCGCTGAAGGCCACCGACGTGCCGTTGGAGCGCACGCCGAGCGCAAGCCAGGAGGCATCCCCGGCAAACACGCCCGGCCCGAAATCGATGCTCGTGGTGAAGGACCCGCCGCTCACCAGAACATTGGCGTTTGTGATAGTGGGCCCCACTTGAACGCCGCCGCTGGCCGCATCGAATAGCTGTAACTGGAAATCGTAATGGCCGATGGCCGGCACCCCGCCGAACGAGAGACGACCCTGGTAGGTGAAGGCGGTGCCGAGCGGCGTGGCACCATAACCGGAACCGCCGAGCACGGCCAGGGCTGGGAGACTGAGGACGAGGAGCGGAATTCGTATTTTCATGGTGGAGAGTAGCGTTGTTGTCCGTATCGTGGCTGGGCCGTGCGCGGAGATCCTGCCGGGCCGTGTTGGGCCTGCGGGTTCCAGCCAGCAGGTCCGTTGGCGATCCGGTCCGCGGGATCCTTCCACCATGGCAAAGAAGATTTGCGCGGCTGAAGATTACAGAAACCCGCGCGTGGTGTGGGTCTTGGACGACCCTGGCTCCAGCCGCGTCGGATCCTGCAGAGGGGCTTCGCTCGCGGAATGGTCTCCCGTGAGTCAGCGAGCCATCGGGTCTTTGGTAATAATCACGAGGGTTCGATTCCCTTCACCCGCTCCACTGATAATCAATGACTTGCGAATAAGTGCAAGTAAAGTGCAAGTAAATCGGCGCGGCTTTTTCCCTCCTCTGGATCATTCAGTCTTTCCGGCCTTCCACGCACGCGCACGATGGGGACATCCCGTCGAAATCGGCTTTCGGTGTGCCAGCGAAGGAGCGACTGCCAGGAGCACTGTGATTTCCGAGCCGGCAGCGATAAGCGGACACTCTCGCAGCGGAATGGTCGCTTCCAATTGGGTTGGAAGTTTGTCCTTCAAGTGAATCTGCCATCAGTCGCGCTACCCACGTCGAGCCCTTACGCGGCCTGACACTCCGCGTAAAGTGGAGGAATCCCTCGGGTTCCTTGATTCACCCTGGGCGCTCTGTTGTTTCCTTCCTGCCACAATCTGCTCTTATCCCTTCGTGCCGTCCGAAAACACCGAGCAGCGCAAGCTCGCCGCCATCATGTTCACCGACATGGTGGGCTACAGTGCCCTCTCGCAGCGCAACGAGGCGCTTTCGCTGGAACTCCTCGCCGAAAACCAGCGCCTGCTGCGGACGCAGTTCCCGCTCTTCAACGGCCGCGAGGTCAAGACCACCGGCGACGGGTTCCTCGTCGAGTTTCCCAGCGCGCTCCAGGCGACGCAGTGCGCGGTGGAAATCCAGCGGGCCGTCGCCGCCCGCAATGGCGCCCAGCCCGGCGAGCGCCACATCCACGTGCGGATAGGCATCCACGTGGGCGACGTGGTGCATCGCGAGGCGGACATGTATGGGGACGGGGTAAACATCGCCGCGCGCATCGAACCGCTGGCCATCGGGGGCGGCATCTGCCTGTCGGACACCGTGTATGCGCAGGTGCGCAACAAGCTGGACGTGGGCTTGACGAAACTCGACTCGCCCGAGCTGAAGCACATTGAAGTGCCCATGGACGTTTATCGCGTCGTGCTCCCCTGGCAGCAGCAGCAGGCGCCGGTCGCCGGCAAATCCGCGTCACCGTCTCCTTCGAAACCCAGCGCGCGCCTCGTGGTGATGGGATTGCTCGTCGCGTTGGCCCTGGGAGGCGTGGGCTGGTGGCTGTTTCATCCACCGGGGCAGGTCGCGAAACAAGCGGCGCATCCACCGACCAACGCTCCGGGTTCGCCCGCCGCCGCAGCCACGCCCAGCGCCACCGACCAGAAATCCGTCGCGGTGCTCGCGTTCGCCAATCTGAGCGAGGACAAGGGCAACGAGTATTTCTCCGACGGGATCAGTGAAGAATTGCTCAACGTCCTCGCGAAAACTCCGGGCCTGAAGGTGACCGCACGCACCTCGGCATTTTATTTCAAGGGCAAGCAGGTGCCGGTGGCGGAAATCGCGCAGCAACTAGGCGTGGCCTATGTCGTCGAGGGCAGCGTGCGCAAGGCCGGCGACAAGGTCCGCATCACCGCGCAGCTCATCAAGGCGGTGGACGGGTTCCATGTGTGGTCCGATACGTTCACGCGCGACCTGAAGGACATCTTCGCGGTGCAGGATGAGATTGCGGGGCTCATTGCGCAGCAACTTCAGCTCAAGCTCGGTGCGACCAAGATCGCTCGCGCGGTGGATCCCGAGGCCCACCGACTCATGCTGGAAGGGCGTCATTTTCTGGCTCCGCGGACGTCGGCTGGCTTTGATCAGGCCGAGCGTGCGTTCAGCCAGGCGTTGAAGATCGATCCCCAATTTGCCCAGGCCCAGGCGGGACTGGCCACCACCACGGCGCTGCGGGGGCGGTATCGCCTGCTGGACGGCGTCGGCCGGGTGGAGGAGTTTGATCAGCTGGCAATCGTACAAAGCCGGCTGGCCCTGCAGATGGATGCGTCGCTGGCCGAGCCGCACGCCACGATGGGCTTTGTCTACACGGACAACCGGCAATTGGGGGACGCCGAACAGGAGTGCCAATTGGCCTTTGCCGCCAACCCCAACTATGCGACCGCCTACCATTGGCATTCCCACGTCCTGGCCAGCGAAGGCCGGCTGGACCTCGCGCTCAACGAAATTGGCCGGGCGGAGGCGCTCGATCCTGTCTCGTTCATCATCCTGTTTATTCACGGATTTTATTACTGCGACGCCCGGCAATATGACGAAGCCCTCGCGGTGTTTAATCGCGCGGCGGCCCTGCGCAACGAGTCATTCCTGCCGTTGGAAGCCGATCGGGCGCGCGCATTGTTCGAGTTGGGCCGCAAGGAGGAAGCCCTGACCGCCGCCCGGAAGGTGTTGCAGGATCCCCGGCTGATTGCGTCCGGTTGGTATGCTGCCGGCGAGGCGTTGCATGTCCTGCACCGGGGCGGGGCGGCCGACGAGGCCGTTCAACTGGCCCGGTCGATTGTTCCGGCGATGCCCGCTGGCAGCTATCAGCGCGGCTATGCGCTGTGTGCGGTGGGGAATTTCGCCGAGGGCTTGCCGCAGTTGGAGCACATGCCGGATATTGTGCAAAGCCGGCTCTACTGGCACCCGATGCTGGACTCAGTCCGCGATACGCCGGCGTTTCAGCAGTTGTTAGTAACATTCAATTGCGTTCCGCAATACAAGGTGGCGCGTGAGACGCTGGCCCGGATGATCAAGGAGCAGGCGGCGAAGAAATGAGCGCCAACACCGAGCAACGCAAGCTGGCCGCCATCATGTTCACGGACATGGTGGGCTACAGCGCGCTCTCCCAGCGCAACGAGGCGCTCGCGTTGGAGTTGCTCGAAGAACATCGGGGCGTCTTGCGCGGCCTGTTTCCCAAACATCAGGGCACGGAAATCAAAACGACCGGCGACGGGTTTCTCGTCGAGTTTGCCAGCGCGCTGGCGGCGGTGCGGTGCGCGGTGGAAATCCAGCGGGCGTTGGCGGAGCGCAACCAGGCGCAACTCCCCGAACGGCAGGTGCGCATCCGCATCGGCATCCATCTGGGCGACGTGGTGCGCAGCGACGGCGACGTGCATGGCGACGGCGTGAACATCGCCGCGCGCATCGAGCCGCTGGCTGAGCCGGGCGGGATTTGCATCTCCAACTCGGTTTATGACCAGATCGAGAACAAGGTGGAGCACGCGCTGGTGCGGTTGAGCCGGCCGGAGCTGAAGAACATCCAGGCCAGCGTGCAGGTTTACAAGCTGGTCCTCGATGGCAGCGTAGCCGCCGACGGGAGGCGGCGGACGCACGCGGGTTCGCAGCCGTCCGCCTCGTCACCTCGGCGGCTACCACTGGCGCTGGGTGTCGTCGCGCTGCTGGTGGTGGGCCTCCTGCTTTTTCTCAAGTACGGCGCGCGGCCCAAGCCAGAGGGTTCTGCGACGAACCCGCCACCCGCGGCTTCTGGAGCGCCCAGCGCCGCTGATCAGAAATCCATCGCGGTGCTCGCGTTCGCCAATCTGAGCGAGGACAAGGGCAACGAAACTTTCTCGGACGGCGTCAGCGAGGAGTTGTTGAATGTGCTCGCGAAAATTCCCGGCCTGAAGGTGACGGCGCGCACCTCCGCCTTCCACTTCAAGGGCAAGGACACGCCCATCCCGGAAATCGCCCGGCAACTCGGCGTGGCCTACGTGGTCGAGGGCAGCGTGCGCAAGGCGGATAATCGGGTGCGCATCACCGCGCAGTTGATCAAAGCGGCGGACGGTTTTCATGTGTGGTCGGACACGTTCACGCGCGACCTGAAGGACATCTTCGCCGTGCAGGAAGAGATCGCGGGGCTGATTGCGCAGCAGTTGCAGCTCAAGCTCGGAATGTCGTCGCGGGCAACCCAAGTGGTGAATCCGGAGGCGCACCGGCTCGTTCTCGAAGGCAGATATTTCTGGAATCTGCGTTCGGAGGAAGGCTTCGCCCGGGCCGAGACCGCGTTCAAGCAGGCGCTCGTCATCGACCCGCAGTTCGCTCCAGCCCACGCGGGGCTGGCGCTGGACTACGTGATTCGGGGTCAATACCGGGTGCTCGATGGCATCGCCGGGGGCCTGGAAGACTGGGCGCTGGGCCGCACCGAGGCACAGAAGGCGATTGAGCTCGACCCACTCCAGGCGGAGCCGTATGCGGCACTCGCCTATACGATGGCCAACGAAGGGCGTTGGAAGGATTCCGAGCAGTTGTTTCAAAAAACCTTCGCGCTGAATCCCAACTACGCCATAGCCCATCTGTGGCATGCCCTAGTGCTGTCGAGCCAGGGGCGGCTCGATCTGGCCTTGGACGAACACCGGCGCGCCAGTGAACTCGACCCTTTGTCTTTTATCATCATCGATCGTTTTGCCGAAGGGCTGCGAGCTACCCGGCAGTTTAGCGAGGCAATCGAATCCAGCCGGCGAGCTGCCGAATTGCGTACGGAAATCTTTATCCCCAACCTCGGCGAGCGCGTGTTGCCACTGTGGGCACTGGGTCGCAAGGCCGAGGCCATCGAGTTGGCGCGGACTATGCGCCAGGCGGTGACGCTGCGGCCGCGGTGGAATTCAGACGGCTACGCCATCTGGGCGCTGGAACGCGCGGGTTTGAAACAGGAGGCCGCCGATTACGCGGCAGAAATCATCAAATTGCCCGAGGAATATTATGCGCGGGGCTTTGCGCTGGTCGCTTTGGGCCGCTTTGCCGAGGCACTCCCGAGCCTGGAGCACACGCCACCTCTGACCCGCCGCCTCCTTTTTTGGGACGCGCTGTTTGACCCGTGGCGCGAGGACCCGCGTTTTCAACAACTCCTCGTGAACCTCAACTGCGCCGCTGAATACCAGGTCGCGCGCGAAACTCTGACCCGCATGCTCAAGGAACGGGAGGCGAAGAAGTGAGCGCCAACACCGAACAACGCAAGCTGGCCGCCATCATGTTCACCGACATGGTGGGCTACAGCGCGCTCTCGCAGCGGAACGAGGCGCTCGCGATGGAATTGCTGGAGGAGCATCGCCGCGTGGTGCGCGGACTGTTGCCGCGTCACGGCGGGCGCGAGGTGAAGACCACGGGCGACGGTTTCCTGCTCGAGTTCCCCAGCGCCCTCGCGGCGGTGCAGGGCGCGGTGGAAATCCAAAACGCGTTGCACGAACGCAACCAGGTCAGCCCGCCGGAACGTCAACTCCGCATCCGCATCGGCATCCATGTCGGCGACGTGGTCATGCGCGACGGCGACATTCACGGCGACGGCGTGAACATCGCGGCGCGGATCGAGCCGCTGGCAGCGGCGGGCGGCATCTGCATTTCGAGCGCGGTGCAGGAACAGGTGCGCAACAAACTGGCGCAGCCGATGGCCGCTCTCGGTCCGGCGGAGTTGAAGAACATCGAGCTGCCGGTGGTGGTGCATCGCGTGGTGCTGCCGTGGGAAGCGCAAAGTAGCAACCGACGTGAGGAGGCTCTGAAATCAAAAACAGAAAGCGGAAAGCAGAAAGCAGAAAAGGATCAGAGCCTCCTCACGTCGGCTGTTACGAGGTTTGGATGGATCGCCGCGCTTCTCTTGCTCGCGGTCGGAGTTGGCTGGTGGTTCGTGTATCAATACGGTCCGGCGACCAAGCAAGGTTCCAGTTCGCCGAATGCTCCCATTTCGACCGTCGGACCGCCGGCGTCTGCCGTCTCCCCTGGGGCCGCCGAGCTGGCCCGCGTGCGGGCGCAGCTAACGCCTGATCGCTGGCAGCGGGAAGATTTCGCCGCGATGTCACCCACTCTGGATCGGCTGATCGAGGCGAATCCCGAATCGTCGGACGCGTGGGCCATGCGGAGCATCATCAACAGCCTGCAGGTGCTCCGTAACTACGATTCCAGCACGAAGCCGCTGGAAGTGGGGAAGGCGGCCGCCGATCGTGCCGCCCGCCTGGCGCCGGGCTCGCCGCTCGCGGATATTGCGACCGGGATGCACCTCGTGGCGATGACCAGTCGCGGCGGCGACGCCCGGGCGTGTCGGCCGTATCTTGATCGCGGGGTGGCCGCGCTGCCGCCGGACGCCCTGACCCGTTACGCGGAACTTGCATCCTATTGGTTCGCCTACGATTTCGACCAGGTGGAGCGTTGCGGGGAAGCGTGGCGGGCGGCGGAACCGCAGGCGAGTTTCCCCCCGTGGATCTTCGCGCAATTGGATGTGGTGCGGCGCCGCCCGGCCGAGGCGGACAAGTGGGCGGAGATAGCGTCGGCCGATCCGAACATCACGGGCGTGCGGGCGTTCTTCACGGCGTTCGAGAGCCAATACTACCTTGGGGCCGATGTGCGCGGCGCGTGGGAAGCATTGCAACGGGTTTCCCCGTCCGGGCGCTCCGTGCATCGCGTCGTGCATGCGCGCTGGTTGTTGGCCATGGCCGAGAACCGGTGGGATGACGCCCTTCAGGAACTGGCGCAGGTGCCGGAAACATTTCTCTTTGACCGCGCTTATCACGGGCCCAAGGCATTGCTCGCGGGGTTGGCGCATCAGCGCGCCGGGCGCACGGATGCGGCCGCCGCCCAGTTCCGCGAGGCGGAGCGGCTGCTCAAGGAGCACCTCGCCGCCGATTCCGACAACGAAGAGTTGCACGCGGTGCTCGCCGTCACTCTGGCGGTGGCCGGCCGCGATCCCGAGGCCCGCGGCGAACTGGCCTTGGTCGAGCCGCTGGTGAAAGGACGCAGCCCCAGCATCTATCGCGGATCATTGATCCTGCCCATTGCTCAGGCTTACGCCGTGCTGGGCGATTTCAACCACTTCGCGCTTTGGCTCAGGAAACTGCTGGCCGAGCCGTCGCAGTTCCCGTTCACGCCGGCGTCCGTGCGGCTCGATCCGCGTTTCGCCGTTGCGGTTGACGCTCCGGAGATTCAAACCTTGCTGCGGGAATTCGCCGCGCTCGACCAGCCAAAGCCGGGTGCGGCTGTTCCGGCCGTGGCCGATCAAAAATCCATCGCCGTGCTCGCGTTCGTGAACATGAGCGCGGAGAAGGACAACGAGTATTTCAGCGACGGCATCACGGAGGAGATTCTCAATGCGCTGGCTCGCACGCCGGGTTTGCGGGTGGCAGCGCGGACCTCGGCCTTTTCGTTCAAGGGCAAAAACGAATCGGTGCAGCGCATCGGCGAGGCGCTCAAAGTGGGCGTGATTCTGGAAGGCAGCGTGCGGCGCGCAGGCAATCAATTGCGCATCACTGCCCGGCTCATCAATGTGGCCGATGGTCTTCTTCTGTGGTCGGACACGTTTGATCGGAAGGCGGAGGACGTGTTCGCGATCCAGACCGAGGTGGCGCAGCGGGTGCAGGAAGTGTTGAAGGTGAAGCTGCTGGCGGGAGGCAGCCCCAACGCCACGCTCGCCGGGACGGATAATCTGGAGGCATACGATCTGTATCTGCGCGGACGACAATTCTGGAACCAGCGCACCGGCGCCGACATCCAACGGGCCGTGGGTTTGTTCCAGCAAGCCACGGAGAAAGATCCGAAGTTCGCGGCGGCCTACGCCGGGCTGGCCTCCAGCTACGTCCTGCTACCGCAATCCGCCGCGGTGCCGGCACGCGAGGCGATTCCCAAGGCGCGGGCGGCGGCGCGTCGCGCGCTCGAACTGGATGGTCGGTTGGCCGAAGCCCACGCGGTGCTCGGCACTTGCGCGCAGTATGATTGGGATTGGGTGGGGGCGGAGCAAGAGTATCAAGAAGCGTTGCGGTTGAACCCAAACCACGCCACCAGTCACCACTGGTATTCGATCTTCCTGAGAGAGTGGCTGGGGAAAAACAAGGAAGCCCTCGCTGAGATTCGCAAAGCGCAGGAATTGGATCCGCTGTCCCCCATAATTCAAAATAGCATTGGCCGGTGTCTTTTCTATTCAGGCAGATACGACGAGGCATTGGTGGAGGTGGACAAGTCCCTCCAACTTTCACCCGACTTCCTGTTTGCCTATGAAATGCGAGGCCGTCTCTTTCTCGTGCAGAAGAAGATTCCGGAAGCCATTGCCGAGTTTGAAAAGATTCGGAAGAAGACAGGTGACACCCCTTACAAACTTGGCTACTTGGGCTACGCCTATGCCCGCGCGGGCCGGACGAATGAGGCTCGGCAAATTCTCGAAAAGTTGAAGAGTATCTCGGCCGGTGGCAGTTCCGCCTCCTATGAGATTGCGTTCGTTAACCTGGGCTTGGGTGATCTGGATCAAGCATTCGTCTGGTTCGAGCGCGGGGCCGAGAGCCGCGACTTGAACCCGAAGTCGTGGAAAACCGATCCGCTTCTGGCCGACGTGGTCAAAGACGCGCGCTACGCGGCGCTGCTCAAGAAATTCGGTTTGGACAGATGAGCTCCAACACCGAACAACGCAAGCTGGCCGCCATCATGTTTACGGACATGGTAGGCTACAGCGCGCTGAGCCAGCGCAACGAGGCGCTCGCGCTGGAGTTGCTCGAAGAACATCGGGGCGTTTTGCGCGGCCTGTTTCCCAAACATCAGGGCACGGAAATCAAAACGACTGGCGACGGTTTCCTCGTCGAGTTCGCCAGCGCGCTGGCGGCGGTGCGGTGCGCGGTGGAAATCCAGCGGGCGCTGGCGGAGCGCAACCAGGCGCAACCCGCCGAGCGGCAGGTGCGCATCCGCATCGGCATCCACCTGGGCGACGTGGTGCGCAGCGCGGGCGACGTGCATGGCGACGGCGTGAACATCGCCGCGCGCATCGAGCCGCTGGCCGAGCCGGGCGGGATTTGCATCTCCAACTCGGTCTATGACCAGATCGAGAACAAGGTGGAGCACGCGCTGGTGCGGTTGAGCCGGCCGGAGTTGAAGAACATCCAGGCCAGCGTGCAAGTCTACAGACTGGTGCTCGATGGAGCGCGTCCCGCCGCATCTGCTGCCCCGAACCGACGACGCCAGGCGATCGCACTCGGAATGGTCGCGCTGCTGGTGGCGGGCCTCTTGCTGATGCTCAAGTTAGGCGCGCGGCCCAAGTCAGCGGCTTCGGCGACAAATGCTCCGACCAGCGCCGCCGGCCAGAAATCCATCGCCGTGCTGCCGTTCGTGAGCATGAGCGCGGACAAGGCCGACGAGTACCTCAGCGATGGCATGACGGAGGAATTGCTCAACGTGCTGGCCCAGGTGCCCGGTCTGCGCGTGCCGGGACGAAGCTCCAGCTTCGCCTTCAAGGGCAAGAACGAGGAGGGCATTTTCCGAAAAGTAGGAGAGCAATTGCACGTGGCCACGGTGCTGGAAGGCAGCGTGCGCAAGGCCGGCGACAAACTGCGCATCACCGCTCAGCTCATCAACGTGGCCGATGGCTTCCATCTCTGGTCCACGAACTACGACCGGGACATGAAGGACATCCTCGCCGTCCAATCCGAAGTGGCGCACCAAGTGGTCCAGGTGCTGCAAGTGAAGCTCGGGATGGAAGCGACGCGCGCGTTGGCGAAGACTTCGACCGAAAACCCGGAAGCGCATCGTCTCTATCTGCTGGGCCGCTACCACTTCGGTAAACTGACGGAAGCGAGTTTGACCAACGCCATGCAGTATTTCACTCAGGCCCTGCAACAGGACCCGTCCTATGCGCTCGCCTATTGCGGACTGGCGGACTGTTACGCCTGGATGGGCGGAGGGCTGTTGTCGGGAAAGGAAGCCTGGGCCAAAGAGAAGGAACTAGCGCAAAAGGCCGTGGCGCTCGATCCGAATCTCGCCGATGCGCACCTCTCTCTGGGCATGGCCCTCGCCGGCGCGTTCGATTGGAACGGCGGCGAACAGGAGATCAAACGCGCCCTGGAACTGAACCCCAGGCTGGCCATGGCCTACGACCAATTGGCGTGGCTCCAAACGATGTTCGGGCGGTTCGAGGAGGCCATCAGGAATAAGCAGAAGGCCATCGAATTGGATCCGCTTTCCCTGATGTTCAATACGGGTCTCAGCGCGGCACTCGAAGCGGCGCGCCGATACGATGAAGCGATGGCGCAATGCCGCAAGACGCTGGAGTTGGATTCCAATTTTGCGGCCGCCCATTTGGAGTTGGGCTGGTGCTTCGTTTACAAAGGCGACACGGCTGCCGCCATCGCCGAGTTTCAAAAGGCCAAGGCACTGGATCCCGCGCCATGGACCGATGGCGCCCTGGCCTACGCCTACGCTCGTGCTGGAGATCGCACCCAGGCCGAGCAGATGGTGCGTAAATGGGACGACCGCGTGAAGCAGCGCTATATCTCACCTTCGCTGCGGGCGCTTCTCCATCTTGGACTCGGCGAAAAGGACAAGGGCCTGGATTGGCTGGAGAGATGTTATGAGGAGCAGGATGGATTTTGTTCGGGTCTCAAAATCTATCCGGGTTTCGACCCCTTGCGAACCGAGCCGCGCTTCCAGGCGCTGCTGAAAAAAGTGGGCCTCGAGAAATGAGCGTCGGCATCCAGCAACGCAAGCTGCCGGCTTCCCGGTGGTGAATGATGGTCGAGAGTTTTACATGGGAAGGAAGAGTGGCGTGGAATATCCCCGTTTCGTGCGGTTTTCAGGAACAATCTGCCGGATTTCCGAATGAATCCACTTTGGTAATAAACACGAGGGTTCGATTCCCTTCACCCGCTCCAGCGCAAAATCCCTGGAAAA
>DATLUX010000478.1:0-13454 GCA_035577805.1 Verrucomicrobiia bacterium
GGTGGGCAAGAGATCTGCGATGTTGGGCGGTGGAACGGTCCGTCAAAATCTACCATCATGACTAAGAGGTGGCGCGTCCCACTCGCTCTTGCGTGCCTCGGGGTTTTAGGCTGGCTTACCTGGGCTAAACGAGTTATTCCATCTTTCACGCGAGGGCGCAGCCGGGGACCTTCCAGCAGCGCTTAGCGGCACCGATGTGCGCTAAATGCCCGCGAGTGGACTAATCCCCGTTTTGTGGGCACAGTTATGCCGATGTTTAAGCGGCTACGATGGTCAAAACCTGCGGCGATTACGCGCTACGGAGTGGCCATTGTTTCGATCGGCTTGTCCGTCCTCATTTCCGAGTTTCTGGATAGCCGCTGGAAATCCGCTCCCTTTGTATCAGTGTTCACTTGCGCGATCGTGCTCAGTGCCTGGTTTGGCGGATTTGGTCCGGGCTTGCTTTCGGTAGCTCTTTCTATTCTGGCCTTTGACTATTATTTTCTACCTCCAACTCATTCCCTTCTGCCGAATTCGAACGAGGTACCACGGCTCATTCTTTTTGCGGTCGCGGCCTTACTCGTTGGCCTGTTAAGCTCCGCGCAGCGCGGTTCTGCCGAGTCACTGCGCCGGGCACGCGACACGCTTGCGCTCAAAGTGCAAGAACTCGAGCGGGCGATCGTCGAGCGCAACCAGGCACAGGATGCGCTTCATAAGGCCCAGGCGGAACTCGCTCACATGACGCGGTTGACGACCATGGGTGAACTCACCGCCTCGATCGCCCACGAGGTAAATCAACCATTGGCTGGTGTGGTCACCAACGCCAACGCCGGTTTGCGCTGGCTCGCGGGACCATCCCCGGATTTGAACGAAGCACGCGAGGCCCTGCGGCGGATCCTTCGGGACGGAAATCGGGCCAGCGATGTCATCGCCCGCATACGGACACTGCTGAAAAAGGGCGAGACGGACCGAAGGCGTCTGGACGTGAACCGGGTAATCGACGAGATGGTGGAACTGACCCGTCGCGAGGTGCGCCAACGGAACGTTTTGCTAAAAACCGAGCTTTCGGCTAACCTTCCGCCCATCACGGCTGACCGCGTGCAACTGCAACAAGTGCTGCTCAACCTCATCATTAATGCCGCCGAAGCGATGAGCGCGAACAAAGACCGGCCACGACTGCTCTTGATTCGGAGTGAGCATGTGCAGCCTTCCGCGGTGCGGGTCGCTGTGCAAGACACGGGCGTCGGCATCGACTCGCAACAGGTCGAACGGTTATTCGACGCATTCTACACGACCAAACCCAACGGCTTGGGCATGGGGTTGGCCATCTGCCGCTCGATTATCGAGGCGCATGGCGGGCGTCTGTGGGCGGTTCCGAACGACGGGCCAGGCGCAACGTTTGAATTCAGCTTACCCACTGAACAGGAGACGAAAAATGACGCGGCCAAACCAGAGTGTTGAGCCGATGGTTTTTGTGGTTGATGACGACGCATCGGTACGCGAATCCCTGAGCAGCCTTTTTCGTTCGGTAGGACTGCAGGTGGAGTTGTTTTCTTCGGCCCAGACCTTCATGAAACATCAACGGCCAAACGCACCGGCGTGTCTAGTGCTGGACGTTCGGCTGCCCGGGCTGAGCGGCTTGGAACTCCAGCGCGAACTGGGCGCCCACGGTAACGTCATTCCCATTATCTTCATCACCGGTCACGGGGACATTCCGATGAGCGTGCGCGCAATGAAACAGGGAGCTGTTGAGTTTTTGACCAAACCCTTTCGCGATCAGGATTTGCTGGAGGCCGTCCAACAAGCCATCGAGCGCGACCGACTTGCGCTCAAACTGCGGACAGAGCAGGCGGAATTGCGCACCCGTCATGATTCGCTCACAGACCGTGAGCGCGAGGTGATGGCTCTGGTCGTGCGCGGCATGCTGAACAAGCAAATCGCCTCCGAACTGGGCACCACCGAAATCACCGTGAAGATTCAACGGGCCAGCGCTATGAAAAAGATGCAGGCCGTTTCTCTTGCCGATCTGGTGCGCTTTGCCCAGAAGCTCGGCATCGAAGCTGAGCAGTAGAGTCTGATTTGGCCCTGCGCAGCGGGCGTGCACCACGCACGTCTGTCTTCCTACTTCCTGGGTCCTTCTCGCCCTCCTAGCCAGGTGAAAACCGGTGCCGCGCTGCCAGTTTGCGCCGGTATGAATGGGATCAAGCCAAGGTATAATGGAATTCACTACAGCCCGGGCGCTAACGTGTCCCCATGAATGAAACGAAAGCAGACTTAACCGGATCGGGCAAACCCCGCGTGGCAGTTGTGGACGACGACGAGTCGGTGCGTGAGGCCATCGAATCCCTTTTGCGGTCCGTCGGCTGCTGCGCCGAAGGGTTTGATTCAGCCGAAGCATTCCTGCTTTCGGGACGGCTCCCGGCGATGGACTGCCTCATTCTAGATGTGAAGATGCCCGGGATGGGCGGGATGAGCTTGCAGGAACTGCTGGGGGGTATGAAGCCGCCTTTACCGACAGTTTTTCTCACGGCCCACGGGGATGAGGCAACCCGACGCCAGGCCATGCAGCTCGGTGCCGTAGGCTTTCTTCGTAAACCTTGTAGCGACGAAGCCTTGCTCAATGCGGTCTGGCTGGCGCTCGAGGCTAACCGCGTTCACTCACCGTAAGGAGAAACTTTATGTGGATCATTTGTCTCGCCTTGCGCCGACCCTACACGTTCGTGGTTGCGTCCTTGCTTCTGCTGCTGTTAACGCCGTTTGTGCTCATGCGCACACCGACGGATATCTTCCCGACGATAAATATCCCGGTGGTCAGTGTGGTTTGGCAATATACCGGTCTCACCGCCAAGGACATCGAGCAGCGCCTGGTTTACACCGACGAGCGCGCTCTCACCACGACAGTAAACAACATCGAGCACATTGAATCCACTTCCTACGACGGCGTGGGAGTGGTCAAAATCTTCTTTCAGCCTGGAGTGACGGCGGATGGAGCGGTGGCGGAGGTCACCGCCGAATGCCAAACCATCCTGAAACAGCTTCCGCCAGGCACAACCCCGCCGCTGGTAATTGCATATAACGCGTCCACCGTGCCGATCCTTCAATATGGGATCAGCAGTCCGACTCTTTCTGAGCAACAGACGTTTGATGTGGCCCTGAATACGATCCGCGTCGGACTGATCAGCGTGCCTGGCGTCGGAATTCCATACCCCTTTGGCGGCAAGCAGCGCGTTGTGTCTGTGGACCTGGATCCCAAAGCCTTGGAAGCTCAAAACCTCTCGCAACAGGACGTCGTCAACGCGCTCATCTCGCAGAACCTGGTGTATCCGAGCGGCACGGCAAAAATCGGGAGCAACGAGTACCCGATTGACCTCAATACAAGCCCGAATCTTATCGCTCGATTAAACGATTTGCCGATCAAGACGATCGACGGAGCGGTGATTCGCGTTCGGGACGTGGCTCAGGTCCGCGACGGGTATATGCCCCAGCAAAACGTCGTCCGACAGGACGGCGTGCGCAGCACGATGCTGACCGTGCTCAAGAATGGCACGGCCTCCACGCTTCAAGTGGCCAGTGGCGTCAAAGCGGCCATGTCCAAGGTGATGAAAACCGTCACAGACAACCTGGTCGTGAAGCAATTTGCCGATCAGTCCATCTTCGTGCTGGCTGCAGTCAAGGGCGTCGTACGGGAAGGAGTAATTGCGGCGGCTTTAACTGCGTTGATGATCCTGCTGTTCCTGGGCTCATGGAGAAGCACGCTGATCATTGCCATCTCCATTCCCCTGTCGGTCCTCGCTTCTCTAGCCACCCTCAGTGCAATCGGACAAACAATCAACTTGATGACATTGGGTGGGCTCGCGCTGGCGGTGGGCATCCTGGTGGACGATGCGACCGTGACCATCGAAAACGTCGAGCGGCATTTGCGCGCAGGAGAAACCCTGGAGAACGGGATTATCGTCGGCGCTGGCGAAATCGCACTCCCCGCGATGGTTTCCACCCTCTGCATAGGCATCGTCTTCGTTCCGATGTTCTTTCTTACCGGGGTTGCGGGCTACTTGTTCGCACCTTTGGCGGAGGCGGTGGTATTTGCAGTAATGGCTTCTTATGTGTTGTCGCGCACCCTGGTGCCCACGTTAGTGATGTGGTTCGAACGGAATGTAAATCACCAGGCGCACCCAGAGGTGGCGCGAGTTTCGCCCTGGATTCGGCCGTTCGTTGGGGTGCAGCAAGGATTCGAAAGGGCGTTCGATCGCTTCCGCCAGGGCTATCACAAATTGCTCGGTCTTATCTTGCAGCATCGCCTGGCTTTTGCCGCTCTGTTCCTGGCGTTTTGTGTCGGCTCCCTCTTCCTGGTGCCGTTCCTGGGGCGGGATTTCTTCCCTAGCGTTGATGCCGGGATTTTCCGACTGCACGTGCGCGCCCGGACCGGCACCCGGATTGAAGAAGGCGCTGTCCTGATTGACCGGGTCGAGAACGCGATTCGCCGCCAAATCCCGGCAAAAGAGCTGGCGGGCATCATCGATAACATCGGCCTGCCAATCTCCGGCATCAACTTGAGCTACAATGATAGCGGGATTTCAGGACCAGCCGACGCGGACATTATCGTTTCGTTGCGCAACGGTCATCGGCCAACGCCGGATTACGTGAGGGGGTTGCGCCTTGCGCTGAATCGAGAATTCCCTGGTGTCACCTTCTATTTTCTTCCCGCTGATATCGTCAGCGAGACGATTAACTTTGGACTGCCCGCCCCTTTCGATGTTCAGGTGTTGGGCCGGGATCTGGCCGCTAACCAGCAGATTGCTGCCAGCATCGCCGACAAAATACGGCACGTGCCTGGAGCGGTGGACGTGCGGGTTCAGCAGGCATCAGATTTGCCGAGGTTTCAATTCGCCATTGACCGGACCAAAGCTTCAGAACTCGGCCTTTCCGAACGCGACATTGCCGGTTCGGTCCTGCTGAACCTGAGCGGCAGCACCCAGGTCCAGCCCACCTTCTGGCTCGATTCGTACGTGGGCGTTCAATATCTCCTCAATGTTCGCGTGCCGGAGTATCGGATGAGCTCGCTGTCCGATCTCAATTCGATGCCAATTACAGCCGGCGTGCCGGGCACCGGCGATGAACAATTGCTGGCCAACGTGGCCACCTTCACCCGCACGAACAGCCAGCCGATTTACTCGCACTACAACCTGGTCCCGGTCGTGGATGTTTTCGGCAGCGTCGGCAACCGCGATCTGGGCGGCGTGCTCCGGGATATCAAGCCGATCATTGCTGAAGCGCAAAAAAACCTGCCGAAAGGGAGCTCGATCCAGTTGCGCGGCCAGGCTGAAACGATGGCCTCCAGTTTCCGGGGCCTGGGCATTGGCCTAGTGATGGCGATTGCGCTGATCTATTTGCTCCTCGTGGTCAATTTTCAAAGCTGGCTTGATCCTTTCATCATTTTGACCGCGCTCACCGGCGCACTGGCCGGGGTCGTTTGGGGACTATACGTCACCGGCACGACCTTGAGCGTGCCGGCGATGATGGGTGCCATCATGTGCCTCGGTGTGGCCACTGCCAATTCCGTTCTCGTGGTCACTTTCGCTCGCAACCACCTCCAGGAAGGCATGGCGCCACTGCAGGCGGCCTGGGAGGCGGGCACGGGGCGTTTGCGGCCGGTGCTGATGACCGCCCTGGCCATGATTATTGGCATGGTGCCAATGGCGCTCGGTTTGGGAGAAGGCGGCGAGCAAAACGCGCCCCTAGGCCGGTCAGTCATCGGCGGCCTTGTCATCGCCACATTTGCTACGCTGTTTTTCGTGCCGATCGTCTTCAGTGTCCTGCACCGAAAGGCACCCGCAGTGGAAATGAGCCCATCCCCCACTCACGAACAATCAGCCGGGGCCCGGCCGGTTCCCGCAACTGTCTGAGGAATTATGAATACGCTTGAACGACTCCAGCAAAGCAGCCCAAACCAAGCGCCCAAAAGCCCGGCCCATGGTCAGGCTCAAGGAAACTCGGGCCTCGTCACCGAAGCTGCACCGGGCTCCTCTTACTCCAATGGAGAAAACCCGACAACTCAGATGGCTCGGAGCAGCCCGAGAAAATCCCCAACCAAGCCTCACCGTGTCGCCGTTGTTGTCGGTGCCTTGGTTTTGACTGCCGGGCTCGTCATTGGCTTTATCCCGCGTTGGCGCCAGGGCAGAACGGCTGTGGCCGACATGAACCAACTGGCAATCCCCACTGTATCCCTGGTGTCGCCTACACCCGAAAAAACCGGAGATGGTTTAACCCTGCCGGCGGAAATCCGGCCGTGGAGAGAAGCCTCCATCTACGCACGCGCGAATGGTTACTTAAAAGATTGGGTGGCCGATATCGGGGCGCATGTCAAAGCCAGCCAGTTGTTGGGTGAAATCGAAACCCCGGATTTGGACCAGCAACTGGCACAGGCCAAAGCTCAGCTCGCTCTGGCGCAAGCCAACCTGCATCTGGCCGAAATCACCGATAACCGCTGGAAAGAGTTGTTGAAAACAGCGTCGGTTTCGGAGCAGGCCGCGGCGGAGAAAGCGGCCGCGCGCGAAACGGCTGCCGCCAGCGTGGAGGCGGACCGCGCCAATATGCGGCGATTGCAGGAGTTGGTCTCGTTCCAGCGTGTGGTCGCGCCGTTTCCTGGCACCATTACTTTGCGCAACACCGATATTGGCGACCTCATTGTGGCCGGCAGCGGTGGGAAGGAGTTATTCCACCTCGCCCAAACCGAAAAGCTCCGTGTGTATGTGCGCGTGCCCGAATCTTACGCCCAGGGCATTGCTCCGGGCCAGACTGCGACCCTAACCACTCCGGCGGCTCCAGGACGCTCCTTTGAAGCGAAAGTGACCACGACTTCAGAATCGATCTCGACGACCTCGCGAACGCTTCTGGTGGAGCTCGAAGTGGACAACTCGAAAAATCAGATTCTGCCCTACAGCTATGGCGAGCTCATTTTCAAAGAAAGCAATTCCGACCCGTTCCTTACCTTGCCCTCCAGTGCTCTGGTGTTTCGGGCCACGGGCTTGGAAGTCGCAGTAGTTGGTGCGGACGAGACCGTTCAGTTGCGCCCGGTTAAGGTCGGTCGTGATTTCGGTCAGACGATTGAAATCACGAGTGGGGTCACGCCAACCGATCGTGTCATCGCCAATCCGACTGATTCTCTTGTCAACGGTCTGAAAGTGCGAACCGCGCAACCGGCCAGTCCGGTCGCTTCGAAATGAGGATCTATGAAACGATCTCAAGAATTAGGCGCTGCCAACGTAACCCCCACTTTTATTTGCGGATCACACATGATCCCTTGGCGTTCCGGGTTGGCCATTGCCTTAACGGCCGCCGTTGTCACCAGTTGCAAGGTTGGCCCGGATTACAAACGGCCGGAGGCGACTTTCATTCCTGCAGCCTACACCGGAGCGACGAACGTCCTGGCTACCGACTCCACGAACATCTGGAAAGTCGCCCAACCGAGGGCCCAGTTCGCGAAGGGGAACTGGTGGGAAGTTTTTGGTGATAGCGAGTTGAACGAGCTGGAGCGCCAGGCATTGGCCGCCAATCAAGAGCTCAAGGTCGCCGTCGCTCGCCTGTCCGAGGCCCAGGCCCAAATGAATGTCACGCGTGCAGGGCTTTTCCCGAACATCTCCGCTTCAGGTTCGTTCGTTCGCCAGCGCACCTCACCTGACGCTCCCTCCACGGCGACAGGCAAACCCTTCGGGACGAGCGCAACGTTCAATGATTTTTATGTGCCGCTGACCGCCAGCTACGAGGTGGACATTTGGGGACGCGTCCGTCGCAGCGTTGAATCGGCGCGAGCGCAGTTTCAGGCCAGCGCAGATGATCTTGAATCCGTCAAACTGATGATCCAGGCGGAGGTAGCGGTGGACTATTTCACGCTGCGAGCGCTGGATGCACAAAAAGCAGTGCTTACTTCGAGCATCGACGTTTTTACGAAGTCCCTGCAGTTGACTCGCAATCTGCGCGCCGGCGGGGCCGTGTCCGATCTCGACGTAGCTCAGGCGCAGACGGTTCTTAAGACCACCCAGGCGCAATTGCCCTCCGTGGTGCTCCAGCGGACCCAGCTCGAAAACGCCCTCGCTTTGTTGGTTGGCCAACCTGCTTCCAACTTTCGTATCTCGGAGCATCCGCTTGCTACTGACCCTCCGCTGATTCCATCAGAGGTGCCCTCGGAGTTGCTCGAGCGGAGGCCTGATATTGCCGCCGCTGAACGCCGGATGGCATCAGCCAACGCCAGCATCGGCGTGGCAAAAGCTGCGTTCTTCCCAGCGGTCCAGTTGAACGGTCTCGCCGGGTTCGAAAGTCTCAGTGCCGGCACTGTGTTCAATTGGTCCAGCCGCCTCTGGGCAGTGGGACCTTCGATCACGCTTCCGATTTTTGAGGGTGGAAAACTTCGCGCTGGTCTGCAACTTGCCAAGACAACTTACGACGAAATGGTCGCAACCTACCGCCAAACCGTTTTGAGCGCTTTCTCGCAGGTGGAAGACAGCCTCGCCGCCCAGACCCTTCTCGCCAACCAATACGCTGCGGAAAGCGACGCCCTGGTCGCCGCGCGCAAACAGCTGGAAATCGTCAACAACCAATACCGTGATGGCCTGATCACGTACCTCGAAGTGGCAACGGCTGAAAGCACTGAGCTGAATGTCGAATTTGCCGCCACTCAGTTACGCGGCGAACAACTCGTTGCCGCCGTCGGCTTGGTCAAGGCTTTAGGGGGCGGGTGGCATGGGCGGGACCGACCATGAGGAGCTTTTATGAGACGACCTGAATCTAGATTTAAAGCTGTTGTCTTGAGCGGCCGTGGAGCTGTGAAATGTGTCCTGCTTATTTCAGGAGCCCTTTGTGGGTATTCGCCTTTTGATGGCTTCACGGCCGAGTATTTCCGCCCCGAGCCGGTCAAGGCCGAAGGTAAAGCGCCGGGTCTGAAGGTCCAGTTGTTGAGCGACCAGAATGGGCGCAAGACCTGGGTGTCGGCCTTTCACGAAGGTGATGAGGTCATGGCCGGAATCACCGAGTTTGCCCGCGGTCAGCATCTGAGCGCCGCCCCTCTCACTGGAATCGGATCGTTCTCGGACGCCACGCTCGCCTGGTCCGATCTCAGTGGGAAGGCTTTTCAAACCATTCCTGTCCGCTCTGAAGTTGAGGTTGTCTCCTTCATTGGGAGCGCAACCGCCGACCAGGATAATTCGACTCCAGTCCACATTCGCTGCGCCCTGGGTGACGCCGATGGAAATGTAAAAGGCGGCCACCTACTCGAGGCGCACGTGTTGGTGACGCCGGAAGTATTTCTGACCGAGGAACCAAGCCTCGTCCACAAAGCGATGGAAGAAGAATCGGGGTTGAAACTCATCGAAGAAATAAATTGGGAGCAATTTGAAAAGCAGTCCAAGACCCAAATTAACATTTCCAATCACGTGAGCGATGATTACACCGGAAATCAACACACCGACCCCTGCAAAGACGATCACGCGGAACGCTTTGCCGTGCCGGAGGAAGACCTTGACGAGTTCATGAAACAACATTCCAAGCATGCAACGCGCTTCCAATTTCTCGGCGGTGAGAATCCGGGGGATGACTTGGATCTCTTCGGCGAGGTGAATCCTGCTCCATCACATGGTTGGCCGCTCTTTTCAATTCACTTCTGACTGCCGCACGACCTGATTTTCCTCGCCCTGACTCGTTTCAGCAGCGAGGGACGCAAAGACAAAACGAAACAAAACGAAACAAAACTAAAGCAAAACAAACGCTTGGTTATATGAAAACGAAACAACTTGGAAATTCCGATCTGTTCCTCACACCCGTGGGCTTTGGCTCCTGGGCGATTGGCGGCGCCGGCTGGCAATTCGCTTGGGGAAGGCAAAACGATGCCGACTCGGTGGCTGCGATACATCGCGCCTTGGAATTTGGAATAAACTGGATCGATACCGCGGCGGTCTATGGTACGGGCCACTCGGAAGAAATCGTGGCGCGGGCATTGGCCCGCTGGTCAGGGCCACGCCCTTATGTATTTACGAAATGCGGCCTGCGCTGGGATGCGAAGGGCAAGACTCGACGCGTCGTAACCTCAGTCTCCATTCGGCAGGAATGTGAGGATAGTCTGCGCCGGCTCAAGGTGGACGCAATCGACCTTTACCAAATCCACTGGCCGGTCCAGGACCTGAAAGAACTCGAGGAAGGGTGGAGCACGATGGCTCAGTTGAAACGCGAGGGGAAGGTCCGGTGGATCGGAGTTTCGAATTTCGACGTTGCGCAGATGGAGCATGCGCAAGCCATCGCGCCCATCACTTCCCTGCAGCCTCGTTATTCCTTGCTCCACACGGAGGTAGCTGAGGAGATTCTGCCCTTCTGCCAGCGTGAAGATATCGGCGTCATTGTCTATTCACCGATGGCGTCAGGCCTGTTGACTGGCGCGATGACGCGGGAGCGCATCGCCAGTCTGCCTGAGGACGATTGGCGCAAGCACGACGAGGATTTCAATGAGCCGATGCTTTCGGCCAATCTGGCGCTGGTCGAGAAACTGCGCGAGGTTGGCCGCCGACATGGGGCCACGCCGGGCCCGGTCGCGGTGGCCTGGACGCTGCGAAATCCGGCCGTCACGGGCGCGATCGTCGGGGCTCGCAAGCCCGAGCAGGTGAACGACATGAAACAGGCTGCAGCCATTCGCCTGACGCCCGAAGAAGTCAACGAACTCGAAACAGAGGCGTCTTGCGCCCGGTCGATTGTGGGTTGATTGTAGCACGGTAACCCCATCCTTCTCGCGGTCGATGGCTGCGGAAGCAGGAGCATGCATTGCCGATAGGCTGGCGATTTGTATGCGGCCCTCGATATGCCTTTTGCCGGTCTGGTCGGACAATTGGCGCGAGCATTCGCCAAGGGCCGCGCCGTCTGACTGGCCGAGCGCGCTTGGGCCAGAGATTATGACCATTGCAATTATGAGTGAAGAATCCCTCGGCGGTCGGTTCACATTCCCCGGCACGTCATTAACAGTTCAACGAATGGGGTATGGCGCGATGCTGTTGGCCGGCCCCGGCGTTTTTGGGCCGCCTAAGGACCCGGAGGTTGCCATCACCGTTCTCCGCGAGGGGGACTAAAGTAATTCCACGGTTGGGTCGATCTTTTCCGAACGCACTTGTTTGCCGCGCGCCGGGATTGCCTTTTCGGGAACGCTTTGCGCGCCAGGCTTCAGTTGAAGCGCGTCAACGACGTGTGGAGCTGACGTTCGTTGGCTATGGTTACGACACAATCGAGTTAAGAATTACCAATTCCACTGGATCACAGCTACTGCTTGTCAGCTCGTTCGCATTGGAAACGGGCTCTAAGATCGTGATGGAGCACAGCACACTGGAGCTACGTTCAAAGCCGGTGAGATTACGCAGTGAGAGTATCCCTCAACAAATTGTTATTCGTTGCCAGCCTTTACCGCCCGTTTCTAGGTTACGTCGCCTCAGAGCAGCCCTGCTAAAGAAGATCGGCATCGACACTATGGGCACAAACTTCACGTTGTCGGTCGACCTTCCCCCGCTCGACTCTGTTCCGCTTCCTCCGAGACTTTGAAAAATGGCTTAGATCCAATTCTGAGTTTTAGTGTTTTAGTTCGACGATCCAAGCGCGGTTCCGGGTTCTATCAGTGGGAGATAGTTAGTGACCGCTAAGCGAACGTAAGCATCGGGATCGAAGAGCAACCGTTTCAAAGTAGGAACTGCCGCTTTGGCGTGGTCGCCGAAATAGCCCAAACCTTGAATGGCCGTGTATCGTAGACCTTGGTTCTGGTTGGGGTCAGCAGCGTATTTAATGAGCACCGGAACCACCAGGTCCGGTTGCAGGTGTATCCCAGCCAAACCATTCATAGCGTCGCCCCGCACATGCTCGACAGGATCCTCAAGGCGTTTTATGAGCAGAGGAATCGCCGGTTGAGCCGCAGCACCAAGGTGGCCAAGCGCGTAAACGGCGTGATACCGAACCTCCCCATCATCTGCGTTGGCCAACTCCATCAACGCAGGCACGGCAGGCTCGGCAATCGTGCGGAGGGCCACAAAGCCGTATGCGCCCATCATTTGGATTTCGTCAGCCGAGCGGGGGAAAAACCAATGTCGCCATTGTTTTGGTAAAGCGGCTGATACCCTGGTTTTGAACGCCGAATCTTTGGCGGTCATCATTCGAAGCAGGGTGGGGAGTGCGTTGGTACCGATTTGTCGGATCGCTTCTTGGGCTTCCTTGTCAGTTATATAGCCGCGATGCGTGGCGCGACGAATCATTTCCAGCCAAACACTCAGAGGTTTTCCGTCATAGGCAGGCTCCCGTTGTCGCAGAAGTTGCCAACCGCCAAGCACGCCCAAGCAAATAAGGACGATTAGACCAGTACGATTTCGTCTTTGAATGAACGATACCATGCAGCGGCTTACTCCGATCGTGGCACGTTGACTCGAATGATTTCGTGACCATCTGATTTTTGGCGCAAACGAAACTGTCTCGGACTGAAGTTTGTAGCCGGCCAGAGAGCGGTTTCGGTAATGGCTGGAATGCCCCATACCACCCAAAACCTATCATCGTTGCGGGCGATGGAGCCTACCCCCATTATACGGAGCGACCGACCTGCATCATCGATGCATTCGGCGTCCGTTGCCAACATGATCTCCGTCAGCTCATTATTGGTGGGATACTGCCCTTCGCAGAGAAAGCAAAACTCGTGGCGCTGAACATTATCGGGAACCACCCAGTTGGTTCGGAACCCTTTAACAAATATGCCGACCACTTCGCAGAGGCGACGCCGCAATGCTGCTACCGATCCTTCCAGGGGCAGATTTATATTCGTCCCAGCCATGTATTGCGCAGAAATCACCCGGTATCTCGCACTATTCGCCTCGAGGAAAATGGGCGGCGCTGAGCGTCTGAAGCCAATGGTCGCAGCAATGACGGTCAAAACTGCGAGAACCAGGATGAAAAGCTTTTTGGTCATCGCGCCCTCTTAAACTCAAGCTTAACGCCAAGGCCGCAGGTTGAGCCGCATGTTTAACGCAACGACGTGGTCCCAACTCTTGCTACCTCCGGACTTGCTTCGATGGCTTCGGCTTCTTCGACGCGCATACGCCGCACGTCCCGCCCTCCTTCTTGCAGTGCTTGCACGAGGAGCAACTCCGGCAAGCCTTGCAAGGATCGGCTCCGGTGCAGGTGGCAGCGGCGCCGGTAAATGGAGCGCAGAAAAGTCCGACCGTGACTAAGGATAACAGGATGAGCCTCATGGGATGCTTTTAGCAGCATCCGCTAGGGGGTCAAGGAGGAAGGGGGATTGCCCAGGGGGTAAACTGGGACCAATCCCCTGATTGCTCAAAATGGAGACCAACCGGCTGGCATTGGCTTCGGATCGCAGGTCCGGTGCCGTTGCACATTGGTATAAGATCCAGTGCCCCAATCAAAGCCAATTGCAGGGGAGCCACGGCGGTAAAACGTCGCCAACTGTGCGTTCG
>DATLUX010000479.1:0-34571 GCA_035577805.1 Verrucomicrobiia bacterium
AACCACCATTACCATCGACAACGGTGATTCCCGGATGCAGAACGTGGTGTATCGCAACGGCAGCCTGTGGTGTGCCCACCATGTTTTTCTGCCGGGGAGCCTCCCCAACCACACCGCCGTCCAGTGGTGGCAGTTGGAAACCAACGGAACGACCGTCCAATTCGGCCGGATCGAAGATCCCTCAGGCATTGTGTTTTATGCCTATCCCAGCATCGGCGTGAACCGGAATGGGGATGCACTGCTGGGTTTCTCCCGGTTCTCGCCTTTCCAATATCCCAGCGCCAACTATGCCTACCGGGCTTGCAGCGATCCGCCCAACACCTTCCGGACGGACTTCTTGCTCAAGGACGGAGAAGCGCCTTATGTCAGCTTCTTCTCCTTCCAGAACCGGTGGGGCGATTACAGCGCGACCATGCCGGATCCCCGCAATGATCTCGACCTTTGGACTATCCAGGAGTACGCGGCCAGCTTCACCAACGGCATCCCGCGCTGGGCCACTTGGTGGGGACAGGTGGTGCCCACCGAAACGTGTCAGAAGATCGAGTTTGTCTCTTCGATTTACAATGTGAACGAGGCCACGCCTGGCTTCGCCACCATTAACGTGCTCAACATCGGCGGCGCCGCCGGCACGGTCGATTTCGCCACTCAGGATGGCACCGCTATCGCCGGAATCGACTACCTGGCCCGGAGCGGAACGATCACCTTCGCCGCCGGGCAATTGGAAACCAACTTTATCGTGGTGGTTCTGGATAACGCTGAGGTTAACAGCAACAAGTTTGTCACCTTGACCCTTTCCAACCCCAGCGGCCCGGCCACGTTGGGCCGCATCTCCCAGGCCTCATTGGTCATTCAGGACGACGAAACGCTGGCGACCGTGAGCGACGCCGGGGAGTTCAACTTTAGCTCTTATCTTAACGACGGGCTCTTCTATGAGGCGTCGGAGTTCGAATCGTTGATTTGGCCTTGCATCGCGGCCCCCTACATCGTGATTCTCCAGCCCGACGGTGGTCCCGACCGATCGGCCCCAGGGGTTCTTGTCACCGTCGTCCGGACCAACGGCAGTCGAGGGCGTGTCTTAGTTGATTACGAAACGGCAGAGGGTGGAGCGGCCATCCCGTTTGTCGATTACACGCCGGTGCAAGGCACGATGGTGTTTGATGATCACCAGATGAGCACCAATTTCCTGGTGGAAGTGTTTCCGGAGCCGTTTTTCTTCTTCGGCACCAACTTCAACTCGCCCATCATCCCGGGCTTGCGGTTCATTCGCGTGGTGCTCAGCAACGCCCGTCCGGCACCGGAAGAGGAAGCAGAACGGCCCGGGGTAATTCGCCCGACCTTGGGCCTGGGCAAGGAGTCGCTGATCCAAGTGCATGGAATCAATGTGCTCACCAACGGGTTGATGTTCGAACGACGCGTCTGGCGCTTCGATGAATACTCTTCGCCTACCAATGTGGGAGGCTATCGCGTGTTTAACATCCAGATCATAAAACCCACCATCGACTCCGGCGATGTGCGGCTGCGCACGCGGGAACGGCTCGGGGCTGTGACCATCTGGCAGCCGAACATCCTTCAAGCCGGCTCTGATTTCGCCGAAGCACCGGACCCAGGCGGGCTGGCCGGTTTCCGGACGTGGACGCCGGCGCAGATTCTGACCGACCCGGCGTTGCTGACCCAGACGAACTGGTCCGATTACCTGTCGACGAACACGTTGCTGACGTTTGGGACGCGAGAGTGTCGCAAGAACGTTCTGCTGGTGATCACCAACGACCCGACGGTGGAATTCAACGAGGATATCGTGCTCGAACTGCTCGAAGTGCCGGGCAGCGCGCTGTTCGTCAACCCATTCGGCGATGTGGCAAACGTTACGATCATGTTCAACAGCCAACCTGCGGGGGCCGTTGATCGGGAATGGAATGTCTATAACCTGCCTAGTTCTGACCCACCGTTCAATCGCGCGCCTGGGGCCGATAATTTAGTCCGCGCTTTGGCAGTGCAACCGGACAACCGTACCGTCTTGGGAGGAGATTTCCTCCATGTCAATGCCGTCCTGAGACCTGGCATCGCGCGGTTGAACCCTGATGGTTCCCTCGATCAAGGCTTTCAGCCGGGAGACGGCGTGGATCGATTTGTAAGTGCGATCGCGCTTTACCCCAGCAGCAGCGTCGACTTCGGGAAGATTCTCATCACCGGTGCCTTCGATTCCTACAACGGCGTTGAGCGCAAGAAGGTGGCGCGGCTCCTGCCGAATGGCCAGCTCGATCCCACGTTTAACCCTGGCGACGGCGCTAATGGAACGATTTGGGCGCTGGCCCTCCAGGCGGATGGAAAAGTGCTGGTCGCGGGCAGCTTCACAGAATTCAACGACTTTCCCAGAAGCGGCCTGGCGAGACTCAACCCGGACGGCTCGCTCGACCTAAGCTTCAATGTTGGGAGCGGAGCCGACGGCACGGCCTGGGCGGTGGGCGTGTGGCCCGCCCCTGGGGTGGGAGATCTGGTCCTGGTCGCCGGCGACTTTGTGAATTTCAATAATGAGTTCCACGCTGGCATTGTGCGACTCAACCCGGACGGTTCCATTGATCCGAACTTCCAAACCGGCGGCGGAGTCAATGGGCCGGTGTTCGCGCTCGGCGCGCAAGCGGATGGGGCCGTCATCGTCGGGGGCTCCTTTTCCGAGATCAATGCTCGTCGGCGCGTGAATATCGCCCGCTTCAATGCCGATGGTTCGCTGGACTCGGGCTTTAGCGGCGGGTTCGGCCCGGACGGCCCGATTCTCGCCATCACTCTGCAGCCGGATGGCAAGGCGCTCGTCGGCGGTCCTTTCTCCGAGTATAACGGCACGCGGCGACTGGGCTTTGCCCGGTTGCGTCTGAATGGAACACTGGATACGAGCTTTCTGGACACGGGCTACAACCAGTTCGCAGGTCTGGTGCGGACGTTCAGTTTTGAGCCTCCCAACTATGCTGCGGCCCTGGCCGTCCAGCCCGACGGCAACGTCATGGTGGGCGGTTCGTTCACCAACATCGGTGGCAACCCCTCTTATAAGGCACCGCTGCGGAATACGTGGACGGTCTTCACGCGCGCCGACAAGGAGGTCCGGTTCAACATCGCCCGGGTGATTGGCGGAGCCACTCCGGGGCCAGGCAACGCCGAGTTCGAGTCTGACGAATATTATGTCAATGAGAACGCCGATCTGGCTTCGATCCAGTTGCAGCGTACCGATGGCCGGCTAGGGGCTTTGCTCGCTTTCGCGGAGGCCTCCGATCGGGTGGCGACCAACGGCCTCGATTACACGGTCACCAACCGCGTCAACGAATGGAAACAGGGCATTTTCGCGCCGCCTAATGCCGACGACGTAGGTCCGATTAGTGTCGGGCAGGTTTCGCCGGCCTATTTCCGCATCCCCATCTTCAATGATATCCTGCAGGAAGGCGATGAAACGGTCGGGCTGAGCTTCGTTCGTCCGGGCGGGTTCATCACGCTGGGGGGCGAGTACATCGCGCTGGGCGGCGCCTTGGGCCGGGCCGCGTCCCAACTCAATATTGCCGATGATGACGTCAATCACGGCATCTTCAACTTCGCACTTGAAACCTACTACACCAACGAGAATGCCCTCGTCGCGCAGATCCTGGTGCTTCGAACCAACGGCTCGTCCGGCCTTGTCTCTGTGCAGGCCTTCACGCGGAGCGGCACGATCACACCGCAGGCGACTCCGAACATCGACTACCGCCCCGTGTTCCAACCGCTGGTCTTCGCCTCCGGGGTGACGAGCCAGGTGTTACGGGTGACTCTGATCGATGATAATATTGTCGAGTTCGATGAAAACATTGAACTCGTGCTGACCAACGCCCAAGGCGGCGCCAAACTGCCCGGCCTGCTTCCCACCTCGGTCGCCACGGCCACCTTGAACATCATCGATAACGATTTTCCCTCCGGGCGCCTGAATTTCACCGCCACCACCTACCTGACCAATGAAGACGCCGGTTTCGCCACCCTCACCGTGACGCGTTCCGGCGGCAGCGTCGGTGCCGTCTCGGTCCAATACGCCACCGCCGACGGCACAGCCACCGCACCTGCGGACTATGTGGCCCAGAGCGGCACCCTGCAGTGGGCAGACGGCGACAGCGGCGCCCGATCCTTCACTGTCCCGGTAGTGCAGGACGGCATCGTCGATAGCAGCCCGCTGGAAACTTTCCTCGTCCGGCTGTTCGGTCCGAAGATTGGCGCCGTGGCCGACTCAAGGCTTTTGGGGATCCGGACCAATGCCACCTACCAGATTCAGGACAGCGACGCCTATGGTGTGCTCTCGTTCAATCAACCGTTCCTGGAAGCCGATGAAAACGCCGGTTCGGTGAACGTCACGGTCGTGCGCCGCAATGGCATCGCTGGCACGGTGAGCGTCAATTACACGGTGACGCCAGCAGACCCGTTGAGTCCCGGGCGCGATTACGTGCCCACCGGTGGGACCCTGACTTTCCTGCCCGGCGAGTCGAGCAAGACCTTTAGCATCACGCTGCTGGACGACAATGAAACTGACGGCAACAAGGCGCTAGTGCTGGGGCTGTCCGGCGCCGTCAACGCCACCGTGGGATCGCCCAACCCCGTGACACTTACCTTGGTGGACAACGAGTCGTTTAATGTGCCAGCCGGCGAGCTGGATACGGCCTTCCGGGCGGATACGGCCACCGACGGTCCCATCTATGCTCTCGGATTGCAGGTCGACGGCAAGCTCGTGATCGGCGGCGAGTTTACCGAAGTGAACAACGTGACTCGCACGCGGATCGCGCGTTTGCAAAGCGACGGCGAGCTGGACGCCAGTTTCGATCCTGGCACGGGGCCCAACGGGGTGATTCGAACTTTGATCGTTCAGCCGGATAGCAAGATCCTGCTCGCAGGCAGCTTCACGCAATATAATGGAACAAATCGCGGGAACATCGCGCGGATCAACTCCGACGGCACCGTTGATTCCTTCTTCACCATCGGTTCGGGCGCCAACAACCCCATTTACGCCCTGGTCCAGCAACCAGACGATCGAGTCCTGATCGGCGGCGCCTTCAGTACGTTCAACAGCGTGGTCCGACCGGGCATCGTGCGCCTCAACACCAACGGCACCATTGACCTCTCCTTCAACGCGGCCGGCGGACCGAACGATACCGTTTATGCAGTGGCTCTCCAAAGCGATGGCAAAGTGTTGATCGGCGGAGAGTTTACGGCCGTGAATGGCACGCCGCGGCCGCACTTGGCCCGGCTGAATCGAAATGGCTCCTTGGATCTGACCTTCAGCCCCACGGGTATCGATGGAGCCGTTCGTTCCATCCTGGTGCAGCCGGACCGAAAGATCGTCATCGGCGGTTCCTTCCGGAATGCAGGTGGGATGCCGAGAAATTATCTAGCCCGCTTCAATCATGATTCGTCCTTGGACGCCGGCTTTCTCAATACACCGCTGGTCGGGGCCGATGAAGCGGTCTTTACTCTGGCCCAGCAAGTCGACGGCAAGCTGCTCGTGGCTGGCGATTTCCGCACCTTCAACGGCGTAACCCGCAACCGCTTGACCCGCTTGCTCGAGGACGGTTCAACCGATCCCACGATCAACTTCGGCAACGGGGCCAACAGCTTCGTGGCCGCTTTGGTCCTTCAGCCGGACCGCAAGATCGTTCTCAGCGGCGGCTTCACCGCTTTTGACGATCGGCCCCGCCAGTACATCGCCCGAATTCATGGCGGCGCCATTTCCGGTTCGGGCGGTTTGGAGTTTATCCGCCGCGAGTTCCTGGTGCGCGAGAACGAGACGAACGCCGTCATAACCGTGCGCCGGCGCTTTGGGACCGCCGGGGCTGTGAGCGTGAATTACCGAACGCTCGATGCCACCGCGTTGGCGGGCGTGCATTATCAGGCAACCGCGGGCACCGCCACCTTCGCCGAAGGGGAGACCCGCTTCAGTTTCCTGGTTCCGATCATCGATAACTCAGTGGTCGGTGGCGATCATTTCCTGGGCCTCGAGCTTATCGACAGCACTTTCACTGGAGGCGCCACCAATGGCCCGCAACCCGTCGCCAACCTGGTCATCCTTGACGACGAGGGATCGATTGGATTCGCCATCGCCAACTATGACGTCGGGGAGAATGTGGCCAGCGGTCTGGCCCCCATCCTCGTCACCCGCTTGGGCGGAACCAACCTGCCCGCCAGCGTGAACTTCACGACCAGCGACGGAACGGCCACCGCCGGGTCTGACTACTTCTCGACCAACGGCACCATTACGTTCCTACCTGGAGAGACCGCCAAAACTTTCCACGTGCGGATCATCAACGACACAGTGGTGGAGTTGAATGAGACCGTGCTGTTGACCTTGAGCAACCCTAGCGGTTCCAATGCGCTGGGCATTGCCAACGCCACGCTCTTGATCCGGGAAAATGACTTTGCGGCCGGCCAGTTCGTCCTCAGTTCGTCCACCTACCAGGTCATTGAATCCTCCACCAACGTCGTGGTCACAGTCCTCCGCACCAACGGCACCACCGGCGTGGTTTCGGTTCGTTACCGCACGGTCGATAACACGGCGTTCGCCGGATCCGATTATCTGGCGTTGAACAACGTGCTGGCGTTCGCGGACGGCGAGAGCGCCAAGGACATCAATATCCCGATCATCGATGATTTGTTGTTCGAACTGCCAGAAAGCTTCGATGTGCGCATCGGTGAACCCACCGGTGGGGCCAGCCTCGGCAGCCTCACCAACGCCACGGTCAATATTATCGATGATGACACCAGCCAGATTATTCCCGCCGGAGCCACGCTGATCTCGGAAAGCCTCACCAATAATAATATCATCGACCCTAACGAAACCGTCACGATGCGGTTCCAGCTGCGCAATGTCGGCAGCGGAAACACGGTCAACCTGATCGGGACGCTGCTGCCAGGGAATGGGGTCAACTCTCCGAGCGCTCCTCAAGTCTACGGAGTCCTCGAGGCCAGCGGCGCACCTGTGGGCCGGGATTTCACCTTCACGGCCAGCGGCAATGCCGGGGACCGTCTCGTGGCCACCTTGCTCCTCACCGACGCCGGCTTGACCAACGGTTCCGCCGCCTTCGCCTTTACCATTGGCGGGGTGGCTTCTCGCAACTTCGGGGACACCAACCAGATCACGATCCTCGACAACTCCCCCGCCTCGCCGTACCCGGCCAGTGTGAACGTCCGCAACATGGGCGGCACCATCACCAAGGTTAGCGTTACCGTCACCAATCTCAGCCACGGTTTTCCCGCGGATATTGATATGATGCTCGTTTCACCCGCAGGCGAAAAAGCCGTGCTCATGTCCGATGCCGGAGGGACTTCGGCCAACCCCAATCCGTTGAGCAACGTGACGATCACTTTCGATAGCACGGCGGCAACCGTGTTGCCGGCCACCGCCCGCATCACCCCTGGCACCTATCGGCCCGCCAATTACGCAGGTTTGGGAACCTCCGACGCCTTCCCGCCGCCGGCGCCCGCCATGCCCTATACCAATACCGACTTGTCCGTCTTCATTGGCGCAACGCCCAACGGGATCTGGTCCCTTTACGTAGTCGATGACAACACCCTGGACGTCGGGTCCATCAAAGGTTGGAGTGTGACCATCCAAACGTCGGACCCGGTTGTGCCTACAGCCGCGGCCGCCTTGGCTGACGTGGGCGTTGTGGTGGACTCCTCCAGCACGGCCCCGGTGGTGGCAGGGGCCAACGTAGTGCATAGCATCCAGGTGCGGAACACCGGCCCCGGCGACGCCACCAGCGTGGGCTTGGTTCAACAGATGCCGGCGGGACTCTCCTTTGTGGCAGCCAGCACTTCTGCTGGCACCTGGCGGCAGGTGGGCAAAACGTTTATCTGGAACGTCGGCACGCTGCCCAGCGGCGGCAACGCCAGTCTGACTCTGGCGGCCCAGGCCCTCAGCCCAGGGACGCATTCCAGTTCGATCGAGGTGGCCGCCAACCAGATGGATCCCAATACCGCCAACAATTCCGCGACGATTACGACTCGCGTCGTCGGCGTGCCGTCGCTGACCATGACGCGCGTCAACAACCTGCTTCAGCTCACGTGGCCGGCCGACTCCGGCTTCAAAGTCCAAGTGGCGGATCGGATTGGTCTCAACCCGGCCGATTGGTCGGATGTGCCGATGAATCCCTCCGTGCAGAATGGCCAAAACGTGGTGGTCGTGGGCATCGCGGATGGGCAGGTCGCCGGCCGGTTTTACCGACTACGGTCGCCTTAGTGGTTCCCGGTTCCCGGTTCCCGGTTCCCGGTTCCCGGTTCAGGGTGCCCGGTTCAGGGTTCAGGGTTCAGGGTTCGGGGTTTAGGGTTCGGGGTTTAGGGTTCTCCTATCTTGTTCCGGTAGATCGCCGACGATGCGAGGCGCTTGGCATCAAGCGCTTGCCGCGCCTCCAAAGTGCGGAGGGCGCAGCGTATCATCCGCCTGAAGGGCGGATCCATCCATCCATCATGGCAGCGCCCTCGGTAGGCCGAACCCAAAACGATCGCCTGCGCCCTGAAAGGCAAGCCGATGCCCTTTCAGGGCGAGGGAATTCTTGCGCGAAGCAAACCCTGAACGGGGAACCGGGAACCCTAAACCCCGAACCCTGAACCGAAAATAAAGTATTGCGTTCAGGTCCGGATTACAGTTAATTGACACGCGTTGAAGGTTCAGCCGCCTGTTTGCGAAGGATAGCAAAACTTCAAGACAGGGGTTTTTCAGAAGATTCAAAGTTCAATCGCCTTTCCTGGGTGGTTTTCCAAAATGTCCTTCAACGGCACTACAACAGAAATATGAGCAACGCGCACAGTCACGCGCAAAGTCACGCGCACGGAGGCACAGCCGAAGCGGGGTCCGGATATCTCGAGATCTCTGAAAAGGGATTTGGGTTTCTCCGGTCCGCCGAAAACCATTATCAACCCAAACCTTCGGACATCTTTGTCACGCCAGACACGATTAAGAAGAATTTCCTTCGGGAGGGCTGCCATGTCGCCGGCCACCTGCAGCCGCCTCATCGCGGCAATAGCCCTCAGCTGAAAACTGTCGAGTCGGTGAACAACATGGCCTTTACCGATTACACCAAATCGGTCCGGTTTGAAAACCTCACGACCATCGATCCGATCGACAAGTTTCGACTGGAAACAAGCCCCGACCTCATCGAGACCCGTATTATCGACTTGGTCACCCCAGTCGGCAAAGGCACCCGCGGCATCATTGTCGCTCCGCCGCGCACTGGTAAAACCACCATCCTCAAACAAATCGCCAACGCCGTCACCACCAATCATCCCGAAGTGCACGTCCTGGTTCTGCTCATCGATGAGCGGCCGGAAGAAGTCACCGATTTTCAGCGGTCCGTGAAGGCCGAAGTCGTGGCTTCCTCCAACGATCAGGATCTCGAGACGCATGTGCGCCTGAGCCGGTTCATGATCGAACGATGCCGCCGCATGGTGGAAGCGGGGCGGGATGTCTTTGTGTTGCTGGATTCACTGACCCGCGTGGCGCGCGCCTACAATAGTGTGCATGGCGGCTCGGGCCGCACCATGACTGGCGGTGTGGATGCGCGTGCCCTCGAGATCCCCCGCAAGATGTTTGCCGCCGCTCGCAAGATCGAAAATGGCGGTTCGCTGACCATCCTTGCCACGGCGCTCGTCGATACCGGGTCGCGCATGGACGAACTCATCTTCCAGGAGTTCAAAGGCACAGGAAATATGGAATTGGTGCTCGATCGCAAGTTGTCCGATCGCCGGCTGTTCCCGGCCATCGACATTCCTAAGAGCGGCACGCGCAAAGAGGAAAAGCTGTTTCCTAAACATCATATCGAAGCGGTGCGCAAGCTTCGCCGCATGATGGTGGATTTGAACCCGGTGGAGGCGATGGAGACCCTCATCGCCGCCCTCAAGAAGCACAAAGCCAACGAGGAACTCCTCGCCAAGCTCGAGAAGGGATCTTAAGCCGCCTCCCGGGCGGCTGGCCGGGCCTGCCACCGCGGGGCCGTTCGGAAGCATGTCTTCGCGCCGGACTGCCAAGACCAAAACCAAGGGCACGCGCCCTCCGTTGGAGCGCATGTTGCGCATCCATCAGGCCATCGTTTCCGGGAAATTTCCCAACGCCAGCACCCTGGCCGCCGAAATTGAGGTGGTGCCCAAAACCATCCAGCGCGATGTGGAGTTCATGCGGGATCGCCTGGAATTGCCCATCGCCTACGACTCGCGCCGGTTCGGTTATCATTATACCCAGGAGGTCGGCGCGTTTCCCACCCTGCAAATCACCGAAGGCGAATTGTTCGCGCTGCTGGTCGCCGAAAAGGCGCTGCAACAGTATCGCGGAACCACCTTCGAAAAGCCGCTGCTGAGCGCCTTCAAGAAGATGGAACAATCTCTTCCGGACACCATCTCGCTTAACCTGGCCGATTGGGATCAAAGCATCTCCTTTCGCATGAGTGTCGAACCGGTCCTGAATCTGGAGTCATTCGATCGGCTCGCCAAGGCCACCGCCGCCCATCGCCAGATCGAGATCGGTTATCGCAAACCCGCCAGCCAGACCGTCGAAACGCGCCGCATTGACCCGTATCATCTGGCCAATATCAACGGGGAATGGTTCCTTTTCGCCTTCGATCACCTTCGTCAGGACTTGCGCACCTTCGTCCCTTCGCGGGTCCAGTCGGTTCAATTCACCGGCGTTACCTTCCCCAGGCCGCCCAAGTTTTCTGTCGAGAAAATCTTGCGCGACAGCTTCGGTGTCCATTCCGGACGCGGCGAGTTCAAAGTCGTCCTGCGGTTCGATGCGCTGGCCGCGGATTATGTCCGCGAAAAGCGCTGGCATCCCTCTCAACAATTGCACGAACAGAAGGACGGCAGCGTCCAGATGCGTCTGCAGCTTTCGAGCCTGGGAGAAATCCAAAGATGGATCCTGGGTTGGGGCGGCAGCGCCACCGTCATCGAACCGCCCGAACTCATCCAGGCCGTCCGCCAAGCCGCCCAACGCATTCTAGATCAGCGCGCCGATGGGGTTCCCGGTTCCCGGTTCAGGGTTCCTGGTTCCTCGAGCAATGAACCGTGAACCCCGAACCCTGAACCCTGAACCGGGAACCCCATCCGCGGTCATCCGCTTTTCAGCAGTTGGGCGAAGCGGGCGTGTTGCTGGTCCCAGTTCGCACCGGGCTGAGGGCAAACATGCAGAATCTCCGAACTCCGGCGCACGACCTGTCTGGCCTGATCGAGGCTCGACAGATGTCCCAGCGCCAGGGCCTGGACCAGGACATTGCCGGCAGCGGTGGCTTCGGCCGGACCGGCGAACACAGGCAAATCCAGCGCGTTCGCCGTGAATTGGTTCAACAATTTGTTTTTGCTTCCGCCGCCGACGATGTGAAGTCGCTCGAGTCGCCCTCCGGTCAAGGATTGGATCTGTTCCAAAGTCAGGCGATAAAGCAACGCCAGGCTCTCCAGGATGCAGCGGATGAACGCGCCCGGGTCGGCGGGGATGGGTTGGTCGGTCTCCTGACAAAACGCGGCGATGCGTTCGGGCATCCGCCCTGGAGCAGTGAACCGTGGATCGGCCGGGTTCACCAACGAACGGAAGGCAGGGGCCTGCGCCGCCAGTTCGGTCAGAGTGCTGTACTCATAGGCGTGGCCGGTCTGGGCCCAGTGCCGGCGGCATTCCTGAACTAACCACAGCCCGCTGATGTTTTTGAGCAAGCGAACGGTGCCGCCGTACCCGATTTCGTTCGTGAAATTCAATTCGCGACAACGGTCGTTGATTAAAGGGGCCAGCAGTTCAACGCCCATCAGCGACCACGTCCCGGAGCTGAGATAAGCCCAGCTCGGAGCATCCAACGGATCGGTGCGGTCGTTCGAGCTTGCTTCTGCCGGCACGGCTGCCACGGCTGCCGCGGTGTCGTGCGAACAGCCGGCAATCACCTGGATCTCGCCCAAGCCCAGCTCGGTGGCCAGAGCCGGCCGGAGTGGCCCCAAGCATGTCCCTGAAGAAACGATGGCGGGGAATAAATGTTCGCTCAGACCCAGGGCCGAAAGCAGTTTCGCAGACCACGTCCGGGTGCGAGGATTGTAGAGTTGGGTGGTGCTGGCGTTGGATTCTTCGATGCGTGCGACTCCGCTGAGCAAGAAGTTAAAGGCATCGGCGATCATCAGGATCTGCGCGGCCTGCTTGAGCCGTTGGGGCGTCTCTGCTGCCAATTGATAGATCGTATTGAGCGGCATGAATTGGATCCCCGTTTCCAGAAACACGGTGGGCCAATCCATCGCTTGGTTCACTCGGGTCACCCCTTGAGCGGCGCGCGGATCGCGATAATGGAACGTCGGCGCCAGGATCTCGTTGTTTTTGTCCAGTAGCACGTAGTCCACGCCCCAGGAATCGGTGCTGATGCCCGCCCAGGGCAGGCGCCGGGCAGCCGCCTGCCGCAACCCCGCCTTCAACTCAGTAAGCAAATGAGGAATGTCCCAATGCAGCGATGAGCCGGACTGAAGGGGGTTATTGGAGAAGCGATGCAGTTCCTCCAGACGTAACCGGTCGCCGCTGAGTGTGCCCAGCATGAGCCGCCCGCTTTCGGCGCCCAAATCGCAGGCAAGGTAATGGCGGCTCATGAGGGTTAGGGCGGCGTTGTTGGGCGCCTCGGACGGGGTCGAGGAAGCAGGACAATCATCCGCAGGGAGCCCGCAGGGCGACTAAATCTCTGTCTACTTTTGCCGATGGGCTTCATCAGGCCGGGCCGCGATGCGATCGACGTGCTGCGGAGGCATAAAGTTGGGGCCGCCCATGGCCGTGGCCCCCATAAACACCGACGCCGCCTTGGCCGCCATCAACGTACAGGCCAGCACCGATTCCGGCGTGGAACCCAAGGCAATGATCCCATGATTCTGCAGCAAAATCAGGCGCGGCACCTGGCCTTCCTTTTCGATGAAGGCCCGTGTTCGTTCGGCAATTTCGCGCGCCAAGGGCAAGCCCGGATCCGAATACGGAATAAAGACCGACTGCGCTCCGCAACACACCACTTCATCCGGAAAGAGGCGCCGCTCGGCGAAATCCCGCGCCCGCGGCGAGCACAACACTTGATTGGTGGAGACGGGGTGGCAGTGTCCCACGAATTGAACGTCCCGCAACGTCAGCAGCCAGGCATGGAACATCGCTTCCACGCTGGGCTTCTTTCCGCGCCCGCCTACCCGCGCGTCCAGGAGCATCTCCTCCAGTTCCCCATCGCTGACTTGACGTTTCTCGAGGATGGACAGGATCTTGGCCGTATCGCAAATGGTCACCTCATTCTCCGTCAGTGTGCCCAGACAACAGCCGCTGGCTTTGATGAGGAATTGGTCGCTATTGAGTTTGGCCGAAGTGTTGCCCTCGGCGAGAATCGCCAGGTGCCGGTCTTCGCGCCCGAGCTCATGCGACAGCTTGATCAGCGCTTTAACTTCAATGTTCATGAACGCGGTCATTCAATCGTGAAAGGCCCGGCGCGCCAAGAGACATTTGCTTGAGCCCGATCTCTCCATGAACCTTTCCTGTCTCGTCGCAGCCGACGTAAGGAAGCCTGCCCTGAGCTTGTCGAAGGGGCTCACTCTATCCGGGCGCGTTCGTCGGGAAAGAGATCAGAGCCCATTCGACAGGCTCAGGGTGTACCTCGTTACCTCGGCTGCTACGTTAGATTTGGGTTCATGGCCCCAATTCACGTCCGAAATTCGGAGGTCCCGGCTCTCCATGAACCTGACCCTCACCCTGTTGAGGCCGTCGAGGGGAGAGGGAGTAGGTTCATGGTCCCAATGTGCGCCCGGCGCCTTCACGCATGTTATGCATGTTATTTTCCTCATTGAGCTTTCGCTCCCAGCCCCTACAATACACCCCCTTTGTATCGGTAGCCCGTTATGAACCATAATCCGCACGTTGCTGTCGTTGGCGCCACTGGCGCCGTGGGTGTCGAGATGATCCGGACGCTGGAAAAGCGCCAGTTCCCCGTCTCCCGGCTGACGCTGCTCGCTTCGGCCCGGTCCGCCGGCAAGAAAGCCCGGTTCCGCGGCGAGGAGGTGCCGATTCAGGAACTGACGAAAGACAGCTTTTCCGGGGTTGACTTGGCCTTGTTTAGCGCGGGCGGGAGTGTTTCGCGCGAGTTTGCGCCCGTGGCGGCCCGAGCCGGCTGTGTTGTCGTGGACAATTCCAGCGCGTTCCGGATGGACGACGCGGTTCCTTTGGTCGTGCCGGAAATTAACGCTGGGGACGTCAAGAAGCACCGCGGCATTATCGCCAATCCCAACTGCACAACGATCGTCGCGCTCATGGCCTTATACCCGTTGCACCAGGCGTTCGGCGTGACCCGGGTGTTTGCGTCCAGTTACCAGGCGGTCTCAGGCACCGGGGCGCAAGCGATTGAAGAACTCAGACGCCAGGCCGGCCAGGTCGTGAACGGTCAACCCGTCACGAAGGAAGTTTACCCGCATCAGATTGCCTTCAATGTGTTGCCTCAAGTCGATTCGTTCCTGCCCTCCGGCTATACCAAGGAAGAGATGAAGATGCAGAATGAAGGGCGCAAGATCATGCATCATCCCGCTTTTCGAGCCAGCGTGACCTGCGTGCGTGTCCCGGTCTATCGCGCCCATTCCGTGGCCATTAGTGCGGAGTTCGAGAAGCCCGTGACGGTTGTTCAAGCCCGCGAGGTGTTGCGGAAAGCGCCCGGCCTGGATGTGATCGACGAGCCGGAAACCAGCGGCTATCCCATGCCTCTGTTCGCGGCCGAGCAAGACAACTGCGCCGTCGGCCGCTTGCGCCAGGACTGCGCCTTGGAGAATGGGCTCTGCTTTTGGGTGGCCGGGGATCAGTTGCTCAAGGGCGCTGCGCTGAACGCCGTTCAGATCGGCGAAGTCCTTCTTAAATAACGCGACACGACAGCTGCCGCGGAACGGCAAGCTACGGAGAGAGCGAACCTAGCCCGACTTCGCGGATTCGAGCCCAGCGCGGGCGGGGGTGTTTTTGCGTTCGTGCCCCAACTGGGGTGTGGGCAGGCGCTTGCCGCTCGAATCCGCTTCGCCGCGGCTAGGAAGAACTGCCGCTTTTCCTTTCCCATTTTGTCCTGGATAAGGCACACTTCGACTGAAAACCGAATTGCTTTCGTTCCTATGAAACCGCGTCTTTTCGTCGTGTGGTTCGGTCTGGTTCTGGCCGTGCTTGGGGTTGGGGCGGCGGAGCCCAAGCCCGAAGCCCCGAAAGTCATTCGCAACGTTGGAGTGGAAGAGTTCGACAAACTCAGGGCTGACCGGAACAACATCATCCTGGACGTGCGCACCGCGTCGGAGTTTGAACGCGGCCACATTCCCGGGGCGATTAATCTTGATTACAACTCGGCGGAGTTCGCCAAGAAGCTGGCGGAGTTGGACAAAAACAAGACCTACCTGGTGCATTGCGCGGCTGGGGTTCGCAGTGCCAAGGCCTGTGCTCTGATGGAGAAAAGTGAATTCAAGCAGATGGTGAATCTTGAGCCGGGTTTCCGCGCTTGGGAGAAAGCCGGCAAACCCGTGGAAAAGAAATGAGGAAATGAGGCTCCCTTTGGCGACCCTTTGGCGCTAGAGAAGGTCATGCATCGATTGGTCGTCCCGCTTTCCACCTGAACCCTTAACCTTACTGAACGCCATGCTGCCTCGCCGCTCGTTCCTGAAGTCGGCCCTGGGTGCCGGCGCCGTCGCCGGCCTTGGGGATCTCGGTTTTCTCGCTCAGCTCAGACCGGTGTCTGCGGCCGAGGCGGCTCTCCCGCCGCGCGCGGTGCAATTGCATCCGGAGATTGAACCGCTAGTGCGTCTTTTGGAGGAGACTCCCCGCGACCGGGTGCTGGAGGAAGTGGCGGCCCGTTTGAAGAACGGACTCACCTATCGCGAATTGCTGGCCGCTCTGTTGTTGGCGGGCGTGCGCAATATCCAGCCGCGTCCGGTCGGATTCAAGTTCCACGCGGTGCTCGTGGTTAATTCTGCTCATTTGGCCAGCCTTTCTTCCCCGGACGGCGATCGCTGGCTTCCCATCTTTTGGGCCATCGACCAATTCAAGAGTTCACAAGCAGCGGATGTGAGGGAGGGCGATTGGACGCTTGGTCCGGTCGATGAGGCGGCGGTTCCGCCCAGTCACCGGGCCAAGGAAGCCTTCCTGACCGCGATGGACAACTGGGATGAAGCCGGGGCGGATGTGGCGGTGGTCGGGTTGGCGCGCACGGCCGGCGCGCATGAGATCTTCGAGTTGTTTTGCCGTTATGGGGTGCGGGACTTTCGTGAGATCGGGCACAAGGCGATTTACATCGCCAACAGTTTCCGGACTCTCGAGACGATCGGATGGCATCACGCCGAACCGGTGCTGCGTTCGCTCGCCTACGCGGTGCTGGATCGGGATCGCGATCGGGACAAGGGCAACCCGGCCAAACTCGATCTGCCGGCCGACCGGCCTTTCCGAGGGAATCTGGAAAATGCCAAAGCGATCCAGGACCATTGGTTGCAGGGCAAGCCGGACCCGGGCGCCAGCCTCGAACTGCTGCAGGCGGTCCGGCAGGGCTCGGCAGCGGACCTCGGCCGCCTGACGGTGCAGTTGCTCAACCGCGGCGTCGCCCCGCCCTCGATCTTCGACGGCATTTACAACAGCGCCGGCGAGTTGCTCATGCAGGCTCCCGGAATCTTGTCGCTGCACGCCAGTACCTTTACCAACGCGGTCCATTACGCCTGGCAACACGCGCGGGACGAAGAGACCCGCAAATTGCTGCTCCTGCAGGCGGCATCGTTTCTGCCCCTCTTCCGCGGCGAGAGCAAAGACAAGGGCATCCGCATCGATCAACTCCAACCGCTGGAACCGAAAGAAACCGCCGCCGACCCGGTGCAGGAAATCTTCGCGGAAGTCAGCCAGGATAAACTGCAAGCGGCCCGAAAGATTCTGACTTACCTGCAGCATCATCCCGATCCCAGACCGTTGGCCCAGGCGGCGCGCCGGTTGATCTTCCTGAAAGGCCGCGATTCGCATGATTATAAGTTCAGCTCGGCGGTGCTGGAGGATTTTCATCACCTGACGCCGCCCTGGCGGGACCGGTTCCTGGCCGCCAGCGTGTTCAACTTGAAAGGCTCCGGCGATGCCGAGAGCGGCTTGGTCAAACGCACGCGCGCCGCTCTCGGGGCTTAGGCGTTGCGCAGTGTTGACATGTCATCCTGAACGCCGACAGACTTGCCCCATGACCCCCCGGATCAACCGGCGCGAAATGTTGCAAGGCAGCCTGGCGGCGGCAGCCTTGACGCTGACGGACCATCCGCTCTGGGGTTTTGGGCAGACGGCGGCGAACGATGCGGACGCCGAATTAATCCCATTCCTGGACAAACAATCGGGAACCAACGGCATTCAGTGGGAGCAACTCAAGAGTTGGATCACTTCCACGGAGCAGCTTTACAAGGTGCAGCACTATGGGGTGCCGAAGATCGATCTGAGCACCTGGAAACTCGAGGTCGGTGGCTTGGTCCGTAAACCCCGCCGGTATACCCTGGATGAGCTGCGGCAGCGCCGGCGCAAGACGATCACCGCAACCTTGGAGTGCTCCGGCAACAACGCCAGCGCCGGTTTCATGGGCGCCATCGGCAACGTGAAATGGACCGGCACACCCCTGGCCTCCTTGTTGCAGGAATGCGAGCCTTACAAACGCGGGATCGAAGTGGCCTTCTTCGGAGCGGACACCGCCAAGGACGAACTGCGCAAGAACGAGTATACCGCCAATTTTTCGCGCGGCCTGCATATCACCGACGCGTTCCGCGATGATCTGCTGCTCTGTTACGAGCTCAATGGTCAACCTTTGGATACTGCTCATGGAGCGCCCCTGCGCCTGGTGGTGCCCGGCTGGTTTGGCATCGCTTGGGTAAAATGGCTCAGTCGCATTGAGGTCCTCGATCGACGGATCATGAGCAAGTTTATGGCCCGCGAATATGTCACCTTGCGCTCCGAGGAACGCGGCGACAAAACCCTCTGGCGCGAAACCAGCATCGGCCCGATGCTCATTAAATCGATCCCGGCCCGCGTCCTGCGTTGGAAGGATGGACGCGTGCAGATCGTCGGCGCCGCCTGGAGCGATGGCACGCCCTTGGCCCGCGTGGAATTGAAGATCGACGATCGCCCCTGGGAAAAGGTCACGCTCGATTCGCGGAATCGTTCCAAGTTCTGCTGGACCTTCTGGAGTTGCGACTGGTTGAAGCCTGAGGCCGGGGAACACATCATCATCTCCCGGGCGACCGATGTGGAAGGCCGGACCCAGCCGCCCGCCGACGATCCCATGATCCAACTCAAAAAGACCTTCTGGGAGGCCAACCAACAGTGGCCCCGCCGGCTCCGCGTCTGAGTTCGTTCCTGCCCGCTTGCTCCTGGAAATTCTCATCCTGAACCAGTGCCGGCCCTTGCAGCGGGCGCGGACCCGGTCTGGCCACGGTGCGAGCCCGGTGCGCACGCGCAGCAAATGTCCGGTTTCGGTCTAGCGCAACCCAATGCGTGCGGTCATCCAGCGTGTCACTTCCGCTTCCGTGACGATCGCCGGGGAAGTCCGATCCGCCATCGGGCCAGGCTTGCTCCTGTTGGTGGCCTTCGAAGAAAGTGATGCTCCAGATGACTGCGCCTGGCTCAGCGGGAAGATCGCGCATTTGCGCATCTTTAATGACGAGGCCGGCGTGATGAACCGGTCGGTCCAGGAAGTGAACGGCGAAATCCTCGTCGTGAGCCAATTCACACTTTTCGCCAGCGCGAAAAAAGGCAATCGCCCTTCTTACAGTCGCGCGGCTCGCCCGGAGATCGCCATCCCGCTCTATGAAACGTTTCTGCGCCAGTTGACGAACGATTTCGGAAAGCCGGTGCAAGCGGGCGAATTCGGGGCGGATATGAAAGTAGCCCTGGTGAACGATGGACCAGTCACCATCCTCATCGACACCAAGGCAAGGGAATGAAAAGCGGAAAGCGGAAAGCGGAAATAACTACTCCCTCTCCCCTGCATGAATGACGAGTCGCACATGGAAGGGCGCGCGTCGGTGCTGCGCATGGCCTGGCTGGTGGTGGGCTTGCTTTGGCCGGTGGCGCTGCTGAACTATCTGGATCGGCAGATGCTGGCGGCGATGAAGTTTTCTGTGATGGCCGATGTGCCCACCATCGGTTCCGAGGCGAACTGGGGTTATTTGCCGGCGCTCTTCAAGTGGGTTTATGCCGGTCTGAGTCCGCTGGGCGGCTACATCGCGGACCGATTCAGCCGCCGGCATGTGATTGGGGCGAGCCTGTTGGTGTGGTCGCTGGTGACGTGGGCCACCGGCCATGCCCATACCTTCGATCAACTCAAACTCACTCGAGCGCTCATGGGAATCAGTGAAGCGTGCTATTTTCCCGCCGCCCTGGCTTTAATCGCCGATTTTCACGTGGGCCAGACGCGCTCGCGGGCTGTAGGGATTCATCAAATGGCAATTTACACCGGAGTGATCATTGGGGGCTTCAGTGGCCATGTGGCGGATGACCCGCACCTGGGATGGCGCTTCGCGTTTGGCGCAGCGGGGTTGGTGGGGGCTGTCTATGCGTTGCCACTGCTGGTGCTTTTGCCCAGACCACCACGGCAGGCCCCTCGGGAGATTACTCGGGAGATTCCCGCCCGACCTTCACCTGGAATCGCTCTTGGGGAGCTTCTGCGCAACGGTTCCTTTTTGCTGTTGCTCCTTTATTTCACTCTGCCGGGGCTGCCAGGCTGGGTGGTGCGGGATTGGATGCCTGCCATTTTGAAGCAGGAATTTAACATCGGCCAGGGCCAAGCCGGTGTGTCAGCGACCTTGTACGTGAGCAGCGGGTCCCTCTTCGGCGCCGCCCTGGGGGGCTGGCTGGCGGACCGCTGGATGCGCCGTTCTAATCGGGGCCGAATCCTGATCAGCCTGCTGGGGGTATCTCTGCTCATCCCCGCCTTGTTTGGCGTGGGCAACGCCCTCTCGTTGCAGATGGCGATCGTGTTTCTCTTTTTGTTCGGTTTGGGCTGGGGCGTTTTTGATACGAATAACATGCCGATTCTGTGCCAAATTGTGCGTCCCGAGCTGCGGGCGACCGGCTATGGCATGATGAATCTTTGCGGGATTAGCTGCGGGGGGTTCGCCGATTGGGGGTTTGGCGCGCTGCGCGATCACAAGGTGCCTTTGCCGATCGTGTTTGGCGTCTTCGCCAGCTTCGCGCTGGTCGCCATCCTGTTGGTGTTGTTCATCCGGCCGCGCGATACGACGGCAGGACCGATCGATGGCTCAAAACCTGCCGCCAGCGACCCGCAGCAACCCGCAACCGGCAGCTAGCAACGAGGAACCAGCAACCAGGAAATTTCCCCTGCGATGTCTTGTCATATGCGGGGACGCTGGTTAACTTCCGCCCATGTTTGTACGCATTGCCGTTCTGTTGGTGCCGTTTCTGGCCGTGGCTGCTGTTCGTGCCGAGGTGATTGCGCTTAAGGACGATGCTTCGGTGACGGGGCGGATCCTGGCGGAGAAGCGGGATACGGTGGTGGTGGATCTGGGTTACACGGTGCTTTCCATCCCGCGGTCCCAAGTCGTTAAGGTTTTCAGGGAAGGAGAAGGAGACGTCGTGGCGAATCCAGGCGCCAAGGGCAAGCACAAGCCGGGAGTGGCGAGCCGACCCTCCACGGCCCCGGCAGCGGAGAAGCCCGAGGAAGGTGATCTGTATCGAGCGGCGCGTCCGGGGACGACAGAAAAAGCTGTGCGCGAACTGGTGGCGCAATTGGGAGAAGCGGTCGTGCAGGTTCGAACTCCGGGCGGGTTGGGGTCAGGCTTTTTCCTGAACGAGGAGGGCTATTTGATTACAAACTTCCATGTGATTGAAGGGGAGACCCAGATTGGGATCGAGGTTTATCATCAACGCAACGGGCAGCTGGAACGCAGGGTCTATAAACAAGTCCGGATCGTGGCGATGAACAAATTCCAGGACCTGTCGCTCTTGCGCGTGGAGGACAAAGACGCGCCCAAGTTTGGCTGGGTCCCGTTGGGTGAATCGGACGCCTTGGCGGTAGGGGAACGCGTGTTTGCGGTCGGAAGCCCGCTGGGCCTGGAACGCACCGTGACCGAAGGAATTGTCAGCACGAAGACCCGACAATTTCAAGGGGAGCTTTACATCCAGACCACCGCGCAGATCAACCCGGGCAACAGCGGCGGGCCGTTGTTCAACCTGCGTGGTGAGGTGACTGGAGTCACCAACATGAAGGTGTTCGGGGAAGGCCTGGGCTTCGCCATCCCGGTTGAGAACGTGAAGTATTTCCTGCGCCATCGCGACGCCTACGCGTACGACACGGACAATCCGAGCAATCCGTACCGATACCTGGAGCCTCCCAGCCGGCTCAAGCAGGCGGAGGCAACCGGCAAGTGACCCGTCGTGCCTGGACAGCCGTTTGCGAATCCTGGCTTGCCACCCGGCTTCGAACTTGCTGTGGTTGGCCCGGTGGCACGGGGTTGGGCGGGTCTCGAAGTATTGTCGGATGCTCGAATGGTGCGCGCTGCCCGCGGCAACGCGGCCCTAGAACAAGAACAATCCTGTGCCAAAGGCGGGGGCTGCCCCTATTCCGCCTGTTCGATTTACAAATAATTTTATGAAACCTCGCCGCATCTTGTTCGCTTCCCTCGCGTTCTCCTGGTTTGGCTTGATCCTCGCCGCGCCGGCGGCGGTGCTGCCGCCGGAAAAACTTCTTCCCACCGACACGGTGTTGGTCGTGACGGTGCCGGATTACGCGAAGTCCAAGGCGGTATGGCAGCAATCGCCCTCCAGCCGGCTTTTGGAGGATCCGTCCCTGAAGGCATTTAAGGACAAGTTGGTCGGCAAACTACAGTCTGACTTAATCGCGCCCTTGGAGAAACAACTTGGCATCACGGTGGCCGACTACGCCGGCTTGGCCCAGGGCCAACTGACTCTCGCCCTCACGCCCAAGGATTGGGAGGGCAACAATCCGGGCCCGCCCGGTGTGCTGATGCTGATGGACGCGCGGGACAAAAGTGGCGTGCTCAAAAGCAACCTGGCCACGCTCAAGACCAAGTGGGTTGACAGCGGCAAACAGGTGCGGGTGGAAAAGATTCGTGATGTGGAATTCACGACGTTGATCTTCAAGCCCGACGACATCAAGAAGACCCTGAGCAAAGCCTTCCCGGATGCCAACGACGCCAACGAAGGTTTGGAACAGCCCAAGCCGGATCGCCCCGGCAAAGGGTTCGAGCTGCTGGTCGGCCAGTCCGACTCCTTGCTGGTGGTGGGGACCTCAGCCAAGGATATCGAGAAAGTTTTGGTCAACCAGGCTGGCACAGGCGCCTCCTCCCTCGCCGACCACGCTGTCTTCTCGGCCAACCACAGCGCCCTCTTTCGCGATTCGCAGATGTATGGCTGGGTGAATACCAAGACCATTATTGGAGTGGTGGCCAGGAGCCTCGGCCGCGGCGGAGACGGTGAGGGCGGAGGCGGCTTGCGCCCAGACAAGATTCTGCAGGCCGTCGGCTTGAATGGCCTGCAAGCGGCGAGTTTCAATGTGAAGGACACTGGAGACGGCGTCCTGGTGGGTTTTAACCTGAACGTGCCCGAATCAAATCGCCGCGGGCTCTTCAAGATGATCTCCTTTGAGCCCAAGGACGCGAACCCGCCGGCGTTCGTGCCGGCAGACGCCGTCAAGTTCACGCGGTTGCGCCTGGATTTGCCGAAAGCCTGGGCCACCCTTGAGAGCAGTCTGACCGATGCCAGCCCGGAAGCGGCCGGCGTGGTGAAACTGGTCATCGACAATGCCGGCAAGGACCGGGACCCGAACTTCAACCTGCGCCAAAGCCTCCTGGCCAACCTGGGGGACGACGTCATTACGTATCAAAAGGCGCCGCGGAAACAAACTCTGGCGGAGTTGAACTCGCCGCCGACCTTGATCCTGGTGGGTTCAGCGCGGGCCGAGCAAGTGGCCAATGCCATTAAGGCGCTGGCCTCGGTCATGCCTCGTCAGAAAGTCAAAGAACGCGAATTCCTGGGGCGCAAGGTTTATGCCCTAAGCCTGGGGAGCAGCCAGGATCCCGGCGGCAAGGAAGTGGAGCGGGTCTTGCATTACACCGCCAGCGGCGGATATGTCGCCTTGTCCACTGACGTCGCCATGTTGGAAGAATTCATGCGCAGCAGCGATAGCGCGCCCAAAGCCCTCAGCAATCTGCCCGGGTTAAGTGACGCCGCGCAAAAGGTCGGCGGCATGGGCACGGGACTCTTCGGCTTCGAGAACCAGCTGGAACAGGCGCGGCACATGATCGAAACGCTGAAGAAAGAATCCGGCACGCTCGCCAATTTGTTTAATGCGTCGCCCTTGGCCGGCCGGTTCGGCGTGGGCGGCGATGGCGCGAAACTTCGCGATTGGGTCGACTTCTCCCTGCTTCCGTCTTTCGATCAGTTGGCCAAGTATTTTTATCTGACGGTCTGGTCCGGGAGCGTCAACGCGGAAGGCCTGGCGCTCAAGTTCTACACTCCCAATCCGCCCCAGCTGAAGAAGTGAGCCACGGTTGATATCACGACGGGCGTATTCAGGCACTGCCCCCGCGCAAGGCAGCTCGGGGCGCGGTCCCGCCCACATGCGGGACCGCGATCCCGGGGGCAGTAACCAAATGCGCCCTATAACAACGGTCAGAGATCGACCGACACCCTCATGGCTGCACTGGATGGTAACGATCCACTGCCGGGTTTTCGATCGTCTGTGTTTTGCCATTGGGCCAGCGGACGATCAGTTGTTTGACAGCCTGGGTTCGGCCGAGTCCGAAATGGACCGTACTGGGGTGCTGTGATTCATAGGAGTCGCCAGTGACGATCTGGGCCACGAACGTGCGGTCATCGGTTTTTGCCCAGACTTTGGCGCCGATGGTCGGGATGCCTGGGGAATTGGAGGTAAGCTTGACCCCGATCCAATGATGACCGGTATTCAGTTGGTTTAGATGCACGTGCAGCCGGTTCCGGCCGGTGTGTGGTCCGCCAAACCATTGCCCTTCGGTCAAGACGAGATCCATGCGACCGTCATTGTTCAGGTCGGCGCTGATCACGGCGCGACAATCCTCTTCATGCGCCAGACCCATCAGGAAGGCCGTATTGACATAATCGTTCGTGCCCACATCCGTGAAGAGCACGTCATGCTGGTATCCGTTGGAAGAGGTCTTGCCGGTGTTAATTCCCCGAAATGGTTTGTCAAAATAAGCCAGCAACCGGGGATCTTCCTGGGAAGTTCCGACGTAGATGTCATGCGTCCAGATATGGGAGTCATAATCTTCACAGGATTCCCCGCTGATATGGCCGTTGGCCACAAACACGTCCACCGCGCCGTTGTTGTCGATGTCAAAGGCCGTGGTGCCCCAGGACCAGCCGGTCCGGGCGAGTTGATCGCCAAAACGCGGCTGAACCCACTTGCCGTCCCGCAACACGTAGGCCCGGTTGCCGTAGCCCATATCCACCCGCTTGCGCGTGCGCTCCTCAAAATCAGCCCGCCCCAGTTTCATAAACTCCAAACGGCGCACGGTGGGCACGCTCATGCCAATGGCCAGGAAATCCAGCACCCCATCGCGATCGAAGTCTGCGAAGCAATGCCCCATGCCGAACATGTGCGGGTTGTAGAGCCGGGCCGTTTCATCGGTAAAACGGCCCGTGCCATCGTTGTAATACAGATCGACGCCAGCGTAATCGTTGATGGTGACCAGGTCCAGGTCGTTATCCCCATCCAGATCGACAAACGACGCCGCCAGCGTCCGGCGAAATCGTTTGCTGATCAACCCGCGCGTCGCCGTCGCCGGCTCGAAATGACCGTGGCCGTCGTTCAACAACAAGTAGGAAGGATATCCGTCATTGGCGTCGTAGTAGGGTGTTGGCACCTGCCCGCCTTTGTAAGGCGGTTTGTATTGGCCAACCCAAATGTCCAGATCCCCGTCCTGATCGATGTCCCCCGCAGTGATGACGCTCGGAGCATCGATCCGGCACGCCTCCGTCGCCACCACCGGCTCCCGCGTAAACGGAACCCGGCCATTGCCCGGATAGATCACCAGCCGGTTGGTCAACGACCCTTGCTTGGCCACGGTCAAAAAATCCAGTTTGCCGTCGCCGTCAAAGTCTGCGACCACGCCGGCGTCCTTGGACCCGCGAAAAACGCTCTCGCTAATAAAATCCATCGGCGTGAACTTGGCCGTGCCATCGTTGAGGAAGAGTTGGTTGACCCCCGTCATCACAATGTCTTCATCGCCGTCCCCGTCGATGTCAGTCACCACCACCGGATGCATGTTGACCATCTCGCCGGCGTGTTCCGGCGGGTTGGGAGTCACGACCGCATGGGCGTTGAAACCCGGCGCGCCTTCCCGCTCCAGCACCGACAAGTCAGTCACCGTCAAGCGCCGCAACCTCGGTGAGGGGCGGCCGGGCGATGGCGCATCCCAATCGATCGCCAGAGTGCCTTTCATGATGAAGCGCGTGCGCGCGGCCAATCGTTCGCCGTGAATCTCAAAGGACCATTCCGACCACGCTTCCCGACCCTCCTGCGGTGGCACGAATTTCTCGTGATACCACTCGGCCTGGGCGACCCGCCAGCCGCTGCCATACAGCTGCTTGAGTGTCTGTTCCCAGGCGGCGCGCGGCATGCGGGCGGTCAGCTTCTGGTCAAAATGCTGGTGGGTAATCCCTAAGGGCAGCAGGGCGGGCGGCCCTTGCGGCTTCGGAAAGACAATTTCGTCAAAGTCCACTTCGGCCAGAACGCTGACCTTGTTGGTCGCGCGCCGCAGGTTGTCGCTCAGCGTCACCATGGTGCGCTCATAGAGCTGGGCCAGGACTTCATTCTTCCAGACCGTGGCATCGAAGCGATTCTCGATCTGTTCGAGGGACTCGCCTTGGGGCTGGGCCGCGGTGCCGGTGGCGGTTGCGGAGGAGGTTGGTTCGGGAGTTGGATTAGGGGTGCGCCCGCAACCCGCTCCGAACAACAACCATGTGCTGCAGCCGGCCAGCCAACCGCAGACCCTGAGGATTCTGCCGGCCCGGCGAGACGAAAAAGCCCCAGCCTGATCGGGAGCGCATTGGGCTTGAACCGGCGCCGGCGGCAGCGCCACTTCGTGAGCCAAATGGCTTGGTGTAACACGCATGGAGTGAGCGCGACATGTAGAGGAGAATCCCTCGTGCCGCAACGCAAATATCCGAAACCCCACCTGACGGGCGTATCCAGGCACTGCCCCTCTGGAGAGGGGCTTTCCAGGCCGGCACGTGTTCAGCGCCTGCGATCCGGTGATCGAAATCAAGTTGCACCCTTCCAGCTGGAAGGGTGCCAGAAGACTTCGTGGGCAGGCGGGCGCTGCAGAGGTCTACGGCGTTTGGTCGAACAAACCCAGTGGTAGTGAAGGCTGTAGTAAGTGGAGCCCATTGAATCCTTTCGTTCTAGATCTCAATCGAGTCCGCGAAGTCGGGCTAAGAAAAATGAGCACTGAGAGCAATGCCGGCCTGCACCGTTCGTTGGCGCAGCGCTTCACCCACTCCCGCAAACTGCAAGAGATCGTCAGAGGAGCACCGTCATCCAAACCACCTTCTCCGTAAAGTTTGGAAGGTCAGTCGGGCACAAGAAAGCCACAGCAGGCCAAGGATCCCGATGAGGACAATCTGGCCGATGACAGGAATACTGTAGACGAGGAAGGCAATGAATCCGCAAACAACGGTTGCTTTGATCAAATTTAACAGGCTCATCTGAATGGCATTACTTTTACGTTTAAGCATTAAACACAGAGCGAGCGGCCTCCCAACGCTGGGTCGGGTCGCCAAGGCGGCCGCGACCTCCACCCGACCCTGGACACGGCGCTCTTTTGTTGCAAGCCGCACCCACTCGTCGAGTGTCAGATTCCCAGGCAGGCTTCCCGAAAAGCGCCACCGAGGAAGCGAGCAGTCTTTGCTTTCACTTGAAAGTCATGGGCTGCGCCCAAGGGGGAGTTTATCAGGAGCGCCAGGCGAGACAAACAGGAATGGTACGGATGACCACCGCTGCGAGAACGTTTTATCGACTCCGCAGGTAGGTGTTCGCCGCGACACCCAACATAAGAGGACGAACGAACAGACGACTACCAAAAAGTGTAACCCATGTCCTGGCTCAAAGTGTTACCCATGTGAGAGCCCTTCGACAGGCTCAGGGTGTGCCTCGTTACCTCGGCTGCTACGTGAGATTGGGTTGGGTTCAAGGCCCAAATTCACGTCCGAAATGCGGAGGTCCAAGCTCTCCATGCTTGTCAGCGCAGCACTCGATAGAACGACGCTCCGTCGGTTGCCGGGCGGCCAGGGTCGATGAACGTGGTCGTGCCATCCGTGGCGGTCACTTGGGCTATGGGATCCCACGGGCCGGTGATCACGGCGGCGCGTTGGACACGGTAGGTCACACCAATTGTGGACTGCCAGCTGATGGAAACATCTCGAGTGCCGCCCACGAAGGCAATCCGCGTGATGCGGAAGGAGGGCGGGAGATAACGGGCGGCCAGGTAATGCAGGCGCGCTTGAGCCTCAGTGAGTGCTTTGTTGTAAATCGCGACTTCATCGATCTGGCCGATATACTGCAAATCGCCGCCACCGCCAGTCTGGACAAATCCGAGGAAACGGATGGTCCCGTCGTCGTCTTGTTGGCTGGCGTTGCCGCCGCTGGTTGTTGCTTCGAACGATTGGCCACCGCCCAAGGCGCCGCCATCGATGTACATCCGGGAAAGACAGGCCTTCTCCTGGTTCCAGACTTTGACCAGCACCACATGGTGCCAGTTGCCGTCGGTGACGCCGTCGGCATTGATCTCCTCGATATCAGAGGTGCTGAGGCCCAACTGGCCATCCTGGTCGATCCAACCCCAATACATATCACCATCTCCGCCGCTTTCGTGGCCGAAGATAGCGGGGCTGGTCCAGGTTTGGTTAGCGGTGCTCCCACGCTGGGTTGTCTTGATCCAGTATTCCACCGTGGTCGCCTTGCCATCCTCCGGCGCGGTGCGCAAGTTCACCAACTCGGGAATGTCAGCTCCAAAGTCCACATACTTGTCCGTCCCGGTTCCTGCTTGCGGGCCTCGGAATTCCAGGGCCGTGCCCAAGCCGGCGGCGGCACTGGGCTTGCCCAAGTCGGTGTCGAGAATGCCGGGTCCATACGAGCCATTGAAACCAGGGGCCAATCCTTCGTTCAACACGCCGTTGGCAGCCACGGGATCTTCGAAGCGCCAGAAATATTGCGGCTGATCAGCCGTGATCGCCGTGACCCAATCGGCTTTCACGGACGGTTTGCTGGCCGGATTGGACGGGTTGCTGCCCAAGGCGATCTCATCGGCGTCCTTGTAACCGTCGTTGTCGGTGTCTTTCAGATTCGGGTTGGTGCCCGTATCGTTCGGACCCACAAAGGTTCCGGTGTTTGTTTCCACGCCATCCAGGAGTCCATCGCCATCGCTGTCCGGGTTGAGAGGATCAGTGCCGCGATCATTGGCGCTGACCCAGACGCCGGTGCCCGTCTCCACGCCATCTTTGGCTCCGTCGCCGTCGGTGTCGGGGTTCTGCGGGTTGGTCCCCTTGTGATATTCCTGGATGTTGGTGAGACCATCGTTGTCCGCATCCAGATTGGCGTCGTTGACGAGCGGATTGAGGCCGTTGGAAATTTCGTAGGCATCCGGCATGCCGTCGCCGTCGGTATCGGCTTCGTAAACGGATCGGAAATGGCGGCGCACTTCTGCTTCGGTCAGGGCACGGTCGTAGATGGCCAGCTCATCCAATAGGCCGATGAACTGGAGGTTGCCGCTGCCGCCGCTCTGAGTGAAGCCCAGGTACCGGATGCCGCCATCGCTATCCTGATAACTGGCGGTGCCCGCCGGGGTGTTGCGCACGATCGTGGCCCCCCCTTGCGCGGTGCCGCCGTCAATGTAGAGCGTGGACACGCAGGGTTGCAGCACGTGCCATTCTTTGATCAAAACGATATGATGCCATTGTCCGTCGGTAATGTTCTTATTGGCGTCGTGGTTCGAATAGATCTCGGCAATGTCGGACGTGCTGAAGCCGAAGTCGCCGGTGTCAGTGATCCAGCCCCAGTACATGTCGCCGTCGCCGCCGCTTTCGTGGGCCAGCACAGACGGGCTGTTCCACGTCTGGCTGTCGGCGCTGCCGCGTTGCGACGTGCGGATCCAGTATTCGACCGTGGTGGTTTTATCTACTGTCGGCGGCCGGAAGTTGGTCAGTTCGGGGACCTCGGTTCCGTTGACGGCGAGGTCGACGTATTTACCCGTGGTGGCGTCCGCATTCGGTCCGGTGAACTCGATCGCATGACCCAGCACTGGCAGCACGCTGGGCTTGCCTAAGTTATCGGCGCTGGTGAGGCCAGGTCCATAGGCCCCGTCAAAACCTATGGCTGAGCCCTGATTCACGGCGGCTTCCGTTTGCGGATCGGTCTCTTCAAATCGATACCAGTACTTCGGGGCGGACGCCGCGATCGCGTCGGGCCAATTGCCGGCCGGCGGCAGGCTATTGCGATCGTTCGGATCCGAGCCGGTCAGCACTTCCCCCGCATCGTCGTAGGTGTCTCCGTCGGAGTCCCGTTTCAAGGGGCTGGTGCCGGTATTGCTGGCGTTGACGAAGATACCTGTGTTGGTTTCCACGTCGTCGCGCAGACCATCGCCGTCGGTGTCTGGGTTGAGCGGGTTGGTGCCGCGATCATTAGGACTGACCCACACGCCCGTGCCCGTTTCCACGCCGTCCTTCAAACCATCGCCGTCGGTGTCGGGATTGTGCGGGTCGGTCTTTTGCTGATACTCGCGAAGGTTGCTGGACCCATCGTTATCGGGGTCCGCGGCAGCATCGTTGACGGCCGGGTTCAGACCATTGGCGATTTCATAATAGTCAGGCATGCCGTCGCCGTCGCTGTCCACCTGAGTCACCGACAGGTAATGCTGTCCGACCTCGGTGGCGGTCAACGCGCGATCATAAATAACCAGCTCATCGAGCAACCCGATGAACTGGACATCGCCACCGCCGCCGTGTTGGGTGAACCCGAGGAAGCGAATACCGCCGTCGGAGTCCTGATAGCTCGTGGTGCCTGCGCCGGTGTTGCGCACGATGGTGACGCCACCTTGCGCATCGCCGCCATCCAGGTACATGGTGGAAACGCACACGCTATTGACGTGCCACTCTTTCACCAGCACCACGTGATGCCATTTGCCGTCGGTGACCTCGCGATTGGCGCTCTGACGGGAGTAGATCTCCACGATGTCAGAGGTGCTGAACCCAAAGTCGCCCGTGTCGGTAATCCAGCCCCAATACATGTCGCCGTCTCCCGGACTTTCGTTGGCCAGGAGCGCCGGACTGGTCCAGGTCTGGTTGGCCGTGCTGCCGCGTTGCGTGGTCTTGATCCAGTATTCGACCGTGCTGGTTTTATCCACGGCGGGCGGCCGCAAGTTGATTAACTCCGGCACGCCTTCATTCGGGTCGGCGATGGGATTGCCGCCGGCATCCAGGCCATTGATGGCGAGATCAACGTACTTCCCCGTACCGTTACCCGCGCTCGGTCCGGTGAATTCAATCGCGTTTCCCAAGGCTGGTATCACGCTCGGCCGCCCCAGGTTGTCGGCCGTGGTGATCTCCGGTCCGTAGACACCATCCCATCCATTGGCCGATCCTTCATTGGGCACTGGCAGCAAGTTGTCTGTCTCCTCGAAACGATACCAATACTTCGGCGCGGACGCGGTGATCGCGTCCGTCCAACTGGGCGCGGCCACAGCGGCCGCGTGGCTCAACGGCAGCGTCAGCGCGACGCCGGCAACCCAAACACCGGGCCACGAAATCCAGGAGGAAAAAGCGAATGCCAACCGACGCGTCTGCTGAACGGATTTGGAAAGAAGCGAGTTCATACGGCGTGGACGATTACGGACGGTTACTTCTTGCGGGCTCTTAACCGGAGATGAGAACGCCGACCGGCCTGCGAAGTCAAGGAAGTTTTGACCAACGCGGCCTTGCGCGCTGCAGATCCTGAGTTAGAAACGGTCAACCGCCGCAATATTCTCCGATTTTGCACCGTTCCAAAATAGAAATGAGAGCGAACGTTGCCCCAGACGAAGGTGGTGGCGGTGGGTTTGTGGGGCGCCTTCCTCGGCACACGCGCCATGTGGACGTTGCTGGGAGGTGGAGGCGTTCTTGAATCGAGCGAAGCCCAACCGAACTCACCTATAGAAGGTGCGATGCTCTGACGTAAATGCCTGGGGTGCCCTTTCAGGGCGAGCGAATTACTTGTAGCTTACCGAGGGCGCTGCCGGCGCTGCCCTCGGCTAACGATGGGTTGGCCTTTCAGGCTAGGTTGCTGGTCTCCTTGATGCTACCGAAATGTCCAAACTCGGTCCTCGGAGCTACCAATCGGCTGTCGGCAGAGGGCGGCGAGCTCCGAAGCAGTGTCAACGGCCTTCGGAGAAGTGTGATCGGCGTTCCGTGCACTGCCAAAGCCCCTCGGCACATTGCGAACGGGCCTTTGGCCATTGCATCGGGCTTCAAAAAAATGTTTTTGGCTCCGGAGAAAGTGGTAGGGCGCTGTGTCCTCGCCGCGGCCGAGGGATCAATCGGCGCTCTTGTGCACTCGCGGCAGACTGCGGACCGCCCGCCCTTGGGGTCGCTAGCGCCGTGCCTGGATCGCCGCAACGATCTCGGCGAGAGCTGCTGTGGCCGGCTTGACGCCCTGGCTGCCTTTGCCATGAAGACGGATGGCCACGCTGCCGGCTTCTTTTTCGCGCGCGCCGATCACGAGCATGGTGGGGACCTTGCTCTCTTCGGCGCGTTGGATCTTGCCGTTGATTTTGTCGGTCCCGAGGTCGGCTTCGGCGCGAACGCCCTGGCCGCGCAGTTGACGCAGGAGCTCCTGCGCGTAGGCCACCAGTGGAGCTTCGTCGCCGATGGTGAGAATCCGGACCTGTTCAGGGGCCAGCCAAAGGGGGAAGTTGCCGTTGAAATGTTCGATCAACACCCCGCAGAACCGTTCCAAAGAGCCAAACGGGGCGCGGTGCACCATGACCGGCCGGTGCGGTTTGTTGTCCGGGCCGATGTAGGAAAGGTCAAAGCGCTCGGGCAGGTTGTAATCGACCTGGACGGTGCCGAGTTGCCATTCGCGTCCGATGACGTCTTTAACCAGGAAATCGATCTTGGGTCCGTAGAAGGCGGCTTCGCCAGGCGCTTCCACGTAAGGCACCTCCAGGCTCTTGACCGCTTCCCGCAGGGCATTCTCCGCTTTGTCCCAATTCGCTGGGTCGCCCACATACTTGGAAGAAGTTGGATCTCGTAAACTGACTCGCACGCGGTAGTCGCTCATCCCCAGCGTGGTCAGCACCGTCTTCACCAAACCCAGGCAGCCCATGATCTCCTGGCCCAGCTGATCCTCCGTCACGAACAAATGGGCGTCATCCTGCGTGAACCCGCGCACTCGCGTCATTCCGCCCAGTTCGCCGGATTGTTCCCAGCGGTAGACTGTCCCGAACTCCGCCAGGCGGATCGGCATCTCGCGGTAGGACCGCGGGCGTTGGGCGAAGATGCGAATGTGCATCGGGCAATTCATCGGCTTGAGGAGGAATCCTTCGACCTCCCCTTTCTCCAGGCGATTGCTAAGGTCCGCGCAACTGCAGCCTTCGGCGGCCAGCCTGGTGAGTTGATCATGCTCGATGATGGGCGGGAACTGAGACTCGCGATAATACGGGAAATGCCCGCTGGTGCGGTAGAGCCCAAGCCGGCCGATGTGCGGGGTGAAGACTTGTTGATAACCTTGCTTTTGGAGTTCTTCGCTGATGAAGGTTTGGAGTTCCTGGCGGACGATGGCGCCCTTGGGCAGCCATAGGACGAGTCCCTGGCCCACCGCGTCGTCGATGGCAAAAAGTTCGAGGCGCTTGCCGAGTTTGCGATGATCGCGTTCCCGGGCTTCCTCGAGCATCTTGAAGTAAGCATCCAGGTCGGTTTTATTTTTGAACGCGGTGCCGTAGATGCGTTGCAGCTGGGGGTTGCGCTCGTCTCCTTTGTAGTAGGCGCTGGCGATCTGAGTCAGTTTGAATGCGCCGATGTTGCCGGTGCGCATGACATGCGGGCCGGCGCAGAGGTCGACGAAATCCCCGTTCTGGTAGTAGGTAATCGTTTCGCCTTCGGGGATATCCGCCAGGTTGCCCAGCTTATACTTGCTGGGGGTCGGCCGTTCGGTCAGCGCGCCCAAACGCCCGCTCTGCGCGTCTTGCGTGGCCTGTTCGCGCGTCACCACTTTCCTCTCGAAAAGCCGGTTGGCTTTGATTTCCTTCTTCATCTCCTCCTCGATGCGCGGAAAATCCTCGGGCGTGATCCGATGGCCCAACTCCACATCGTAATAAAAACCGTTTTCAACCGGCGGTCCCGAAGCGAATTGCGCCTCCGGCCAGATCCGCAAAATGGCCGTCGCCAAGACGTGCGCACACGAGTGCCGCAATCGTTCCAGGTCCGTCATCTTGTTGCGTTCGTCGGATGGGCCCATCGGGCCGCGACGCTAGTCAAACCGCTTCCCCTTGGCAAACGCAATCTCCTGCGGATAAACACAGATAGGGATGAGGCCCGCAGATGGCCGCAGATTAACACAGATGGGAAAGGGCCCGCAGTTTCACGCAGATGAACGGGGAAGTTGGCCCGCAGATTCACGCCGATGAACGCAGATAAAGTGGGGAGGTGGATGGAACTCGGTTCACACTTTGCAAAGTGTGACAGATCGCAGCCCCGCGGCAGCCGATGTCAGGAAGCCTGCCCTGAGCTTGTCGAAGGGGCTCACTCCACTCTCCGCCCTCCACCCTCCGCCCTCCGCCCTCCGCCCTGGAATGGCCCGCAGATGGCCAGATTGACGCAGATAAGGCCATGAGGGAAGGATTCATCCCATTCCGCACTCCGCATTCCGCATTCCGCACTTAAATCGCCGACCCTTTTCATGACCTCCGACGTTGTAATAAAGGATGAAGATTTGTGAGACCGTTGGCCGACAGCCGTGTCTATTTCATCCGAAGACAATGTGAACGCACCCTTGGCGCCGTGACAATACTACGAGCCTACGAGCCCAACCGCATCCAACCAGGACAACCATGAAGACCATCCCTGACCTGCCGCACTATGCTCTCTGCCAACCCTATTGCCGCCGAGGTGAGCACAAACCGGTTCCCTTGGTCTCGCGGCGCCGGGGGGAAGCCGTCAACTTGGTCTGTGTGGGCTTGATCTGTGTCCTTTCCGCTTTCTCCGCCGCCGTGGACGCGGCGGAAAAACCCACGGCGCCAGGGCCGGCCGCGAAAACAACGGACGCCAAAAAGATTCAGGCGCCCGCTTCAAAAGCCTCTCGGACCAATGTGTTGATCTTTCGGAATATCCGGTCGTGGCGGCGCCAGCAGGATTTCGAGGAAGCGTTGAAGGATCAGGGGCTGCATTTCGATGTCAAATTGTCGGCGGAAATGGCCAACACCGACCTTTCGCCTTACGGCTTTGTGATCATTCCCGGAGCGCAATGGCGGGACGACTTTTATCATCAATATGCCGACAATGCAGCGGTCTTCGATCGGTACGTGACGAACGGCGGCACCCT
>DATLUX010000480.1:0-5997 GCA_035577805.1 Verrucomicrobiia bacterium
ACTCGAAACTCTTGGCCTTCTCACCCCACCCCGGCCCTCTCCCCGTTGAGGGGAGAGGGAGCAGTTCATGGTCCCAATGCGCGTCCAAAAGTTGGAGGTCCGTCCTACCCATGAACCGACCCTCTCAGGTAGCAGCCGACGTAAGGAGGCTCACTCTATCTCAACGCGTTCGTCGGAAAAAAGATCAGAGCCCTTCGACAGGCTCAGGGTGTACCTCGTTACCTCGGCTGCTACGTTAGATTGGTGGGTTCATGGTCTCAATGTGCGTCCGAGACTCGGAGGTTCGAATGTGAATGTTTCGGGTTATGGCATGCGCTTGCGGGCTGCCGCCATGGCATCGAGCGCGGGCTGAAACTTGGAATCGGAAGCCAAGGCCGCTTGGAATTGGGCGAGGGCCTCGGTGGGGCGCCCTGCTTTGAGCAGTGCGTTCCCGTAGGCCAGGCGGAAGGCCCGTTGCCGCGGCAATTGCGCGACCACAAAACCATATTCGAGCAGGCAATTGGCCTGGCCAAACTGGCTCAGGAGATTGGCGTAATTATAGTGAAACATCCAATCCTCCGGGTGCCGCGCCATGGCTGCGCGATAAATTCCCGCGGCCTGTTCAAAGTCAGCCATGGTCGCGCGCTGCAGTCGATCTTTCACCACGCGCTCCAGCTCAGCTTGGCGTCCGGCGTGCTCCAGTTGCCCGATAAACGGTGGTTTGGCCGTCTGCCGCGCCATGGCTGCGCGCACGTTCAAATCGTCCATCGGCGTGAAGGCCAGCAGGCGCGCACACTCATCGCGTGAAAGCGGATTGTTGATGGACTGGGGTAACGCCAAGGCGCGCGCCACGATCGGCAACAGCGTCAAGGCAGCTTGATAATCGCCGGCAAACGTGAAATGCACATGCTCGTGAAAGTATTCAGCGCCGGGCACACCGGCGGTCTGGCTGCTGGCCGCGGAAAACGCAGCCTCCAGATCCGCAAAGAGCAGCTGAGGCTCGCGTCCGCGCGCCTGCGTCCGCACAATCTCGTTCAGTCGGCTGTCGCCTCGGAACTGCAACGCATCCCAATCCCGCGCGAGCCCAAAATGGCGCCGCGCCGTCTCCTGATCACCGGAGACGTCGGCGCAGCGGGCCAGCCGATACTGTAACTCGGCATAATGATCGTCGAGTTGCGCCGCATTCTGATAATGGCTCAGCGCCTTCTGCACCTGACCCAAAGCTTCGGCCGCCGTGCCGTCTCTAAAATGATTGTCCCAGTCCGCCAACTGGGCTGGGGTCAGGTCCCGACGATGCAGGGAAGCCAAGGGCGGAAAGTCCCTCTGATTCACAGCCAGCGAGCAGAGAACGGCGGGAACTCCGGTCTGCCCGATCACCGCCACCATATCCGCCAGGTTCGCTCGAAAGTTGTCATAGACCGCGGCGCGTCTTGGATCATCCCAGGCCAGACGTTGCCGAAGGAAATAATCCATATCCTGCGTGGGCGCGGGTTGTTCCGGGAAGCAGGTGCGGATCCATTGAGCCAGGCGCGTGCCCTTGATCTGCTGGCCAAGCCGCAGCAGGCCCAGATGCGACGTGAAAGTGATCTCTTCCGCGGATGGGGCGTGCAAGCCAATCGTCTCGTTGTTCCCCATGTAAACGACAAATAGATCCGGAGAAAGTGCCGCGCATTCCCGGGCAATCGGCAGGATGATATGCGAATTGATCCCGCGCATGGCCGCGTTGAGCACCTCAAATCGGTTGGAGGGATACTGGGCCTGCAAGAGCACCTCCAGGATCCGCGCAAAACCAAATGCCGGATCCGGGGTTCCCGCCGCTGCGGATTCGCCCAGGATAAATATGCGTCGTGCGCCCGGCGCTTTCTCCTTGGAGAAGAGCAGGGGAGTCGGCGTGGTGGCCGTGCGCCGCGAATAAAATTGCCAGGCGAACTCTGGATTGGTGGTCAACTTCCCCGGCTGCGCGTGTCGTTCAAAGAAGCGCGTGGAATAACCATAGCCGGTGAGACGCAAGATGGCCTCCACGCCGAACAGCAAGAAGCTGGGAAGTAATAGACTGGCCAGAAGTCGGAAGATCCAGCGTTTCCGGGCAGACAAAGACAAAGGGGAAAAGGGACCAGCAGGCGTGGAACCCGCAGAGGCGGCTGAACCCGTCGGGTGAGCACGCGAGAGTTTCTTGAGGCGTGAGCGCTTGCCCATGTTGCAATGGGCTGATCACACTTGATTTCAGTGGAGCGAGGCGAGGGAAAACTGGGCATGAGTAGGCAAGGCTGTTTTGGAGAAACTCCAGGGATGGGCCGTGTGATTAAAGTGGTTGGGTTTGGAGCTGGCCAAACGACTGCTCGAAGCGACCTCGCGAGGCATGATGGCAAGATTCTCCAAGTTTCGGATTGCAAATTTGTCACAGCTTTGTTGCAATCGCTTCAATCTCTCAGACAACCAAAAACCTGCTCGGGCGCAGGCTGTCCACGCTGGCCGTTTGTTGAGGCGGCCGCAGCACGTGCCTTCCGGTCAGGTCAACAAACAACGACAAAAGTATGCGCGGCATCCTAACCCGAAGCTCACAAATCGTTTGGTTCACCCTGCTGATGACCCTGGGCTCCTTGGCGTCCTACGCCCAATGCCCGCCACCGCTTATTACGTTCACGAATACCATGTGGAGTTATCACTCCAACAAGACATCCAATCCGCCCAACTTTTCCCCGCCCGATGCGTGGACAGCGGTTGATTTTGATGACAGTGCCTGGCCAAAGGGCGTTGGTCTTTTTGGAACAGAAGTCGCCGGCGAGTACCCGTATCCTTTCAATACCCACATTGATAACCCGGCCGCGGGCGGCGCAGGCGTTGGCCCGTTGTCGGACTACTTCAGGACGCACTTCCAATGGTCGGGTCCGACGGACAACATCAGCCTTTTGTTCTCCAACCATGTGGATGACGGGATCCTGGTTTTTCTCAATGGCACGGAACTATTCTCTTTCAACGTGCCGGATACACGGCCGCTGCCTTGGGATACGCTCATGATGCCGAATGGGGCCAACCCAGGTGGGGAACCGGTGCTGCATGTCACCAATGTCCTGGCCACAAGTTTGGTGGTCGGCGACAACGTGCTCGCTGTGGCGTTGCACGAGCAGCTCAACACCACCAGCGACGACGTGTTCGGCATGTCCATGAGCCCTCCCTCAGCTGCGGTGAACCTCACCCCGAATCAACCCACCAACCGGGTCGTCCGCCAGAATGTCGCGACCACCCTCATTGTGAACTACTGCGGTTCGCCCACGCCAACCTTCCAGTGGTACGAGGACGGCGTGCCCATTGGCGGCGACAGCCCAACCCTGCGCGTCACCAACACCGAGCCCGGCACGATCACCAAACAGTATTACTGTCACGTGGAGAATCCGTCCGGCAGCTTCGATAGCCGCGTGGCCAGTGTCACCTCGACCACCGATAGCGAAGCCCCGCGCGTCGTGCGGGTCACCGCCGGCGCGGCCGGAGATACGGTGGTGGTCGAGTATAGCGAACTAATGGCTGCCAACACGGCGGGCGACTACCTCAATTACCAGCTGCAAGGCCCCAATGCCCCAGGCATTCTGAACTCCACGGCACTCAACGCCGATGGCAGTTCGGTAACGCTCGTCCTGGGCAGCGCGTTGACGGAAGGCGAACGTTATACCGTGGTGATCGATTTCGTGACGGACTTGGCCCTGAACGAAATGCCACACGCGGAAGTTCCCTTCAGCGCCTGGGTCTCCAATCCGTGCGGCGGTTTGTTGTTCGAAGTTTATAACGGCTCGCTCACCCCAGGCATCGACGGGCATCTCGGGCTCAGCGACACCGCCACGGTTACGAATACCGTGGCCGCGCTCACGCAGCACAGCACTTATCCCAATCAACCCACCGAAGTCTTTCGCATCGCCCGGTTCGATTCGCGTGAGGCGTATCCGGACGATTCCCACGAGAATTATGGCGGGCGCCTGCGCGGTGTTTTCCTCCCGCCTATTTCCGGTTCCTGGCGCTTTTATCTGCGCAGCGATGATCCCTCGGAACTGTGGTTTAACGCCAACGGACCCGGCGCCAATGGCAAATCGCTCATCGCTTTCCAGACCGGCTGCTGCAACAACTTCACTGCGCCCGGGCCTGCCGTGCCGTTCACGTCGGCTGCCATCCCGTTGACTGCAGGCCAGGCCTACTACATCGAGGCCCTCTATAAGGAAGGAACCGGCGGAGATTATTGTCAGGTCGCTGCTCGCCTGGATGGCGATGTTGTTCCGGTTACTCCCACTGGAACTGCCGCTTGCGACGAATGCATCCCGGCCGGCTGGCTCGGCTCGGCCCTCCCGGGGAGCATCGTCCAGAACGTGACCATCACTCAACAGCCCGCCGCCGCATCCGTTCCGGCTGGACAGGTCGCGACCTTCACGGTGGGCACCAGCACTGATGTGCCATTGTGCTACCAATGGCAGCGCGATGGCGTGGATATTCCGGGCGCCAACTCGCCCGCCTACAGTTTCCTGGCCATCAATGATGACGATGGGGCCCTCTTCAGCGTCGTTATTACGTTGCCCGGCGGAGGCACCCTCGCCAGTGGAAATGCCAAGCTGACTGTCGCCATCGATACGACTGCGCCCACGCTGGTGTCCGCGGTGGCCGATTCCGGAACGCAAGTGACGTTGACCTTCAGTGAACGGATCGACGCCACCTCGGCAGGAAATGTGAATAACTACAGCATTAACGGGGCGGCGCCGGCTTCCGCCACGCTCCAAGGCAACGCCACCACCGTGGTGCTGACGACCGCCACGCCGCTGACGCCTTGCGCCGATTCGCGCATTCAGGTCTCCGGCATCCTCGACCTGTCGCAGAACCCGATCTCCCCCAACCCGAGTGTCGCCACGGTGGCAGGGCCAGTGACGCTGGTGCCCAACACCGATGCGTTCCTCTGGAAGTATGATTATTCCGGAACGGATCTTGGCACGGCCTGGCGCGATGTGGGCTTTGATGACTCCAGCTGGCAGAGCGGTCCGGCACCGATTGGGTTTGAGGATGCCGCGCAAATGCCCGCTAACTATCCGATCCGCACGGCGCTCAACCCCTTCGATCCGTTGAAGAATGTGCTGTATATGCGCAGTCACTTCACCATGCCGACCCATCCCTCGACGGTGACCAAGCTGACGCTGCTTGAAGTGGTGGATGACGGTTCGGTGGTTTACATCAACGGCATCCGCGCGAACCTCAATCGCCTGACGGATCCGATCAGCTACGCCACCTTCGCCGGTGCTTCAGCCGAGCCGCATCCGATCGAATCGTTCGACCTGCCGGCGAATCTGTTACGCCAGGGCGATAATGTGATTGCGGTCGAAATTCATCAGACGAGCAACGCCAGCTCCGACATCCTTTATGGGGCGGAGGCGGTGGCCTTCGTGAGCCGTTGCGTGCTGGGGCTCACCATCACGCCCGTGTCAGCCACGCAGGTGCGCCTGAACTGGTCTGACCCGACCTTTAGTGTGCAAAAGGCGAACTCGATCAGCGGACCGTGGGCCGCCCAGCCGGGTGTGGTCAACGGCAGTGTCGTGACGATCGCGCCTCCGGGCGGATTCTTCCGTCTTATTAAATAATGTAAAAAGCATCAAAGATTCACCCCCAGTTGGCCGGCGGCAGAGGCCGTTTGTTTGTCAGACTGGGGAACCTGAGAGCCACGCTTGAGACCGGGGAAGCCTTCTTCCTCGGTCTCTTGCTCTTCATGGTGTAGCAGCCGACGTCAGGAGGCTCACTTTTTCTCAAACCTCACTCACGAACCGGATCAGAGCCTCGTGAACTCGGCTGCTCTCCATGAACAGACCCTCACCCGGCCTTGCGGCCACCCTCTCCCATCGGACCCTGGCTACGCCGGAGGCTTCGCCGAGGCGAGTGGGAGAGGGGCTGGGGGCGAGGGCTCTTTTTCAGTGAAAGTTCATGGCCCCAATGCTCGTGCACCTGACGTGCAGGTGGCTGCAACCATGAACCTCTCCTGTCTCGTAGCAGCCGACG
>DATLUX010000481.1:0-31473 GCA_035577805.1 Verrucomicrobiia bacterium
GGTTGAACTCAACTCGATTAGGAGTGAACCGTAAATTCCTAACAATTGTAAGGGCGCCGGGCCAGCGCGGAGTGCGGAGTGCGGACCAAGGCGAATGACTACAGTCATCCCATAACATTCGCGGAGTTCTTAAAAGCGTTCAACTTGCAGCGCTCAACTTCCCGACAAAAAACCTTGGCGGATCCCGGTCGCGGGCGGCGATGATGGTTAAAGTTATGGAAGATCTTCAGCTGCTGCGCCAATACGCGGAGCACCGGTCCGAGCAAGCCTTCAGTGAGCTGGTTCATCAGCATATGGACCTGGTGTATTCGACGGCGTTGCGGCTCGTGCACGAGAGCCAGTTGGCGGAAGATGTGACCCAGATGGTGTTCATCCGTCTCGCGCGCAAGGCCGGTTCGCTGCGGCACGAGACCGTCCTCACCGGATGGCTGTATCGCACAACCCAATTTGTGGCGCAGACCGTCCTGCGCACCGACTGGCGGCGGCGCAAACGGGAGATCCTGGCTATGCAATTCACCGAACTTGATCTCGATTGCGAGAACGAATCCGTGTGGAAGGAAGTCGCGCCCTTGCTCGAACAAGGCGTGGCCCAACTGCGTCAGGCCGACCAGGACGCCGTGCTGCTTCGCTTTTTCGCCGGCAAAAGCCTGCGCGAAGTGGGTCAGGCCCTGGGGATCAGCGATGATGCCGCCCAGAAGCGCGTCAACCGGGCGCTGGAAAAAATGCGCGATTACTTCGGCCGCCAAGGCGTCACGGTCTCCGTCGCCTTGATCGCGCCGGCGATTGCTGCGCATGCCGTCCACACGGCGCCGGCAGGCCTGGCCGGAACACTCGTTGCCGCCTCCCTAACCGGCGGTCCGGCCGGCGGCATCGGTGCCTTGACCACGCTTAACGTTCTTAAAGCCATGGCGGTTGCGAAACTCAAAAGCACGGCGGCAGGCGTGCTCGGGGCGGCTATTCTGGTGTCCACGTGCGCCATGTTCGTGGCGCGAATGCTGCCCGACGACACCAAAACCGCGGCCGCGCCGGCAACGGATCAGCCGCCGGCCGGCGCCTTTACTTTGCACGGCACGGTGCGCGCACCGGACGGCAAACCCCTGGCCGGGGCGCTGGTCCGCGTGGCGACACCGCAGGTCTATGTCCGGCTCTATCAAACGACTAATGCGGTTGCAGCCACGAACCGCCCAGCGGCGCTGACAAATAAAGCGAACGCGCTGCAACTTGCGCGAGCCCCTCGGCCGGCGCCGGCCACCAATACCGACGCAGATGGCAGCTTCGTTATCAGTTTGCCGGAACCGCCGAAGGATGGGTTAGCCGCCGTCGTCGTGAACAGCGATGCCGGGTATGCCCTGGTGACCGCAGAGCAATTAGCGACCGATCCAGATGTAATGGTGAAACCGTGGGCACGCATCGAAGGCGTGTTGCGCATCGGCAAATCGGTGGCGAGCAACGAAACGGTGAACATCGGCATTTGGGGAGCGACTGAACTTTACGATTGGAACCTGGTCCAGCACAACGCCTCCACCAAAACAGATGTCAATGGCCGATTTGTTTTTCCGCGCGTTGCGCCAATCGACGTGTGGCTCACTCGGATGGTGATGGTCCGCACCAACGACTGGCGGCAAAGCGGCCACCAGTACGTGAAGGTGCTGCCGGGCGATCGACTGCAGGTGCAACTCGGCGGCCTGGGCCACGTGTTGACCGGCCGTGTGGAATGGGATTCGACAAACAAACTCGTCTTCTATGGCAGCATGTGGGCCGATCAGGAGGGCGGGATCCGGCATCCGCGCGGCTGGAAAACCATGTCCAGGGAAGAGCAACGCAACTACGAACGCGCCTGGCGCGACTCACCCGAAAGCGAGCTCTTTAAAGATTCGGTGCGCAATTACGAATTCCCCGTCCTGGCCAATGGGACTTTCCGGGTGGACGATGTGTTGCCCGGCAACTATCGGATGCAGGTGCGAGCGGACGAACCGGTGCCGGGCGGGAAAGGCATGCGTCACGCTGCCGCGGTCGAAATCCGCGTGCATGTTCCCGAATTGTCAGGCGGCGTCAGCGACAAACCAATCGACCTTGGCACGCTCGCCCCTGAGCGCGTCTTATATCGTTAGTAATTTGTTGTCCGCTTTTGTTTGCAGCGCGCTTGTTGCCGTCTCTAGGCCCAGCACTGTTTTCCACATCCTGGAGCAGAATTCTCGGCGCGCCCCTCGCCGGAATCACGCTCGGTCGTGGTGCAGGAAGTCAGGAGAGCAGTGGACAGAACAATCCAGTGTGGCCTCAATGCCACGGCTCTCCGGGAGCGCGCGCCCTGCCCGAGACACTTGACCGCCCTCCCACACTTTGCGAAGTGTGTGATTCGCGACCGATTGGACGGCTACCCAGGAACAAGGAACAAGCAACAAGGAACAAGCACCAGCAACGGACGTTCTTTGAAGCCGCCTTCGTCTGCGGCTACGGCGGCAAGCCCACCCTGAAAACGGTCGGCGTCCAATTCAACGTCCAACGTTCAAGTTTCAACCACCAGAACAGATTTCCCTGGACGCCCACAAGCGCCCGCTTAAGGTCGTGCCGTGACCACCGCTACGATGATCACAGTCTACATCCCGGCGCCGCTGCGTGGCTGTTGCGGCGGGAAAGCGGAACTTTCATTCGTGGCGACGAACGTGCACGGGGTTCTCGAAGAACTGGCCGGATCCTATCCGACGCTTCATCGCAGCGTGTGCGACGAGACCGGAGCCGTGCGCCGGCATGTCAACTTGTTCGTGAACACCTGTCATATGCGCGACTGCGCCGGGTTGGACACTCCACTGGCTTCGGGGGATGTGGTGACGATTCTGCCCGCCGTTTCAGGAGGATAAGATGGCCAATCGAGTGATTCTTTGCATCGGAACTAAAAAGGGCCTGTTCGTGGCCGAGTCGCCGAAGACCCGACGACGCTTCACGCTGCGCGGACCCTTTGGCCCGGGGGTCGGCGTCTACGCGACGCTGGCGGATACCCGCGGCACGCCGCGTCTGTACGCTTCCAGTTGCAACAATTTCTTCGGCATGAAAGTGCTGCGCTCCACCGATCTCGGCAAATCCTTCAAGGAAACGAAGTCCGCTCCCGCCTTTCCCAAGGACGACGGGCGCGCTCTCGCCAACATTTGGTCGCTCGAACCCGGCGACGATCGAAAGGATCTTTGGTGCGGCGCCGAACCGGCCGCTCTGTTCCATAGCACCGATGGCGGCGATTCCTGGGAGATGGTTCCGGGCATCAGCAACCACGCGCATTCCCGCCAATGGCAGCCGGGGGGCGGCGGCCTCTGCCTGCACACTATCGTGCGCGACGGCCAGCGCATGCACCTCGGCATCTCTACCGGCGGCCATTATCTGAGCGAAGATCGCGGCCAGACTTTCACCGCCGCCAACCAAGGCGTCGCCGCGGGGTTCGTGCCGGATCCCTTCCCGGAATTCGGCCAATGCGTCCACAAGATCGCCACTCACCGCGATGCCCCCGGCCGGTTCTATATGCAGAACCACGGAGGTTTCCCCGAACATCCGGGCATCGGGGTGTTGCGCAGCGACGACCACGGCCACTCCTGGCGATCGATCAGCAAAGGACTGCCGTCCGATTTCGGGTTCCCCATCGCGGTGCATCCCCACCACGCCGACACCGTCTACGTCGTGCCCCTCGAACCCTCCACGCGCACCTGCCCGGGCGGCGCCCCGGCCGTTTGGCGCAGTGAAAACGCCGGCAACGCCTGGCGAAAGCTCACGCACGGGCTGCCCAAGAAGGACACTTATTTCACCGTGTTGCGCGACGCGTTGGATTTCGATGAGTGTTCCTCGCCGGCGCTCTATTTCGGCACCACCACCGGCCAGGTTTGGATCGGTCGCGAGGGCGGGGAACATTGGGATTGTCTGTTCGATGCCCTGCCGCCCATCCACTGCGTGAAAGCGGCGGTGGTGTAACGTGGCATTCGTCATTCGTCATTCCGCACTCCGCATTAGAAATAAGCCTCGTGACCTCGGCTGCTACGTGAGATTGGATTGGGTTCATGGGTCCAATGCGCGTCCAAAAAGTTGGAGGTCTTCGCTCTCCATGAACAGACCCTCAGCCGGCCCCGCAGTCGCGGGGCCACCCTCTCCCATCCGACCCTGGCTACGCCGGAGGCTTCGCCGAGGCGAGTGGGAGAGGGGCTGGGGGTGAGGGCTCTTTTTCAGTGGAAGTTCATGGCCCCAATTCTCGTGCATAAGCAGATGGAAACTACCCATGAGTGAGGCATCCCCGGAGCCCTTCCAGTATGCGTTAAGAAAATAACGAATTCTGCTTGCCTCCGTCCGGCCTCTGCGTTAAAGGATTAACGTATAACCGGACTGCGCCTATGACTCATTCCTCCAACCTCAGCCGCCGCGAGCGGCAAATCATGGACATCCTCTTCGCGCGCGGCGAAGCCACCGTCAACCAAATCTGCGATGCCTTGCCGGACCCGCCCACCGCCATGGCGGTGCGGCGCATGATGCATATCCTCCAAGAAAAAGGGCATCTCACGCGCCGGGCCCAGGCTCAGGGGCGCGAAGTGGTCTATCTGCCGCGGGAAACAAAAGGCAAAGCGGGCCGCAGCGCTTTCCAACGCGTGCTGGAAACGTTCTTCGGCGGTTCGCTCGAGGATGCCCTGTCCGCGCATTTGCTGTCACGGAAGCACAAAATCAGCATCGACGAGCGCAACCGGCTGGTGCGGCTGATTGAGCAAGCCAGAAAGGAGGGCCGTTAATATGAATCGCATGCTGATGGTGGGGGCGGCGTGGTTGGGGGCCGCCTGGCCGTTGCTGGTGGATTCGGCGTTGAAAGGGGCAACCCTGCTCAGCCTGGCCCTGGTCATCACATGGGCGCTGCACAAAGCGTCGGCGGCCGCGCGGCATCTGGTATGGTTCGGTGCGCTGGCGGCTCTGTTGATTCTGCCCCTCCTGTCAGGGTTGCTGCCCGGCTGGCGAGTGCTGCCTGCGTGGACGGCGTCGGCCGCGTGGACAGAACCAGCGTGGCCCGCACCCGGAACGGACCCTGCGCCATCGCTATCCTGGCCGGCCCGGGCGGTGGAGCCGGCCCTGGCGCTGACGGGCGTGCGTTCGACAAACGACCCGACCACGGCCCGTGAGGCGGCTCACCCGGACCTCGGGCTGCACGAATGGGTTTCGCTGGTCTGGCTGGCGGGTTTCAGCCTGCTGGCCTTGCGCCTAGTGGCGGCTTGCTGGTTGCAGTGGCGCCCGTCGCGCAGCTGCGGCCAAATCGTCGAGGGTCGGATCCGGGACGCGCTGCAAACAGCGCGGCGCCAGCTGGGTCTCCGGCGAAATGTGCAGGTGTTGGTAAACCAACGACGGGCCATTCCGATGGTGTGGGGGATATTTCGTCCGCGTTTGTTGCTGCCGGCGGAGGCGTTGAGCTGGGACGACCGTCAACTCCGCTCCGTGTTGCTGCATGAGTTGGGCCACATCCAGCGGGGCGACCTGGCCGTACAATGGGTGATCCAGATCGTCTGCGTTTTGCATTGGTTCAATCCGCTGGTCTGGTTCGCGGCCTGGCGCCTGCATGTGGAACGGGAACGGGCCTGCGACGACCTGGTGCTGGCCAGCGGGGTGCGCGCGTCGGAATACGCCGCGCACTTGTTGCATGTGGCCACGAAGCTTTCGCCCATGACCTGGAGGGGAGCTGGAGCGCTGGCCATGGCGCGTCCTTCGCGGTTGGAGGGACGGCTGCTGGCGGTGCTGAACCAGCAGTTGGATCGGCGCAAAGTGACAGGGACCTTGATCATGGCGGCATTGGGGCTTGGACTTGTCGTGCTCATCCCCACCGCTATGTTAAAGGCCAGGGCGCAAAACGAACTCACGCCACCGCCCGGCGTGCCGCCTCCGCTCAAAACGGCGGAGGCCGTCGCTCCAATTCCAGCGGTGAAACGAGGCGCACCTGACGAAAAACCCAACCGAACCGCCAGCGAGGTGTCCGGGAGCGAGATGAAGGTCACTGGCACGGTGACGCTGGAAATGCCCGATGACCAATCGCTCCTTTTGGAAGGGAAACGAGTGAGCCTGACGGCGCTCAGGAATGAAATCGAGCTCCTGCAGCGCGCCAGCCCTGACCTGAAAGTCGTCCTTCGTCCGAGCGTTACAGTGGCCTATGAAAAGGTGGTCAAGGTTCTCGACACGCTCAAGGATGCCGGCGTCAGTTCGGTTTCATTGGCAGGGCAAAAGTCCGATCCGGAGCAGACGACGCGCCTTCCCGTGCGCCAAGCCGAACAAGAATTCGAACGCATCTTGAAGCTGCGTCAGCAGGGATTGCTCAGCAACGTGGAATTCGACGAGGCCCGCAACAAGCTCGACCTGCTGCGGGCCGAACGGGAAAAGACCGGAGTCGCTGAGCTGCAGTTGCGGCAGGCCGAGGCCAGGCTGCAACGGGTGGCCAGCCTGCAAGCCCAACACCTCGTCGCGGCGGAAGAACTGGAGCAAGCTCAAGCACAACTGGACCTGCTCCGAGCGGCGGCCGCCGAACAGGCTCGCGCCCAGTCGGGGAACCGGGACATTGCGCGCGCGGAGGTGGAGGTGGCCCAAGCGGACCTGAAGATCGCCCAGGCTAACCTGAGGCGGACGGCCGAACTGGTTCAACAAAAGCAAGCCGCCCACGCGCAGTTCGACATCGTGGCCGCGGAAGTTTCCAAAGCCGAAGCGAAGTTGCGTCTCGCAGAAACGCAACTCAAACAGTTGGATCCCGGCAAGGCGGAGGCCACGGAGAAACCGCGCCCAACCTCTCTGAAAAAAGAACGGCTGGTGCAACTGCTGACCGACGAAATCAAAGTCGCCGAAGGTCAAGCCAAGCTGGCTCGCGAACAGCGTGAGGCCGGCAATGCAACCTTGGAAAACTACCTGCAGGCCGAACTGGAAGTGCTGACGCTCCGCCGCGAACTGGCGGGCCTCCTCGGTGACACTGCGCAGGTCAAAGAACTGATGCGCCAGCAGATCCGCGCGCTCGAAGATCTGGAACAGCGCCTGCGTCAACAATCGCCGGCCGGCGCCACCAGCCAAGCGGACGAACTCAGAGTACGCCGGCAAATTCTCTCGCTCCAGCGCCAGCAGGCCGAGCTGGAATAATTCGGTTCGACCGAATAAGGGCACGGGCGACCAGATATTTCTGGCCGCTAAAGGCCGCGATCCAACGCGCATCGGAACGCGGTCCCGCGTGTAGGCGGGACCGCTTCAGTGTCCGCCGGCTCGGGGGCTATGGACTGTCCAACGCTTCCTCCGATCCCAATCTTCAAGCGGCCTAAAGGCCGCGATCCCGGGGGCAGTGTCCGAATGCGCCCAACCGCACACCAGGCCAATCTAGTGTTGCGTCCGGCCCGCACCCAGGTATTTAAAGGGCGCAACCATTAAGCCTTGTTCCATGCCAAACCAACGCGCGTTCTGTCGTTTGTCCAAGCCTTGCGCTCGAAGCTGGAGTTGTCTTGCGCTGGCAGCGTTCACCACCATCGTCTCTGCTCACGCCCAGGTTCCCCTCAAGGAGCGCTTGAAAAGTTCGCCATTCAAAATCGCCTACGAGTGTTACGTCGACGGGAACTGGGAGATCTTCGTCATGAACGCAGACGGCTCGGACCCCACCAACCTCACCCGCACGCCGCAGGAACATGAGCATTATCCGCAGGTCTCCCCGGACGGCACCAAGATCTGTTTTTCTGTCGACGCCGGGGAAGGCCGGGACGCGGTGCGGAGCTTATATGTCATGGACGTGGATGGGGGGAATCGGAGGAAGCTGGCCGATCATGCCCGCGAACCATTCTGGCGGCCTGACAGCAAAGCCATCGGCTTTCTTCCTCAGGAATATCCCAAGTTCAATGTGATCGATTATTATACGAGAGGGATGAGCTTCTACGAACTCGACACCGGCCGCACGGTAGCGCATCCCAATAGCACCAACCTGCATCACCTTTACAATCCGTGCTTCGCGCCGAACGGCAAATGGATCGTGTCGACCGTTCACGCCGGCATGGGTTATAGCCATGCCATCCTCGCTATCGAAGCCGCCGGCGACAAGATCATCAACCTGAAGATCCCCGGCTGCCGCCCTTGCCTCAGCCCGGATGGCAAACAACTGGCCTGGGGTTCGGGTGATCACGAGATCGTGCTCGCGCCCATCGACCTGGAATCCGAGCAGCCCGCGGTCGGCCCGTGGCGCCTGCGCATCCAGGATAAGACCAACGAGACTTACCACGTCGATTGGGCCCCCGACGGCCGCACGGTCAGTCTGAGCCGCGGCCCGGCCAGCAAAGGCGATCCGACCAAGCCGGGCACGTTTCCCTCCGCCTGTGAAATCGTTGGCGTGTATGCAGCCGGCTGGAACCTCTGCGCCGTCTCCGCTGAAGGCGAAGGCATCGTCGACCTCAATCACGCCAGTGACGGCGACTTCACCATGTTGACCACCAACGGAGTTAGCAACAAGGAGTCGGCGTGGTTTTTGCCCAGCCGCAAAGGAAACCGCCCGTGAACCATCGCCGGTGTGCCTGGTTGACGCTGGCGCTGGCCCTGCTTCCGAGTGCCTGCGAAAAACCCGGATCGAACTCAGGGTCCACGCCCTCGCCCAGCGCTTCCAGTCAAACGCGGGGCGCCGCCAGCGAGCCGGTCGGGATTGTCACTGCCTCCGGAATCCAGATGGTGGCTCTGCACGGCGGCGAATTCCTGATGGGCAGCGCCCAGGGCAACCCGGATGAAGCGCCGCCGCACAAGGTCAAGCTCAGCGCGTTCCTGATCGACCGGTTTGAAGTGACGCACGAGATGTTCAGCAAGGCTCAACTGCCCAACCCGTCGCGCTGGCAGGATCATCCCAGCAAGCCGGTGGAACGGGTACGTTGGCGCGACGCCAAGCTCTACTGCAACGAACGGTCGCTGCTGGAAAAACTGGCTCCTTGCTACAACGAGAAGACGCCCGATTTCGATTGTGACTACGCGGCCAATGGCTATCGCCTGCCCACAGAAGCAGAATGGGAATACGCCTGCCGAGCCGGGACCGATGGCGACTATGACTTTGGCACGGCGGATAAATTGCGCCAGTTTTCGTGGTTTGCGGACAACTCCGGCGAGAAAACCCACCCAGCCGGGGAGAAGAAGCCCAATCGCTGGGGCATCTACGACCTCTACGGAAACGTGTCCGAATGGTGCGAGGATGTTTATAGCCCGGCCTACTACCAGCAGAGCCCGGCCCTTGATCCGATCGGTCCGCCCAATCCGGGCAAGGACGTGAAGCGGGTGCTGCGCGGCGGATCCTGGAAAGCCAGCGCCGCCATGTGCCGCGCCTCCCTGCGGCAAGGCGAAAAAACCGGCGACAGCGACGCCTGTTTCTTCACGGATTTTTGCGGGTTCCGCTGCGTGCGCCGGGCTTCTCCGCAGGAATTGCAGCAATTGAAGAAATCGGTCAACCCGTAGTCATGTGTTTGTCCACTCTTGCCGCCTGCTGTCCTAATTGGGCTGTAGCGGCGGTCTGCGACCGCCGTGGGTGCGCGAACGGGAGCCGGAAACGCGGCGGTCATAGACCGCCGCTACAGTTCGCGGTTCAAATTAGGGCACGACCTGCACCTTTGCGCCCACGGCGTCGTTGCTGAGGGATCGCACCATGCTTTTTCACACCTGGACGTTCCTGCTCTTCATGGCCGTGGTGCTCCCGGTGTTGTTCGCGCTTCGTCGCACGCGCTGGTGGATTCCCTGGCTGCTGATCGCGTCCTACACGTTCTACGGTTGGTGGAACCCTTATTATCTGATCCTGGTTTTCTATTCCACTCTGCTGGATTTCATCCTGGTCGCGTTGATGGATCATTGTCCGATGCCACGGAGGCCGTTCGATTGGCGCGCCCGCCTGTTGCGTTTGCACTTCGAAGACGGCGTGATGAAGCTGGCTTTCCTGACTACGGCGGCGGGCACGGTGGTTTCGTTGGGCCTGGTTTGGGCGGGGCCGTTGACGCTGCGGCCGACGATGGCGATGGCGGCGCTGATCTTGTTCCTGATGGCCCTGGGCGCCTTTCGGTGCAGCCGGCGCACCTGGTTGGTGGTGAGCGTGCTCAATAATTTCGCCATCCTGGCTTTCTTTAAATACGCGCGGTTCATCATCGAGAATGTCAACGGGCTCCTGCACGCGTGCCAGCTCCAGGTCAATCTGCCGGACCCGTCGACGCTCATGCCGTTTGGCGCCGCTTATGTGTTGCCGGTCGGCATTTCCTTTTTCACGTTCCAATCCTTGAGTTACACGATCGATTTTTATCGCGGCTTCATTCAACGCGAGCGGAACTTCCTTCGCTTCGCCACGTTCGTGGCGTTTTTTCCCCAACTCATGGCGGGCCCGATCGAACGCGCCGCCCATATGTTGCCGCAATTCTTTCGGTTCCCCGCCATTCGGCTGCAGAACCTCACCGATGGCCTGTCCCTGTTTCTGGTGGGGTTGTTCAAGAAACTGGCGCTGGCCAATTACCTGTCGCTGTATGTCGAACGGATCTATGACAACCCCAAACAATTCGAGGCGCCGGAATTGGTCGCCGCCACGTTCGCCTTCGCCTGGCAGATTTTCTTCGACTTTAGCGGCTACACTGACATGGCGCGGGGCATCGCGAAGATCATGGGGTTCGATCTGATGTTGAATTTCAACAACCCTTATCTGGCCACCGGCCTGGGGGATTTCTGGTCGCGCTGGCATATCAGTTTATCCACCTGGTTCCGTGATTACGTCTACATCCCCCTGGGCGGCAATCGGCGCGGATGGCTCATCACGTACCGCAATCTGTTCCTGACCTTCTTTATCTCGGGCATCTGGCATGGCGCCGCCTGGACCTTTGTCATCTGGGGTGTGCTGCATGCGCTCGGCATCCTCATCACCCGTGAACTGGAGCGGTCGGCCTTTTACCGCGAGCGCGTCCCGCATCTGGTCAAACAGCTGGCCACCTTCGCGTTCGTATGCGTGGCGTGGGTTTTCTTCCGGGCCACCTCGCTGAGCGACGCCACGCTGATCCTCTCGCGGATCTTCACGTCCGCCTGGCACACTCCGCAAGTCCCGCTGCTGATGGTCGGACTGGCGGGGCTCGTTTGGCTGTACCAATTCATCTATGAATCACGCTACCAGGCTGTCTTGCACCGCAGCGCCGTGCGAGTGGCGGTCGCCCTGTTCATGATTTTGTACCTGTGCCTGTTCGCGACCGAAGGCGGCGCCTTCATCTATTTCCAGTTCTGACATGTCGAGTCCCCCTGCCACCAGCACGACCATGGCCAAGCCGACCGGCCTGGCGCCCGTGGCCATCGCCACCGAAACCCGCTTCGTCAATGCCATGCGCCTCAACGCAAGGCACTGGCTGAGTGTCGCCGCTCTGGTCAGCCTCGCGCTTTTGCTCACCCCCTGGCTCTGGAAGAAAATCGAACGCTTTGACACCCGTGGCGATTACCGGATTCCCTACGCGCTCAGCTCGGATTATTGGCTCTACGGCCGGCGCCTGGAACGGAGCGCGCCCAACAACATCCTGGTCATCGGTGATTCCGTGGTCTGGGGCGAATATGTCCGCCCGGACGGCACGCTGACCCATTTTCTCAATGAGCAGGCCGGCCAGCCTGGGCGCTTCCTCAATGCCGGCGTCAATGGGCTGTTCCCGCTGGCGTTCGAAGGTTTGTTGCGGGATTACGGCGCGGCCTTGCGTCACCGCAAAGTTATCCTGCATTGCAATGTTCTCTGGATGACCAGCCCGAAAGCCGATTTGCATACGGAAAAGGAAGAGCGCTTTAACCATGCTGATCTCGTGCCGCAATTCATCCCGCGCATTCCCTGCTATAAAGCCGATTTAAATCATCGCTTGGCCGCCGTGGTCCAACGGCATTTCTCCTTTTCGCAATGGGCAAGTCATCTCCAGATCGCGTATTTCGGACAGAAGAATGTCCTCACTTGGACCCTCGAAGAAGACAGCAGTTCGCCGCCGCGTTATCCGAATGCCTATAAGAACCCGCTCCGCCAGATCGTCCTGACCGTGCCCGGAGAACCGGACCCTGATCCCGATCGCGGCCCGGCCAGCCCACGTCACAAGCCGTGGTCCACCACCGGCGAAGGGTCCACGCGCTTCGAGTGGGTGGCCCTACCCCAATCTTTGCAGTGGGCGGCGTTTCAGCGATTAGTCCAATTGCTGCAAGCCCGCGACAATGATGTGCTGGTGGTGGTAGGCCCATTCAACGAACATCTCATGGCCCCGGAGAATCGCCCGGCCTTCCATCAGCTTCGCGACGGCATCGTTGCCTGGCTCACGGAACACAGCATTAAACAGGTTGTCCCGGCAACACTACCGAGCGCGCTCTACGCCGATGCCAGCCATCCGCTCACTGAAGGGTACCAGTTGCTGGCTGAGCAACTCAGACGCGATGCGATCTTCCAGAGCTGGCTGAACGCGACCCCCCACTAGACTCCCTCTCCCGAGAGCGCCCTTTGTCGAAAACTCTGGTCGACAAATGGGTCAGCCCGCGGCGTATTTCTCGAGTATCGCGCAAACTTCTGTTCGAAAACTCTTGTGGACAGACCACCAGGACCCTTCCCACCCCAGCCCTCTCCCCGTTGAGGGGAGAGGGAGTCTAGCGGTTTCCGGGTCAGACCAGCTGAAATGCGCTTGAGCTGTTCGCTTGAACGCGCAAGGCTCGAGGCATCACCTGGACCAACTGCGTTGAAGGAACCAACCACCATGCACAACATGCGCCCTCAAACTCACGCCCAACCATTGTCTTCCTCTTCCCAACCGGGACTTCGCCGCCGCCGTTTCCTGACGCTGGCCGCCGGGGCGGTGGCGACGGGGGCGGTCTGGAGGCCGGTGGAAACGCGGGCGGCTTCGAAACTGGAACCGCTTTCTCCCGGCACCAAAGTGTCCCTGCAGATCTCCACCAACGCCACGGACGAAGATCTGCAGTTCGCTCAACAACTCGGAGTGAAGTACGTCAACATCCCGACCGGAGGTGAGCGGGCCACGTTGGAGAATTTCATTCAACTCAAACAACGAGTCGAAGCGGCCGGGCTGAAGGTCTGGAACATCGGCAATACCAACGTTCACAACATGCCGGAGGTAACGTTGAATCTGCCGGGGCGCGATCAGAAGATCGAAGAGTACAAAACCTTCCTGCGTAACCTGGCGACCGCCGGCATTTTTTATACGACCTACGCCCATATGGGCAACGGGATCTGGAGCAGCGCGCGCGAAACCACGCGCGGCGGGGCGTCGGCGCGCGCCTTCGATCTGCAAAAGAATCCCAAGGGCAATTGGGCGGGCAAAGTGTTTGAGGGTCCGCTTACTCATGGGCGCCGCTACAGCAAGGAAGAGTTATGGGAGAATTACACCTATTTCATCAAACAGATCGTGCCGGTCGCCGAACAATTGGGCATGCGCATCGGGATCCATCCCGATGACCCGCCGGTGCCGGAACTAGGCGGGGTGCCGCGCTGTATTTTCGGAAACTTCGACGGGTACATGCGCGCGCTCGAGATCGCCAACAGCCCCAATATTGGAGTCTGTCTTTGCGCCGGCACCTGGATGGAAGGCGGCGAACAGATGGGCAAGGACGTTTTCGAGGCGGCCCGCGCCTTCGCGAAACTGGGGAAGCTATGGAAGATCCACTTTCGCAATGTCAGCGCGCCCATCCCGCATTTTGTGGAGACATTCGTGGATAACGGCTATACCGACATGCTCAAACTCATGAAGGTGCTGGTCGAAGTGGATTTTCGAGGAGCCTTGATCGCGGATCATGTCCCCACCATGGTCGGCGGCCCCAGAACCGGCTGGGCCTACAGCATCGGCTATATCAAGGCGTTGCTGGTCGGCGTAACCGCGGCGGCGCGTTAAGCGATGTCCTCAGGGATTTGGAGGCGCTCGTCGTCCTCGTTCTCGTTCTCGTCCTCCCGTGATGCGTGCCTTGAGTTGTGGCTCCTTTGGCGTCAGAAGGCTCGTTTCAAATGCCGAATGTCGAACGACGAATTGACGAGTGGGGAACGCGTGAACGCAACCCGAAGGGTTGCCAGTATATCCCAACGCGTTGGTCGGGAAAAAGATCAGAGCCTCGTTACCTCGGCTGCTACCTTAGATTGGTGTGTTCATGGCCCCAATGTCCGTCCGAAATTCGGAGGTCGAAGCTCCCCATGAACCGACCCTCGGCGTTCAGGGCGCTATCCGCACGCAACGAAAGCCGTAGATGTCGTAACCGAAGCAGACATCCGCCGAGCCAGGATTTTCATTGTAACGATAACCGGACCGGCAATTGTCCCCGCTGAATCTCCATGCCCCGCCGCGCAGCACTTTGTTCTGACCTTCCGCTGGACCGCGGGGATTCTCGCGCGGCGCGCCCTGGTAATAGTCAACTTTATAGAAGTCGTTGCACCATTCCCACACGTTGCCGACCATGTCGTAAAGGCCCCATGGGTTGGGCTGTTTCTGGGCGACCGGCCGGGGATGGCCGCCCGAGTTCTTTTCGAACCACGCGTAATCACCCAGCTTGCCCGGGTCGTTCCCAAAAAAGTAGGCCGTGGCGGTGCCCGCGCGGCAGGCGTATTCCCACTCCGCTTCGGTCGGCAATCGATAGCCGGTCGCTTCGAAATTGCACTGTAAGGTTTTCAGGTCGTAGCACGGTTGCAGTCCTTCGGCCTCCGAACGTTTGTTGCAAAACTTCACCGCATCAGACCAACGCAATTGTTCCACGGGATTTTTCTCTCCCTTCCACCGCGACGGATTGGCTCCCATCAGTTTCTGGAACTGCTCCTGGGTGACCAGATGCGTGTCCATCAAGAAAGAACTGACGACCACCTCATGGAGTGGAGCATCCACTTCATCTTTGTCGCCCATGAGGAATTTGCCGCCGGCCATGCGGACCATCCCGGGAGCATCGGCCGAGGTCGGGTTCGCGGGCGAACTCTCCTTCGCTCCGGCACTGGGGACGGCCGAGGTGGCCGAGGTGGCCGAGGTGACGCTTGCCTGGGCGTCCGGAGTTTTGCGCTCGCAACCCGTCAACCACACCAGGAGCAAAACGAATAGAACCCGTGTTTCGATTTTCGATTTTCGATTTTCAATTTTCAATTTTCAATTTTTGCGCCCGCAGGCCGCTTTTCCGCTCCCCGCTTTCCGCTCCCCGCTTTCCGCTTTCCTTCAGTAGTCGGCCCAAATCTCGTAGCCATCGGGGTTCCTTAGGACCTGGCGACAGCGCGCTCGAATCTCGCGCGCCACGGCGACGGCCTTGGGATCATGAACGCAACCGTAGCCGGCTTCCTGGAAGAGTTTTCGCGTGATCGTATGGCACTGCGCGACTACGTAATCCTGCGCGCCGCCCATGGCCCGCCACGCTTTGAGTAAATCCATGTAGGCCGCGAGGTTGTTGGTGGCTTTGTTGCCGGTCAGAGCCATGGTGCGTCGCGTCAAATCGCCCGCATGATCCAGCGATTTCATGTTTTCCTTTTGCACCTCGTATTCCTGGGGGATCTGCTGGGCGGTCTGCTCGAGGTTTTCCAGCCACGATTTCAAGTCCGGGGCGGCTGCTTGCGAGCGCAGGAACGGGATGAGTTCGCTCGCGAACCGGCGATACTCATCGATGCGTTCCACGTGGCATTGCACAAAGAAGGTCATGTCGCTGAGGGCTTCCTTGACGTTGTCCTGCTTGGCTGCTTCCTGCCCGGCCTCGAAGATCGCTTGGATGGCTTCGGTGCAGCCGCAGGTGCAGGCCCGATGCACACCGTCCCCGCCGCGTCGATGGTGGGTGCGCAATTTGCGGCCGGCCGAGTCCAGGATGGATTCGCTCATCGGTCGGCCCAGCGTCATCTTAATTACATCCGTCGGCGTCGAGAGGCCGGGCGGAGTATTCTGGCCTTCGAGGAAGTAGATGATCGATTCACCTTTGGGCGGCACTTTCTTGCTCAGATGATAGAAGGCGTTGTCGCCCTCGAACCACACTGGATAGTTGTAGGAACCCGGCACCCCGCGCCAGATCTGTCCCTTGCTTTCGCGGAAGGAAAACGTGGTGCGCACACCCGCTTCGGTCAGTTGGGTTTTCCACCTGGCCGGGAAGGGGCGTTTCCAGGCCAGCGCCGTATCTTTCTCGAGATGACTGGGGGTTAATTCTTCCCGATGCCAGATGCCGGGCGCGTTCAAGACCGCCACATAGAGACTTTGTCCGTCGGGATCGAAATCAATGGCTTCGAACCGCGACGGGCCCTGCTTGTCACTGGCCGGCTGCAGTCTGAGCTGTTGTTGGCCGCGGGGCCAGGTGAGGATCAGTTGGCTCTCCTCGCCGTTGAGCAAGCCGACGAAGACGTTGTCCGCCGGAAGCGAGAGGGCCTGTCCCGAGGCAGACTGTCCGGGACTAAAGATCAAGTCGTCGCCGATAAAGCCTGGCACCACTCCGTAGGCGACTGGGCTCACCAGCCGGATGGTGGTCAGGTTGCGGTCGGGTTTGACTTCAACGATGCCGTCCTTGCCAAACGTGAACAGCGCCGAGACCTCCGCCGAACCCGCGCCGGCGAACGAGATGCGCAGGATCACTTCATCGCCGGCGTTTCGTATGATCTGACTGCGGCTGATCTTCGTGAGCGTTCCTGGAGCGGTTCGCGGGACAAATTCCAGCATCTTCTGGCCAGGACCATGGGCCGGCCTGCTTCCGTCTCCGGTAGTTGCCTGCGCCTTGGAGTAGAGCACCACTCGCCCCATTCGCGACCAGAAGACGGCGGTGACCGAACGATTGGCCACGATCGCGTCGCCTTGAAACGAGTATTCCCGTCCATAGTATCCAGGATCGGAGGCCGCTTTGGCCGGCTCGGCCTCGAAGGCAAATAACTCCGAGGGAATGGCCTTCCATCCATCGGGGGTGCCGGCGCCGTCCGTCGGGTCGGCCAGCGGCGCGCCGGTATCCCAGATGGTGAGTTGGCTGGCGGCTTGCAATCGCTGGAAATAGCAGGCGCCGACTGCCACAGCCAGCCCCCCAAGCCAGGCGCATCGGTGGACGAAGGTGCTGCTCCTTTTCAAAGTTTGAACTGGTTTCATACTGGTTCTACTTGGGCTCATTTCGAGCGCTGGGAACGTGCCGACTTTAGCCAGCCGCACCGGAGAAGCAAGCCAGTGAGCAGCCCAGTAGCCCCGCTACAGCAGAATGCGCTTCCTCACCCACGGTCTTTTGCTAGACCGCCGGGACCTTTCTCACCCCTCACCCCGGCCCTCTCCCCGTTGAGGGGAGAGGGAGTCGCGCCTGTGTATCTTCTCCTGAGCGCGTGTGGGCGCATGATTGGCTAAACAAGTAATGACCGCCGTCTTTCCGATTCCTTTTCGCGCACCCGCGGCGGTCGCAGACCGCCGCTACAGCGAAATTAGGACGGTACCGACATCGCGAAAAGATTCACTCGCCCCGGCCGCGGGCAGAGAGTAATACTGCCCTCGTTCCAGCTCCATCATTTCATTCCTCGCCATGAAGACAAAGTTGCTCCGGCTGCTGCTCCTGTCGTTGCTGGCCGCTTTAAGCCTAAGAGCGTCCGATTTCCCCGCTCCCTACAATTCCGAAACGGACCCCTCGCAAGCGCTGCCCGCCGCGCAGGCCGCCGCCGGGTTGACGCTGCCGCCGGGATTCAAAGCCACCGTGTTCGCCGCGGAACCGGACGTGCAAAACCCCATCGCGATGGCTTGGGATGCGCGTGGATGTCTGTGGGTGGCGGAAAATTACACTTACGCGGAGGGCGCAAAAAGATTTGAGCTGAACCTGCGCGATCGTATCCTCATTTTTGAAGACAAGGATAACGATGGCCACTTCGATTCGCGCAAGGTCTTCACCGACGAATTGCAGATGCTGACCAGCATCGAAGTGGGACACGGCGGGGTGTGGGCGATGTGCCCGCCCCAATTGTTGTTCATCCCTGACCGCGATCGGGACGGCGTGCCGGATGGCGTGCCGGAAGTTGTGCTGGATGGTTTTGCGCTCTCCACAGAAAATCATCATACCTTCGCCAACGGCCTGCGCTTTGGTCCGGACGGCTGGCTGTACGGCCGTTGCGGCGCCTCGAGTCCGGCGGAAGTGGGGCCCCCCGGCTCCACCGCGGCTCAACGCGTCCCGGTGCGCGGCACGATCTGGCGCTACCATCCGCAGCGCAAAACTGTCGAGGCACTCAGCGCCGGATGCACCAATCCGTGGGGCCACGATTGGAACGAGCACGGTGAACTTTTCTTCATCAATACGGTCAATGGCCATCTCTGGCATGGCATTACCGGCGCGCACTTCGTGCGGCCGCACACCATCGATCCGAATCCGCGCACTTACGCGTTGATCGACCAGCACGCGGACCATTGGCACTTCGACACCGCCGCCGGCTGGTCGCAGTCTCGCGCCGGCCAGGCCGACACCTTGGGCGGCGGTCATGCCCACATTGGATTGATGTGTTATCTCGGAGACAACTGGCCGGCCGAATATCGCGGTCACCTGTTCACCGCGAACTTGCATGGCCGAAGGGTCAACCAGGAGATCCTCGAACGCCGCGGGTCCGGCTACGTCGGCCATCACGGCCAGGATCTATTTGTTTCGCCCGACCCCTGGTTCCGCGGCATGGAAGTGGCCTACGGGCCGGACGGAGCGGTGTTCGTGCTGGACTGGAGCGACACGGGAGAATGTCACGAAAGCACCGGCGTGCACCGCACCAGCGGGCGCATTTACAAAATCGCGTACGGCGAACCCAAACGCAGCGGGATTGGCGACGTCGCTCGACTGAACACCACAGGACTGGTGCAACTGCACACTCACGCCAATGAATGGTTCAGCCGCCAGGCCCGGCTCGAGCTGGCGACGCGAGCCGAAGCCGGCCGCGATTCGGATGCCGCCAGGCAACAATTGCGCAGCTTGTTCGATCGCCACGACGACATCGTGGTAAAACTTCGCGCGCTCTGGACCCTCTCCCTCATTGGCGGAACGGACGACGGCTTTCTCCGCGCTCAACTGCGGCATCCCAATGAACACGTCCGGACCTGGGCAGTTCGTTTGCTCACGGACACCTGGCCGCTCGACACCACCCTAAGCGGGCGACCGGCCCAGCCGACCCAGTCCGAATCTCACGAGGCTCTCGTGAATTCGGCTGCCGCGGCGGCCACGCTCAAAGACCTTATCCGGCTGGCCGGGGTTGACCCGTCGGGTCTCGTTCGGCTGGCCCTGGCCTCCACGCTGCAGCGTCTGCCCGTGGCCCAACGCGCCGAACTAGCGGCGCCCCTGCTCCGCCACCAGGCCGACGCTCAGGATCACAATCTTCCCCTGCTCCTCTGGTATAGTTTGATTCCACTGGCCGAGGCGGACCCGGCGGCGCTCGCCGCGCTGGCCGGCCAGACCCAACTGCCTCTCACCCGCACGCTGATCGCCCGCCGCCTCTCTGAAGACCTGGAAAGAAATCCCGCTCCCTTGAATTCCTTGCTCGAGTTAGCCGCCCGCAAACCCGTTTCGTTCCAAGCCGACATCATCAATGGGATGGCGGACGGCCTGGCCGGCTGGCGTAAAGCGAACCCGCCCGCAACTTGGGCCAGGTTTTCGAGGCAGCTCGCCAAGACACTGGAGCCAACCGTGCGCCAGCAGGTGCGCGATCTCAACGTGCTCTTCGCGGACGGACGCGCCCTCGACGAAGTCAAACGACTCGCGCTCGATAAGGACGCGGATCTAAACAGCCGCAAGGCGGCCTTGCAAACCCTCATCGCCAGCCGCGCCCCGGAGGTCAAATCCATTTGCGACCAATTGCTCAACGAACAATTCATCAACTCGATCGCGGCCCGGGGTCTGGCGGCTTTCGATGAGCCGGCGGTTGCCACCAACCTGGTCAAAGCCTACCGGCGCTTTCATCCGTCCGAACGCGGGCAGTTGCTCTCGGCGCTGGTCTCGCGGGTGACGTTCGCCCAGGCGCTCCTCGACGCGGTCGCGGAGGGGAAGATCCCGCGCACCGAGTTGACGGCGTTTCATCTCCGGCAGATCCGCAGTTTGAACGACGCGGGTTTGAACCAGAAACTCACGCGAGCCTGGGGCGAATTTCGGGAGACATCGGCGGACAAGCAGCAATTGATCGCCGCCTGGAAAACTCAACTGACGGCCGCGACGTTGGCCCGCGCCAATCCCAGCCAGGGCCGCCAGGTCTTCAATGCCACCTGCGCCGCCTGCCATACTCTCTACGGCGAAGGAGGCAAAGTCGGACCCGACCTGACCGGCGGCGGCCGCAATAACCTCGATTATCTCCTCGAGAATATCCTCGACCCGAGCGCGGCCGTCACCGCGGATTTTCGGATGTCTGTGGTTGAGTTGAAGGACGGGCGGGCCTGGAACGGGCTGATCACCGCAAAAACCGAGCGCACGCTGATGCTGCGCACCATGACGGAAGCCATCACGGTCGAACGGAACGAAGTGGCGACCATGCGGGATTCAAACTTGTCCTTGATGCCGGACGGGTTGCTGGAGGCGCTGCCGCCGGAGCAAGCGCGCGATCTCATCGCGTACCTGATGCACATGACTCAGGTGCCGCTACCGGTGGCCACGGCGTCGGGCAGTAATTAACCTCAGCACCGATGCACACCCCGGTGGCAACGCGCGAGGCGGCTAACGCCCGCGCGCAACCGGCCACCTCCACATGCAGGGCACGGACGATGTTCCTGACCCTGCTGCCGATCCTGCTGGGTTCGGCCGGCCATCTTCTGGCGGAACCCCTCCGGCTGCATCCGGACAATCCGCACTACTTTCTCTATCGCGGCCAACCGTTGTTGCTCATCACCTCCGGAGAACATTATGGAGCCGTGTTGAATCTGGATTTCGATTATTTGACTTTGATCGGCTGCGTTCACTTCGGCGCCCCGATCGGGCCGAGACGATTTCGGCCCACGGCCAACTCGTCGATCCAAAGCGTTTGTTTGTGCGGCAACAATCCCGGACCAAAATAAGGAGCCAACCGGAACTCATTGAACTGCATCTTGGGAGAATCGGCGGAGCGCAGGACGACATTGGTTCGATCGATCACCAGCCGGCCGTCGACCCAGCCTCGCATGATGCCGTCGGCCTTGGGCTTTTGCGTCTTCGCGTCCAGGCTATTCAACTGGAACATTGCTTCAAGGCAGTGCCAATCGTCGTCTTTAAACAGAACATCTTTGCTGTCGTGGAACACTCCGTTGAAACCACCCAGCAATGGGCCTTGAGTCAGGCCGTGCGGCCGGTCGCGGTTCTGAATGTCTTGCGCCGCCAGCCGGAGTTTCCCATTCCATGGCTCGATGTAAACGGTGAGGTGACTGGCCGCCGGCCCGTCGAATTTCCCGTTCTCGGTGGTCATGAAAAGCATCAAATGCGGATCATAGGCGCGGCCGCTCCAGCCCCAGCCCTTGGCCAGACGGAGGTAACAGCGCAATGCCACCGTGTCGGTCGCCTCGAACAAATGTCGGGTCCCGGACGAATTGGCCGGCGTGGTACCGCCGCGTTTCCACGTGTATTCGAGGCAGCCTTTGCCAGCGAAGGCTTCGGCTTTCGAAATGGTGAAGCGGGTGCCGTCATACCAGCCCCGCTCCCGCAAGCGTTTATTCTCGAAACTCTCGTTGAAAAGAAGCGTGGCTTCACCTGCCCTAACCGTGCTCCAACCCGGCCAGAGGCTGAGCTGACAGCACAGGCCCAAGGCAACGCGCAAAGTCCTGGACCAGGCGTACGGCCTGTGGCCAGGTCCAGCGACCCGTGCTTCACCGCTCAAGTTCACATCGGTTTGTGGCATGGCGACGTCATCGTTACCACCGCAAATCCTGGCGCGATGTCGCAACCGGAGTCGAGGGTTTTTGCGCAACGCTTCCCCAATGCGCACGCAAATCAATCTCTGGCTTGGATCCGAGATGGAGCTAAGTTGAGGAGCGCATGGATACCGATATTCATAATCTCGATTATGCGGAGCAGATGCTGGCCGCGTTCCAACGCGACCCGGCATCGATCCCGGCCGAATGGCGCCGCCGATTTGAAAAAGGGAACGACGCCGAGGCCGGCGGCGAAGGGCAACAAACACTTGAACGGACCCGATGGCGACCAGGGCCGTCCTTTGCGCCGCGCAACGTGTTCAACGGAGGCGACGGCCAGAGGGACACGCCAAGACCGCCGCCTCCGGCGCTGGATCCGTTGACGGCCAGCTTGCATGAGCGCGTCAACGAACTTATTCGCAACTATCGCGTGCGCGGCCACAAGATCGCGGCCATCGATCCGCTCGGCGCGCTCCGCCCCACGCCAGCGGAGCTGCAATTGGACTATTACGGCTTTACCGAACGCGAACTGGAACTGTTCACCGTCGCGTCGACGCTGCCCTACGACACGCCGCTGAGGATTCGGGAGATTATTGAACGTTTGCGCAACACTTATTGCCGTTCGATCGGCGCGCAGTTCATGCACATTGATGCCTTGCCGGTGCGAGCCTGGCTGCAGCGGCGCATGGAATCCGCTCAAAACCGGCTGGCGCTCCCCCGCGCGCTGCAGTTGCGCATTCTCACGCGCCTGACCGACGCGGTGATGTTCGAGGAGTTCATGCGCAAGCAATTCGTCGGAGCCAAGACTTTTTCGCTGGAAGGCAGCGAGACGTTGATCCCGCTGCTCGATCTGGCCTTGGAACAAGCCGGAGCGCAGGGCGTGCGCGAGGTCATCTTTGGCATGGCCCATCGCGGACGCCTGAATGTCCTGGTCAACATTATCGGGCAGAATCCATGCGAAATCTTCCAGGGCTTCACCGACCCCGCGCCGGAAACCTGGCTGGGACGCGGCGACGTGAAGCATCACCTCGGGCACAGCGGCGAGTGGCAGACCGCGGATGGGCGGCGGTTGCATCTGTCGCTTTGCTTCAACCCGAGTCACCTCGAATTTGTCGATCCGGTCGTGCTCGGACGCGTGCGCGCGCGGCAGGATCGGTTGGACGACCGGGAGCGTCGGCAGGTTCTGGGCGTTCTCATCCACGGCGACGCGGCCTTCGCTGCGGAAGGGATCGTTCAGGAATCTTTGAACCTCAGCCAATTGCCTGGCTACCGCACGGGCGGCACGTTGCACATCGTGGTCAACAATCAGATCGGATTCACCACCAGCGCGAAAGAAGGGCGCTCGACCGATTACGCCACCGACGTGGCGCGGATGTTGCAGGCGCCCGTCTTTCATGTCAACGGGGAGGACCCCGAAGCGGTGGCTCAAGTCGTGCGGTTGGCGCTTGAATTTCGGCGGGAATTTCAACAGGACGTGTTCATTGACCTCTACGGATACCGGCGCTGGGGTCATAATGAAACCGATGAACCGTCCTTCACCCAGCCGGTGATGTATCGCGCCATCGCCAGGCGTCCGAGCGTGCGCGATTCATATCTCAATCATCTGCTGGAACACCAGGGTGTCACGCGCGATGAGGCGGAAGAGATTGCCCTGGCCCGCCGCGCCGAACTGGAGAAAGCCCTGGCCAATGCGCATACCGAAACCTGCGCGGACGACTCGGTTCCATCGCCGCTTTGGCGCCCTTACACCGGAGGCCCGGAGCGAACGGAGGACGAACCGGCCACCGGCGCAGCGTCTTCGGATCTGGCGGCTTGGTTGAGGCAAGTTTCCTCGGTGCCGGCCGGCTTTCGGCTGCACCCGAAGTTGCAGCGAGTTTTCGCCGCGCGCCTCGAGATGGCCGAAGGCAAGAAGCCACTTGACTGGGGCGCCGCGGAGGCGCTGGCCCTGGCCAGCCTGGCCGCCGCGGGCGTCCGCATCCGTTTGACCGGTCAGGACACGGCCCGCGGCACATTCAGCCACCGGCACGCTGTTCTCTACGATTATGAAGAGGGTTACCCTTGCGTGCCGTTGCAAACGGTTGCCGCAGGCCAGGCGCCAGTCGAGATCCATAACAGCCCGCTGTGCGAAGCGGGCACGCTTGGGTTCGAATACGGGTACAGTCTGGATTGCCCGGATGGCTTGGTGCTGTGGGAAGCGCAATTCGGCGACTTCGTCAACGCCGCCCAGGTGGTCCTCGACCAATTTCTGGCCAGCGGCGAGGACAAGTGGTGCCGGCTTTCGGGTTTGGTGTTGTTGTTGCCGCACGGGTTCGAAGGCATGGGGCCGGAACATTCCAGCGCGCGGCTCGAGCGTTTCCTGCAACTCGCCGCGGAAGACAATTTTCAGCTCGCCCAGCCGAGCACCCCCGCGCAATTGTTTCATCTGCTGCGCCGGCAAGCGTTGCGGAAGTGGCGCAAGCCTCTGGTCGTGCTGACCCCGAAAAGTCTGCTGCGCCACCCGAGATGTGTCTCCTCATTGCACGAATGCGCCGGCGGCCATTTCGAACGCCTGCTCCCGGATGCCTTGCCGCCGGGAGAGGCGAAGTGCGTGCTGCTGTGCAGCGGCAAGATTTATTACGACCTCGCGGCTTATCGTGAGGAACGGGGCCATTCAGACACGGCTTTGCTTCGCTTCGAACAACTCTATCCGTTGAACCTGGCCTGGTTGGAGGCGGCCTTAAAACCCTATGCCGACAATACGCCGGTGTTTTGGGTGCAGGAAGAGCCCGCCAACATGGGCGCCTGGCGTTATTGGCACGAACGATTGCGCCGAAGAATGTTTGACCGATTCCCCTTTGAATTGGTCAGCCGCCCTGAATCCGCCAGCCCGGCGACCGGTTCCGCCCAGGCCCATAAACTCGAACAAGCACGCTTGCTCGCACGCGCTTTCCATGAACCTACCCTCCTGAGATCGCATGGCCATCGAACTGAAAATCCCTGAGGTCGGTGAATCGATCACCGAAGTCCAGATCGCCCAATGGCTGAAAGCGGAAGGAGAATCCGTCCAGAAAGGCGAATCTCTCGTCGTGGTTGATTCCGAAAAGACAACCTTCGAACTACCCGCGCCGGACCACGGGCGGTTGACTAGAATTTTGCATCAAGCCGGGGACACCGTGCCGGTGGGTGCAGTGGTTGGGCATCTCGAGGTGCGCAACGCCGAACCCAAGCCGGCCGCGGGGATCGCCGAAAAAGCCGCCGCCCAATCGGCCACCGGCACCGAGGCCAAGCCTCGAACCACTCCTCCACCGGCGGTCGAGTCCAGACCCGGATCGTCCGTCAGCCCGGCGCCCATTATTTCTGAGGACCAAGTCGAACCCGGCGTAGTCCGCGAAAAAGAACCGGCCCGTGAAACCGAGCGGCGCAACGAGATGTCATCCGCCGTGCGCGCCAAACCAGAAGCGCACGCTCCATCGCGCAAAACCGATACCGCGGCCCCGCCTGATGCTGCGTCGAAAGCAGATCACGCAAGGAAATCCCAGGACATCGATAAACCGGTGGGCTCGGCACGAACTTCCGGGCCTGACGGTGAGGGAGAAGTCGAGGTTGTGCCCATGAGCATGCTGCGGCGCACGGTAGCCCGCCGGTTGGTCGAGGCCAAACAACAGATGGCCATGCTCACGACCTTCAATGAAGTGGACATGTCCGCCGTGCAAACGCTGCGCCGCGAGCACCAGGCCGTGTTCGAGCAGCGCCACCAAATCAAGCTGGGCCTGATGTCGTTCTTCGTGAAAGCCGCCGTCGACGCTCTCAAGCAATTTCCTCAGCTCAACGCCGAAGTACGCGGTCAGGACATCGTCTATCACAACTATTTCAATCTCGGCGTGGCCATGGCCACGGAACGCGGCTTGGTGGTGCCGGTGTTGAGACAGGCCGATCAGATGAGTTTCGCCGAGGCGGAAAAAGCGATCAGCGAATTCGCGGCCCGAGCCAAAGAGGCGAAACTCAAACCTGAAGAACTGGAAGGAGCAACGTTTACCATCACCAACGGCGGCGTCTTCGGCTCTTTGCTTTCGACCCCCATCATCAATCCGCCCCAAACGGGCATCCTTGGTTTGCACACGATCCAGGAACGCCCAATCGCTGTTCAGGGCCAGGTCGTGATCCGGCCCATGATGTACGTCGCCCTTACGTATGACCATCGGATCGTCGATGGCCGCGAGGCCGTGCTGTTCCTGCGGCGCATCAAAGAAACCATCGAATCCCCGGCCCGCCTGCTGTTGGAAGTGTGAGTGGTGTTGTCCCTGTTACCGCCTGATCTTCCACGTTTTGTTTTTAACAGGAAGCAAACGGAGCAACGGAGTTGTGTCTACTGAAGCGGAGGTTTAAACAGAAGGCCGCCAACAGTGCGAAGCCTTGTTCAGCAAGTCCTCCGTTACCTGATACGGTTAACCCAGCTGCACGCGACCGGTCCCAAATTCCCTTGCCCGTTGGAGTCCGAGTGAGTTCGGGGATTCGAGTCAAACAAATGACCGCAAAGGTCCTTGCCACTCCGTAGCCGGCAGGGCGAAGGCGGGCCGCAAGTTCAGGAATCCCGCGCCAACTGCGACCCAAGCACTCAACCAACCCGGTTGGGCAAGGGAATTGAGGGCAAGGGAATTAATTGGACCACGGATTACGGGAAGACGTTGAAAAAATCATCTGTCGCCATGGGCCTTTGGCTGTAACCTTGCTGTCGCCATGCGCTCCCAATTTCTCGCGCTGTTAGTTCTTGTTTTTGGGATCGAGTCAGACGGCGCGTCAGCGGACAAGGTAGATCAAAGCGACATCTTCTTTACCAACGCCACATTACAGCATTAGCTTCGACTCGTTTTCCATTGCTTGAAGCCATCGCTCCCAATGCCTGCGATCACTTTTGGGCCTGCGTTCGTCCCGGCTAAAACTAATCATATGATGCAGGGTTTTCTTTGCCGCACCTCGACAAATTGGTTCCGGATGGCTCAAATAAGTCGCCAATCGTCTGATGGCTTCGCGGCTAACCGCGTTATCGACGAGTTCCCGCTTTACGCGCCGGTTGATGCGCGTGCGGGTTGCAATGATATCCCACAAAACGTCCTCCTTGGGTGCGCATGAGGCTCCGATCCCCAGGCTACTCTAGCTCTAGCCTAGCTTCGGCCCTCGCCCAGTTCAGGGGACGCCGGAAGAACCGTGGTCTTGCGCGGTATCACCAACACTTTGTCCACGCGATGATGATCCATATCGAGCACTTCGAAGACATAACCCTGCGCTTCGATCGTTTCCCCCTCCTTCGGCACGTGACCAAGAGTTTTTACGACGAAACCAGCCAGGGTCTGGTATTCGGTGTAGGCGTCGTTGCCGAATTTGAACCCGGGCAAAGCGCGCTCGACTGCATCTAAATCGAGCAGCGCATCGATCAGCCATGATCCATCGTCACGTTTCTTTGCTCCCGGCTTGGCACGTTCGTCCGGCGAAGGCCACTCGCCGACGATCGCTTCCATCACGTCATTGAGCGTGACCAACCCGACTATGCTGCCAAACTCATCCGTGACCAGCGCGATATGTTTACCGCTTTGTGTGAACGTCTCGACCAACTGCAGCACCGTCTGCGTCTCCGGCACCACCAGTGGCGAAATCATGAGGTCTTTCAGGCGCACACCCACCCCGGCGGCCAGGTTCGCATAAATCGCTTTCACGGACACGATGCCGACCGTGTTGTCGCGATGCCCGTCATAGACGGGAAAATGCGAATGCCCGCTCACCACGATCTTGTGCCAAACCTGCTCATGCCCATCGTCCTTGTTTAACCACATCACTTTCGGGCGGGGCGTCATGATTTCGCGGACCGGCAACTGATCGAGTTCAAGCGCGCTATGGACGATTTGGCTTTCCACTTTGTTGAAGGCGCCGGCACGGACGCCCTCCTGCATCATCACGCGCACCTCCTCTTCGGAGACGGTCGTTTCCTTTCCTGGTTTGAAGCCGAAAAGGCGCAACAATAGTTCGGTGGAACCGCTGAGAAAGTTCACGAGCGGCCCGGCCACTCCCGCGAGCCAATTCATGGGCCGGGCCAGGGCCATGGCGACGCGCTCCGGATTGCTTAACCCAATTCGCTTCGGGACCAACTCGCCCGCTACGAGCGACAGGTAGGTGATGACCGCAACCACCATGCCCAAAGCCAGCTTGTCGGCGTAGGTCGCCAGAAACGGGACCTGAGCAATGGGCACCGCCAGTTTGCTGGCCAGGGTCGCCCCGCCGAAGGCGCCGGCGAGAATGCCGACCAGGGTGATCCCTACCTGGACGGTGGAAAAAAAGCGGTTCGGTGCCTCCGCCAGTTCAAGAGCGACCTGCGCCGCGCCGCTGCCCTGCTCGGCCAAACGTCGCAGCCGGCTTTTTTTGGCGGAGACCACCGCGATCTCCGCCATCGCGAACACGCCATTGGCCACCACCAGCAGAAGAATAAAAGCGACTTCGAGTGTGACTTGACTCATAGCTTGTGATGCGGCCTGAAGGCCGCGCCCCCGGGGGGACAGCGGGCGTGCCGGCGCCGACCTAACCGGCGCTCGGCTCTCCGCAAGGCAAGACCTGCCCTTTAACTCGCCAGCCAAAGGCAGACGCCGGTCAGCGCCAAGCATGCGCCCGCATAACGCAACACGATCGCCTTGTCGTTGCGCCCAACCAGCCAGCCGACTCCGCTTCCCGTCAACTGAAACAGCAGCGTGGTCGCGAGCAGACCCGCGCCGTAGGCGAACAGCGACGATCCAGGGACAACCGCCGTCGCGTGCGCGTATCCGTGAAACAATGCGAAGCAGCCCACCAGCGCGACGCTCGCCCGCCATGGCCAACGCGCCGCGGACGCCACCAAAAGGCCAAGCACAATCCCGGACACCCAGATCCAGCTTGCACCAAAGGCAAGACCACCCCAATCCAGTGCAGCACCGCGCCCAAAAACATTCCGCCCGCGAATGTCAACGACATCCCCCCAATGGCTCGGCCGCCCAACTGCCCCGCCCAGAGGCCAACCGCCAGCATCGCGATGATGTGGTCCAGCCCGCCGAGCGGATGGGCCAATCCTTCGGCGAGCCCGTGCGGCCCTGGATGTCCTGGATGCGCATGAGCTTGGAATCCGAAGAGAGCCACGCAAAAGAGGGCGGGCAACAGCCGGCGCATCGTGCGAATGAGGCCTTGGCTTTGGAGCACGGTTGAATAAGCCGGCTCAGGTCGGCTTGGGGAGACGCGGCTTTGGATCATGGGAACATCGCTTTTTCGTGGTTTGATGGAGCTTCTTTTAGAAATCGCTAGCGGGACGGGCAAGACAATTATCACCGAGCCAAAAACATTTGTTTTGAACCCCGATGCAATGTCCAACAGCCAGGTTGCAGTGTACGGAGCACCTTCGGCAGTGCGCGGAGGGTCGATGGCATTTCTCCAGAGCCTCAAAACTTTTTTGGGGGAGTCCGTTGCCATGTCCAACCGCCCGTTGACAGCGGACGCAGGGCCCTTGGCAGTGCGCGGAGGGCTGGTTGCATTTCTCCGGGGACCCCAAAACATTTTTTGGAGCTCATGGCAATGTCCAACGGGTCGGTGACAGTGTACGGGGCACCTTTGGCAGTGCGCGGAAGGTCGATTGCATTTCACTGGAGCCTCAAAACATTTTTTGAAGCCCGATGCAATGGCCAAAGGCCCGTTCGCAATGTGCCGAGGGGTTTTGGCAGTGCACGGAACGCCGATCACAGTTCTCCGAAGCCCGTTGACACGGTTTCGGAGCTCGACCCCCCTCTGCCGACGGCCGATTGGTAGCTCCGAGAACCGATAGTCGTCCTGGGAGACCCGCTCCTGGCTGGCGGAAGGTGCATGATGAGCTGTGACTCCAGCCTGGGTGATGGGACAGAGCCAGAAATCCCCTTCCTCCCAAAGGAAGAAGGGGATGTTCTGTCGTTGTTTGGTTTCTCTCTTCACGCCGCTTTGGTTTCAAGCTCGGCGACCGCGGCAGAAGCCGGCCCGGTCGGAACGGCCGGCGCAGGCGCCGGGACGGCCGGCCCGGTTGGAGCCGCCTCCACTTCCTTGGTCACGCGCACCCGGGATGGGTTGAGGCGTTCTGCCAACGCCTGCAAGCCGGGGGTCGGCTTGGTTTTAGCCACCGCCCGGGTGATCGCCCTCAGTTGCTGCGTAATGCGATCCGCTTCGGACCCGACCAGCGATAAGGTGTCCTGCAGATCGGCACACAGCTCCTGCATCTTGGTCAGCAGCATGTAAAGGCCTCGCGAAGCGCGGACATCGTTCTCGTAGCTGGCCAGATCGATGCTGGCCAGAAGGATGCCCGGATTTTCCCGCACGCCTTCCAACGCGGTTTCCATGAGGTCCAACCGGCCAGGCGTAAGCCGCGGCACGGCTGCACGCTCTTTGGGAGTCAGCGCGGTGAGGAACGTCATCCCGTCGCAGAGGGATTTGAGGGAGTTCATCGCCCCTTCGATCTCCGCGGCGGAGACAGGTTGAGTTTGTTTTTTCATATGGTTTTGGTTTTTTGTTTTTGTTTTTTGTTTTGGTTAGTTGACTCGTGGCCGTCCTTGGCCCGCTCGGCGGCCGTCCTTGGCCGCGGCGGGAATCAACCACAGGAAACCAAAAGTGCTGCATTGATAATTTTTCCCTTTATTCCCTGGAGGAATAGTAGGATCCAGCGGCCATGCCCTTAGCTGCTTTTCCCAAGTGTTTCCTGGACGAGCTCTGCGTTCACCGCTCCATGACCGTCGATCGATGGATTGAATTGGCATCGCGATTCGACATCGATGGACTGGAATTTTACTGGGGCTTCATCCCCGAAGCCGATCCAAAGGAATGGGAACGGCTGCGTCGAAAAGTCGACCAACAGCAACGCTCCATCCCAATGCTTTGTTACTCCTCCGACTTCACCAAACCATCCCTGGCGGAGCGGAAGGCAGAAATCGAAAAGCAGCAGCGCGCCATCATCGCCGCAGCCGGTTTGGGTGCGAAGTATTGTCGCGTGCTGTCGGGCCAGCGGCGTCCGGGCGTCACACGTCCGCAAGGGCTGAAATGGGTTCAGGAATGCATCCTCGCGCTGATCCCCTTTGCGGAGAGCAACGGCGTGATCCTGATTCTGGAGAACCATTACAAGGACAGCTTCTGGGAATATCCTGAGTTCGCGCAGCAGATGGACGTGTTCCTGGAGTTGCTCGAGGGCATTCCTGGCGGTCCGTCGTTCGGCGTAAACTACGACCCATCCAACGCCGTCATCGCCGGGGAGGATCCGATTCGGCTCCTGGAGGCCGTAAAGTTCCGCGTGAAGACCATGCACGCCAGCGATCGCTACTTCGAAGGCGGCACCTGGGAAGACCTTCGGCGTTTGGAAGCTCATCCCCATACCGGCTACGCCTCCATTCTCAAGCACGGCGTGATCGGGCGCGGCCTCAACGATTACGATCGCATCTTCTCCATCCTCAAGAACGTCGGGTTCAACGGCTGGATCTCCATCGAAGACGGACCCGACCCCAAAACCGGCATCGAGGACATCGCACAGTCCGCGGTGTTTCTGCGAAGGAAGATGCGCGAATACGGATTGAGCTAGTGCACTGTATCAGAAATAGCTAGACATATCCTAATTTCCCGTGCAGGGTCCGATTCATGCCGAAGATCCCATTGCCGGTGACGCTCACCGAGCTTGATCAAGCTCAGCTCAATGAATGGGTTCGAGCTCAGTACA
>DATLUX010000482.1:0-11484 GCA_035577805.1 Verrucomicrobiia bacterium
GGAACCAGGAACCAGGAACCGGGAACCGGGGAGGACACTAGCCTCATGCGCAGAAGGATTTGCAGAGGAGCTAAAGTTTTACGCGTTGAATCCGATGAGATGAATGATGAAAAAGCTCCTGCCCATCTTAGGAGTCGTCGCGCTTCTGCTGGCTGCCGGCTGGGGCGTGAAGGCCCTGACCACCGTTCAAGCCAAAGCCCGCAACGCCCGCCTGAGCTCTGATGTCGAGAGCCTCTTCGATGGGCTGCAAAAGTACAAGGAATTTGTCGGCAGCTATCCCATCGGCGGCAACGCGGAGATCGCCAAAGCGCTGCAAGGCGAGAACCCCAAGAGAGTCACCGTGCTGGTCGGCCGCAAATTGTCCGTCAACGGCAAAGGTGAATATATCGATCCCTGGGGCACAGCTCTGCGCATCTATTTCTCCGGAGACAGCGTGCTCATTCGATCGGCCGGCCCGAACCGCCGCTTTGATGACCAGAGCACCGCCTTAGAGTTCGACGACTTCATTCGTTCGAACTAGCGCGCCTTCCCCCACGCGGCGATGAACATGCCATTGCCACCGTCCGCAGGGCCCAACCACACTTGCGCTGCCGGAGGTTCATCTAGACGCGCTGGGTTCCGGACTGGCAACGGTTCCAAACCGACGATCGATTGGTTGAACTGATCGATCAACTGCGTGGTCTCGGCTCGTGTCATCGTGCAGACGGCGTAGATCATTCTGCCCCCCGGTTTAAGTGCGGCCGCTGCGTGGCGGAGCAACTTCGCCTGGACCAGGGCCAATTCCTCCACATCCGTTTCCGTGGTGGTCCAGCGGGCATGAGGGTTCCTTTGCCAAGTGCCCAACCCGCTGCAGGGCGCATCCACTAGAATGCCATCGAACTTGGTCTTGGTGGGCAATTTGGCGCCGCCTTCCCATAGGGCCAGCCGGTAATTGAAGACACGCGCCCGCGCGGCGCGGAGTTTCAAGCGCCGCAAGCGCCAGGCCGCACGATCGCTGGCCCAGATCAGACCCTTGTTCGCCATCAGCTCGGAGAGATGCAGCAACTTCCCACCTTCGCCCGCGCAGGCGTCCCACCACGTTTCGCCTGGCTTCGGCGCGCAAATCAAGCCGACCGCCTGAGAACTGAGGTCTTGGAGCTCGAAGAGGCCCTCATGAAATTCCGAGGTGCGGAACAAGTCCCGATCCCCACAGTATTCAAGCGCGCCCGCCAACCCCGAGGCGGCCGGAACACGGCAATCCTTGAGACGCGCAGCCAGTTCGTGGCGTTGGTCAGGGTGGGTCCGGAGCCAAAGCCTCGCTTTGCTTTGCAAGGCCCGCACCCATGACGGCGTGATCGTGAGATGCTTGGAAATCCAGTCCGGCACCGCGCGCGTCACCAATTCCGCGTCGGTGAAGGACGTTGGTTCTGTTTCGAAGCGATCCTGGAAAGACAGCGCTAAAGGAATGCGCTCCCGCCCAGTGCCGGCGGCAGGCTCCAGTTCAACCCAACTTCGCCAACGATAATAAGCGAAGACCGCCTCCGCGACGCGTCGGGCGAGAAGCGGGGGCAATGCCTCCTGTCGTTTCAACTCCGCTCTTAACACCGCATCAGCGGGGTGCTCGCGCGAACTCTTCTGCAACACCGTCTCGACAATGGCCAACACGCGCTCATTCATGGGCGCCCGAAGCATGCCGTCGGAACAAGGAACCGCACAAGAAGCTAAACGCGAACCTCGGCAGCTTCGCTACCCCGATAGGTTCCATCTACCGCGGCGTGCGCAACCGGTAGAAACGCGTGGAACGGAAGGTCGGGTCGCGCACCGTCTCCGGATGGAGCTCGCTGCTGGCGGGGATCTCAGTCAGGCGCACCCAACTTGCGCCGCCCAAGTCGTCGGTGAACTCGATCGCGTAAGTCTTATTGGGCTGGGCCAGGAATTCGAGGGTGGCGGTTCCTGCACCGGGCAGTGCGTTGATCTTCAGGTAACTGGAGGGATCGGTGGGATCGGTGCCCGCTCGATATTCCTCTGCGTTGGTCAAGCCGTCTCCGTCGGGATCCGCGTCCGGATCGGCGTCCTGGGGATGGCCGAAGTAGGTTTGTTCCCAGTCGTCCGGCAGGCCGTCCTGGTCGAGATCCGTCACGAAAGTAAGTGTGGCGGTCGGGCTAACGAACCCGTTGGGGCGCGCCATGTTGGTCAGAACGACCGCGTAGTTGGTGAAGGGTGGTTGCGCGTTGGTAATGGTGAGAAAGATGGCGCGTTGGTTGACGACGGTGAACGCCCCGGCATTGATGTTGTTGGTGCGCCACCGATAACCAATCGGCAAAGTGGCCGTGTTGGTCACCAACACACTGAGCGTGACCGTGCCTCCGGCCAGGACGTTCTGACTGAGCGGCGGCCGCACCACGATGGGATCGACCAGAACCGTCAGGGTTGCCACCTGGCTGGTTACCGCTCCCAGAGAATTGCTTACCACCACGAAAAAGTCGCCTTGCCCTTCCAGGGTCACGTTGGGAAACCCGTAACCGGAGTTCGTGGCGCCCGGGATGGGCGCGCCATTGAAGAACCACTGATAAGAAAGCGGGCTCTGGCTGGCCGCCACGACACGATTGGTAAAGACGCCTCCCAACCGAATGAACTGGTTGGTAGGCTGGCTGAAGATGGTGGGTCGCGCCGGAAGGGCGACGTACTCAAAGGTGCCGGCGGCGTAACGATCGACCGGGCCGGCATCGAGGGTGGTGGGAAAATTGCCCGGAGTGGTATTCAGATAACGGCTGGAACCGACAAACGCGATCAAGCCGCCCCCATCGTCGGTCGACCAGGTCTTCGGCCCACAGCAAAGATTCCCATTGGGATTCTCTGTGCTGTGCCCATAACCGACGACCGTGTAGGACCCATTGGTCAGGACCAGCGCCGCCGGCAAGGGTTTGAACCGGCTGCTCTCGATCAAACTGCCGGAATTCGCGGCGTTGAACGTCAACGTACCCAGCACGGTGCCGACATTGCCATTGCGAGCATAAATCTGGACCGTCAACGTCGATGCTCCCGCCAAGCCGTCCGCCCCGCTGTCAAATACGCCTAAGGCCGTGATCACGATGGGCGTCTGCACGTCGAAATCCATGCCCAACGCACCGCCAAAGTTCTGGCCGCCGACGCTCCCCACCGGGACCACATAAGCGATGTTTCGTAACCTCGATGTGGTGATGCGGACAGACGGGGAGGAAGCCATCACCCCTTCATTGTCGAGCGCCCGCGCCGTTAACAGATGCACTCCCGATCCGGCGTTCGTCCAGAGGAACTGATAGGGAAACGTGGTGTCTTCACCCAACCGCACCCCATTGTCGAAGAACTCCACCCGTTCCACGCGGCCGTCCGAGTCCGTCGCGCTGGCTTCCAGCAGGATATTCGTCGGCAACAGCAAGGACAGCCCCTGGCTGGGGGCCGTTAAGGTCACCTGGGGAGGATCGTTCGTGATAAATACCGTGATCGCCGACGAAAGCGTGCTGCCGAAATAATTGTCCTGGGCTCGCGCCGTCAAGACGTGCGGACCCAGAGCGGCATTGCTCCAACTCAGCACAAAGGGCGGCGCCGCCGCTTCGGCTGTCTTGGTGCCGTCGACCAAGAGTTCCACCAGACGCACTGAACCGTCTGTGTCCTGCGCGCTGATCTCCACCGAAACAGTCAGCGCGGCATTGACCGAGGCGCCATTGGCCGGCGAAACCACGCTTACGATCGGCGGGTTGTTGGTATGATTGGCCGCGCCCGGAGAAACCCCCGAAGCAAACCAATTGGTCGGCTCGTTGCCGTAGGCGGAAAGCACCCGCCGTTGCAGGGAGGCACCCAAGCCGTCCGCTCCCGTCGGCCAGGGCGCGCGGTCTGTGTAACGGACTCGCTCCAAGACCAGCGTAGGAACCCCACCGTAATCAGGACCCGGAATGACGATGGGCGCCCGGTCCTCCACCAATTCCACGCTGTCTCCGTCGTTGTTCAGTTTGCCGGCATAGGGACCGAACAGGCGCAGTCCCGGGGACAGATCGTAAGCGGCCACGAAATTGGAGCGCGCCGTCTGGTTGGTCGGATCAAAATGCACCACCAGGATGCGTTCGCCGGCACTCAGGACGGTGGCCGGAGGGAATCGGAAGGAGAGGGCGTCGCGCAGCCGCCATGGCTGATCCGGCAGTCCGGGAGCATGCAGCGGAGCCGGTTGCCCGCTGAGGTTGGTCAATTCGATGTACTCGTAGTCGTCATCGTCGCCCGGGAGATCGGGCGGATGATGTTGGATCTCGCTCAAGACGACCGGCCCGACTTGCGGCAGGGCGTTGGCTGCCCCAAAGCTCGGCGCAGCCAGACGCGCGAAATCGAACCCGACCGACGTGCGCACCGTGCCCTGCGGATGGCCGTCATACGGATCAAAAGTCGCGCTCACCTGATAACCGCCCTCGCGCGAAAGCACCGCGCGCCCGCCGCGAACGAGGTCAAAAGCAAAGGGCAATTGCCCCGCGGCCACGGACCAATAACCGCCTGCGGCGATGGTCGTGCCGAACGGGATCTGAAATTTTGCCGGCGCCGACGCCGAATCGCTCAACCACCAACCCCCGATGTCGACCGAGGCCAAGCCGGGATTATAAAGCTCGAGATCGGGGAGCAATTCGTTAATCAACACTTGAGTAATGCCCAGGTGGTTGGCGGCTTCGGGCGTGGCGGACCCCGGAAAACTGACAATAACGTCTCCGCCGTCCGGCAAACGCCCTTGCGAAATATCCGGCGTCTGCGGTCCAAACGTCAGCGTGTGCAGCAACGTCTGTGTGGCGTCAAAAATCAGCACCGACTCACCGCCGGCGCTCAATCGAAAGTTCGTGTGGCGCGGACCCTGGCCGGGATCGGAATCGGCGAAGAAGCGCCGGAAGCCTTGCGGAGCAATGAAACTGAGCGGAGCAATCCGCGTATTGGTGCGATTAAGCGGGGAATCAGTCAGAAACAATCCTGCCAGGGCGACCGGCAACGCACTGTCATTGTAGAGCTCAAACCAATCGGGGCCGCTGGTGGAAGAGGCCATCCACTCATTCACCTTGAGCGTGGTAGGCGCGCCGATGCTTGCCGCCTGGTTGCCCGCACCGGGGGTGGGCATCGTCAGCACCCAGTTGGTGTCCACCCGGCCCACACTACGACCCGTAATCTGCAGCCCGAACCGCACGCTGTCGGCCAGGCCGTATCCGCCACCGCTATAGGAAAATAGCGCCACCGTTTGGCCGTCGTTATCCAGCCCAAAGCCCGTATGCAACCCCGGCGCGTTGGTCACGCTGTCGCACCATACTGTCAGATAACCCTGGGCCGGAATGCTCGTGCCGGGCGGAAAGACAAATTTGCCCGGGCGCTCCGGATCATCGCTCAGGCTGAAATTATCGAGGGCCTGGGGCAGGTCGGAAGTATTGATCAACTCGACGAAGTCGGGCGCCGATGGACCGTTGATCACGCTGCCGTCGTTCTCGGCCAGGATCTCGCTCAAACGCACGGGACCCGGCGCCGCCGGCACGCCAAACACAAACGACGTCTCAGCGCTTTCCAGCGAGGGATGCCCTTCCGCGTCCGTGTAAAAGCATTTCCAAAAGTAAGTCTGGCCCCAATCGAGGTCTTCGAACGGGATGGAGAACGAAACGAGGTTGGTGGTGCTGGTGACACGCACGACCGGATTGGTGTAGCCCCCGGTGCTGCGGCGGATGAACCACGTCGTGCTGGCATGGGGCGCCGGATTGGGCGTGCGGCTATGCACGTAGGCGGAAGCCTGCAACGCCGCCGGGGCGATCGCGTTGGAACCGTTGAGCGGCAGCACAGGCACCGGGCGTAACGGCCGATGAAACACTCCCAAGCCAAGTTGCTGATTGACGCTGAGCATCCGCTGAGCCGCGAAGCCTTGCAGGGAGGTCCAGCCGCGAGCCGCGAAGTTGGTTGGGTTCAAGAGCGTGTTGTTCAACAACCAGAGCCGCTGCTTGTACTCATCCCGGAATGCCTTGTAGAAAGAATCCTTGAGCCAATGCGGTCCGCGCAAAGTATCGGGCTGCGCCGCCACCTGCTCGTCCCAAAAGATGGTCTGAGGCGGGTTGTCGTACTCGCTGTCCAGGTCCCACGGTATCATCGACCAACGACCGTTCGCGCGGCGCCAGAGGAAATAATTGTGAGTAGCGTTGTCGAAGGGACCGCTCCAATCTCGAATCGCGATGTAGGTGAGGGTCTTGTCCACATCGAAGTTCGCCTCCAAGAAGGCGCGCAACACCGGCAGGTTGGCTCCCGGGGACGTCGGCGAATCTCCCCGCGCGGCCCACAAGCCGCGCAACAACTCCTCGACCTCGCCGCCTCCCTTCCAGCCGTCAATCTGTACCGCGTAGGTCCATTCGCAGCGCTGGCGCGCGGACCAACCGGGTTTGGCCGGAGGCAAGGAGCAGTTGCCGATGTAATACGGGCCTTCCCCGCTGTTGGTGTAGATACTGGTCACCCCTTGGCCAACGCCCGTTTCAAATGGAATCACACCGGTGGCCTTAAAAAGGCCGCCGAGCTCATCGACTTGCGTGCCTGGATAACGTTGCGCCTGCTCCTTGGCCCAGCGGCCATACGTGAAATCATCCATCTCTTCTTGCTGCAGCCGTTGCAGGCGCCCGCCGTTGTTCAGGTACACATCCACATACCGACAACGCCAACTCGGAAAATCCATCGCATCATAAAACTGGCTCCCCACCCGATGCTCCTCCCCCTTGTCCGTGATGAACACACTCTCACGGCCGTCGGTGAACGGATGATAACGCGGGAACTGCCATTTCCACGAGTTCCGGCCGGGGCTCCGGTTATAGCGGCTGCCGTGATGGCGCATCTGGATGTCGAACACTTCTCCGTTGTAGACCAGCACGGCCGGCTGGGTGGCATCCCAGGAGGCACGCGGTTGCCCGGGCGGGTCCGGCAACACGATGCGGCGCGGCGACTGGCTGATATTCGTCTGCAGAGTATTGAGAGCCGCGCTCGAAATGAAACATTCGTAGATCGGGTTGCTTCCGGTCCGCACGGGCGAAACAAAATACGCGTGCCAACCGTATGGATCATCTGCCCGTGGTGAAACGGTCTCGATTCCCGCCCCGCGGTCAGCGCGGATCCGGTAACGCACAATGCGCCGATCCAGTTGCCCAGGCAGCACGGCTCCGAATCGTCCCTCCGCGCTGTCGCCCGCCACGGCCATAGCCACGGTGGAGCGAACTTCGTTCGTGAAGTTGATGTCATCCAGGAAATACTCCAGCACCACCTCGCCCAACTCGTTCGTGGCCGAGAACACGCATTCGACCCGGACCGGCTGGTTCGATCGGATCAACGCCGCGCCGTCGCTGTTCTGGAATACCCGCAAGCTGACCACCACCGGACGCGGGATGGCGCGGCTCACCGCGTTAGGCCGGCCTGGGCTGGGATTACCCGGCAACGGCGAGGCCAGCCAGTTGGCGGGATCATTCGCCGGATGCGTGGGGCTGACCCGCTCCAACGAACGTCCGCGATATTGGTAATGATCGGAGTCCAGCCCCGTCCAGTCGTCCCCCGCGCCCAACGCGTTGGCCGAGATCGCCCACGGGAAAGCGGAAGAATAATTGACCGCATCCACCAGCGTATCGAAGGAATCACGCAGACGGATGGCATCCCCATCGTTGCCCAGGCGCCCGGAATATGGGCCCAGAACCTCGTCCGGCGACAAACCGTATTGCAGGATGGCCGCCAGACGCGCCGGATCGCGCGCTACCACCGCAAAACCGCCCGCCGGCAGGACTGTTCCAGCCGGGAAAAGGAAATCGATGCCACCGGAAAGTTTCCAGCCGTCCAAGGCCACCGGCGTCGGGCCGGTGTTGGACAGCTCCACAAACTCATGCAGGTCGGAGGACAAATCGAGCAACGGCACACCTTCCGCATCGAACGCCGGCCGCTCGACCGGATGATAATGAATTTCGTTGATGACGACGGCGCCCGGCAACCCTGGAACGCTTAATCCCAAAACCGCCAGGAGATAACCACAGATGCGTCTGAAGCAATTCATGGTGATGAGGTCACCATAACAAAAGGAGCAGCCAACAACACGACTTTTCTGCGCCCTTACCAAGGGAGAGGGAATTGCGCTCGGCCACGCTCCTGCCAGCCACACCGCCATCAACCGAACTTCACTCGAACCGAATCCAATCGAGGTTCATCAGGCCGCCTTTGCCCGGATTCACAAACACCACAAACACATCGCCGCGTCCGGCCGTTTTGAGCGGAGCCGTCACCTCCACCCATTTCTCCCAACCGCCGGTAGGCGTAATCTCCATCGCAGCCAGCAGTTGGCCCGTGGGGGACCCGGCACGGATTTCGATGATCCCGCCGGCGCCGGCACTGGCGGCGCGACAAGTCGCCTGCCGGGAATTCGACAAGTTGACTTGGACAAACCGCAGGAAATATCCGTGGTCGATCGCACCGACGTAACCGCCAAGGACCTTGGCGCCTTTGATTTCATCCGCCAGCTCGGCCTGCAAAGAGCGCGACCGCAATTTCACGGTGGCCCGCGCGCTCAAGCTGGCTGCGGGCGGGTGACCGGCATCAGTGTAGGTCGCTTCGAGGGTAGCCACGCGCAGTTTCTGATCGTTGGGCGCCAGGAGTTGGCCAGTGAGTCCGCGCACGGTCCCCGCTCCACTCTTGCCGGGTTCCAACGCGAAGATCCAGCGCACCATCAATTGCAGTTGATCGGTGGTCAACGCTTCATGCGGCAACATGGGGATTTCGCTCCAGACCCCGCTGCTGCCACGACGAACCCGCTCGACACTGGCCTCCAGCGCCCCCGATTGGCCACGGTACCGATTGGCCACTTCCAGCAGCGGCGGGCCGACGATCTTCTGCTCCGCCGCATGACAATTAAAACAGTCGTTCTGTTTCATCAGGGCCAAGCCGGGTTCTTCGCTGTTCTCCTTGCCATCACCGCGCCCCCAGCGCGCGCTCACGAAGGTGCGCGGCTCGAAAATCTCTTCGTAATCGGCCGAACTCCCGTCTTCCGCATCCTTCGCAGCCACTTGATAATGCACCGGCTGGCCGGGCGTAAAAAAATCGCCATCCTGCGGTTCAACAAAACGCACCTCGGGCGCGGTGTTCCCCGCGATCACCGGCAGGTTGGCGCTGCCGGTGGCCCCGTGGTCGTCCGTCACCCGCAGTTCCAACACATAATTGCCCGGCTCGCTAATCGTCACTTGCGCGCGCGCACCGCGCGCCGCCACTTGCCCGGACGTCGGCGTGCCCGTCGGCCCCGCCAGCGCGCCGGCCGCCGCTGATTTCAGTCCGCCTCCGCCTCCAGCGCCGCCGTGCAAACGCCATTCGTAATTCAAGGCGTCCCCTTCATAGTCTTTGGATTGGGACCCGTCCAATTCCAGGGTTAGCGGCACCGGGCCGGAGGAGGGCCGCGCCAAGGCCTTTGCCACCGGCGCCAAATTGCCCCATTGATACGAGATTTTCAGAAGCCTGGAATCCTTGTTTGGCCCCCAACTCTCGCCGTAATCGAGCAGATAAAGGCAGCCATCCGGTCCGAATTGGGCGTCGACCGGGCGCCGGATGACAAATTCGCCCGCGGCCTCGCCCGCAGCGATTCGGCTCTTGTCGTTGGCCAGCGTCACGGCCGCCGTAAAGGGTTCGATGGCCGCCAGGTGTGAGTCGGCGTCCAGACGCGCCCACTTCATGAACGGCCTCTGCCAATCGTAGAACAATAGACAACGATCGAAATACTCCGGAAACCCGCCGGTGTCGCGAAATGACGGCTGATAATAAAATACCGGCCCTGCGCAAGCGGTCCGGCCGCCCGCACCGAGCATGGGGAACTCCTTGGATTCGCCGTAAGGCCAATAAATGAACGCAGGCTGCGCCGGCGGCAAGACCCGCGCCCCGGTATTATTGGGGCTGGTATTCGTCGGCGCCTGCGGATCGAAGGGGCCACCGAGTTGTTTGGTGGCAAAGTCGTACTTCACGTAAGCGAAGTTCGACCCCACAAAATAAGGCCAACCAAAGTTTCCCGCCCGCCGGGCCTGATTGATCTCGTCGTACCCGCGCGGGCCGCGCGGTCCGTTGCCGCCTGCATCCGGCCCCACCTCGCCCCAGTAAACGAACCCGGTCCGCTGATCCACACTCATGCGCCAGGGATTGCGGCAGCCCATCGCGTAAATCTCCGGGCGCCCTCCGGAACCGTCTTGGGGAAAGAGATTGCCTTCCGGGATGGTGTAATTGCCTTCTTCCGTGGGTTTGATCCGCAGAATTTTGCCGCGCAGATCCTGGGTGTTGGAGGCCGACTTCTGCGCATCATAAGGTCCCCGATCCGGCCGCTCGTCGATGGGCGCATAACCATCCGAGTCGCCGCCCGGATGGGTGTTGTCGCCCGTCGAAATGTAAAGCAACCCTTCCGGGCCGAACTCGACCGAACCGGCATGATGACAGCACTCCCGCCGCTGTTCACCGAACTCGAGCATTTTCTTTTCACTCTGCAGGTCGAGCCGATCGCCGCGCATCACCAAACGGCTGAGTCGTTGTCCCACATAATCCTTCGGCGAGTAATACAGGTAAATCCAACCGTTGGTCTGAAAATGCGGGTCCAGCGCGAAGCCGAGAAAACCGTTCTCCTGCTCGGCAAACACCTCCAACTTGCCGGCCTCGCTCACGGCGCGCGTGGCCGGGTTCCAGATCCGCAGGCGGCCGGTGAGTTCGTTAAAAAAGATTCGCCCATCGAGCGCCAACTCGAGTTCCATCGGTTGCGGCATCGCCTCTGCCAGCACATCGATCTTAAACCGATAATCAGGTGGCGCGGCCGATCCGCCTCCTCCAAGTGCTGCAAAAGGGCCAGCCGCGGTTGCCTGGCCTGCGGCTATCCATACCCCAAAGCTCACCCAACCCATCCAACACCACCAATGCAGCCAGCGCAGCTGGTAACCAAGGGAACAATACATTCCCGCCAGCCTAACAAGCGTTCCTCGCCGGAGGCTAGAGAGAACATGCGGCAGTGTCTAAATTGGGCGCATTTAGGCACTGCCCCCGAACAATGCAGTTTGGTGCACGGCGTTTACGCCGCTTCATCGTCCGTCGGCTCGAGGACCAAGGAACTACCCAACAGCCCGCCCCGAGCCCCGTCGAGGGGCTTCCTCCGATCCCCATCTCGAAGCGGCCTAAAGGCCGCGATCCCGGGGACACTATCTAGGGCCTGTCCCAGGGCCTGTCCCAGGGACGTTCTCGGGACAAACTTTGTCGGAATCTTTGTCGCTTATGTGGAGCTCCACATAACCGACATTATGTGGACATCATAATTATGTGGAGTTCCGGAGAGAAAGGCGCGTAAACACAGAAGATTGAGGGCATCGAACTCCACATAATTATTGAAGCTTTCAAAGGGGGATTCTGAGCTCCTTTGTTGGGGGATGAACAAGCCCCCTCCTAAACGTCGTGAGAAGATTCTCCAGTCCTATCAGCACCACCTTCGCGAGGTAG
>DATLUX010000483.1:0-3209 GCA_035577805.1 Verrucomicrobiia bacterium
TGAGCCTGTCGAAGGGCTCTGATCTTTTTCCCGGAGAACGCGTTGGGGTAGAGTGAGCCTCCTGACGTCGGCTGCTACCTGAGGGTCGGTTCATGGGTAGGACGGACCTCCAACTTTTGGACGCGCATTGGGACCATGAACCCACCAATCTGACGTAGCAGCCGAGGCTTGCCCGCCGTAGCCCGTAGGGCGCAGGCGGGTAACGAGGCTCTGATCTTTTTTCCGACGAACGGGTTGGGGTAGAGTGAGCCTCCTGACGTCGGCTGCTACGGAGGCGAAGGTTCATGGGTAGAGCGAACGGCGGTCACAGACCGCCGCTACAGTAGGCGGTGTATCTTGGAAGCCCTCCACACGCCGGTCCGGCGCCTGCATTCCGCATTCCGCATTCCGCATTCATCTCAGCCACTCTTGGTCGACCGGAACTTGAGCGCTGCCGCCGTCCGGGAACGCACATGCAGCTTATGGTAGACATGGCGCAGGTGCCAGCGGACGGTTCCATCCGTCAACCCCAAGCGGTGCGCGATCTCTTTGTTGGGGAAACCGTTGGCCACCAATCCCAGGATCTCCCGCTCGCGTGGCGAAAGATCTTCGACTTCCGCCGCCGTGGTCAGGGGCTCCTGAAATGAGACAATGACCTTGCGGGCGATCTCTCGGGACATGGGTGCGCCGCCTTGCCGCACCTCGCGCACGGCCGCCACCAGTTCCTCTGGCGAACAGCGTTTCAGCAGATAGCCGCATGCTCCCGCCCGCAGGGCGCGGAAAATCCGCTCCGTATCTTCATAGACCGTTACCATGATGATCTGGAGAGCCGGCAGCTGTTGCTTGAGCCGAGCAGTGCATTCGATGCCTGAAATGTTGGGCAATTGGATGTCCATGAGCACGATGTCGGGCTGAAGCCTTGGGATGACCCGGAGTGCTTCCTCCGCCGATTCGCACGCGCCCACGCATTGGCACTCGGGATCGGTCTGCACGAATTCCATCAGGCTCTCGCGGATCACCTTGTTGTCTTCAACGATGGCCAGGCGGGTCATAGGTAGGTAGCTTCGACCTCCGAAATTTCGGACGCGCATTGGACCAATGAACCCAAATCTAACGTAGCAGCCGAGGTAACGAGGTACACCCTGAGCCCTGTCGAAGGGCTCTGATCTCTTGCCCGACGAACGCGCCGGGATAGAGTGAGCCTCCTTACGTCGGCTGCTACGAGATAGGAGCGGTTCATGGGAAGCGGGATCCCGGTCAACCGACCGGCACGCTTAAGTGCAGGCGGGTGCCGTGTCCGGGTTCGCTCGTGACTTCAAAACGGCCGCCGAGTTTTTCCAGGCGCGAGCGCATGTTGGCGACGCCATCCATGCCTTGGGTGCGCGCGTGGGGCGGGAGCCCGCGGCCGTTGTCGTGGATCGTCAACCGCACTTCCCCTGCAGCAAGCTGAATGTTCATGCGGACCTCGGTGGCCCCGGAGTGTCGCACGACGTTGGTGAGGGCCTCCTTGAAGGCCAGGAACAGTTGGTGCCGATGTCGGGAGTCCAGGGTTTGATCGGCCGGGCCGGAAGGAGGCTCAAGGCGCCAGCTGATGTTGGCCAGGCCCAGGAAACGATCTGCGTAAAGGCTGAAATAACTGACGAGCGACGCCAGCGAATCGTGACCGGGATTGGTGGCCCACACGATTTCATCCAGGGCGGTGACCATCTCGCGCGCTTTGTCGCCGGCTTGATCCAGGTAACCGCTGCGCTTGTCGTCGGGCGCCCAGGCTGATTTCGCGCGGGCCGTCAGCATGCTGATCTCGGTGATGCCGGAGCCGAGTTCGTCATGGAGATCCTGGGCGATGCGGGCGCGTTCCTGTTCCAGCGCCCGTTGTTGTTCGGCGCGTTGTCGTTGTTGAATTTGGGCCCCCAGCTCGGCCGTGCGTTCCTCAACTTGACGGCGCAACTGGGTAATCCACAAACCAGTTGCAGCCAGCACGACGGCGAGCGCGCCCACAATCACGAGCTGCCGTTTTAAAGTCCACCAAGGCGCTCGGGACAGCACGATCACGTCGGCCGGGGACTGCAGCAACAATCCAAAGGAAGCGACGTCCTGTCCGGCCATCCGGTTGCCGCCCAACCCTTCATAAACGCCGGTCAGCTCAAGCCGGCTGCCGACCGGCAACGAATGGATCGTTTCATCCCCTGCATTCAACTTGGCTGTAAAGGTGCGCACGCCACTTTGCATCTCCAGCACGCTCTCCTTGGTGGTGCCTCGCACGCCCGCCAGGACTCCCTCGACTTGAACACGAGTGGCGTCGTACTCCGCCCGGAGCAGATTATCCGCCAGCAACTTCCTGGCCTCAGGCAACGGGCCGCGTCCAATTCGGCGGGTCACCGCTTCGCGGAGCACAGGCGAGGCAGCCCCGAGCAGATCAGGAAAGCCCACCGTCTCCACGTAATCGCCGGCCTGCAGAGACACGGGGTCTTTGGCCAGGAAACGCACGCCCTGCGAGCCGTTCATCATGAAGTATTCCGGGCCGCGGCCATGAACGATCTGACCGGAGACCTTGACCCGTTGGAACGCTCCCGCGTGCGGATCGAACAGGAGCAATTCGGCCGCGCTCTTGCTGGGACTGGAGAACAGGTCGACGGGCGCGTCCTGCTCCACGACCAAGTCCGCGTCGTAAACCCGGGCTTCGCCAAGTTTGACCTGGTGCGTGCGGTAATCCCAGGACGCGAATAAACAACCCCGGAGACGCACGAGGGCGTTCTCATGACGTTTGAGTTCTTCGGGAGGCAGGCCCGTTACGCGCAATTCGATTTGAATCACGCCTCCGCGGGTGAGGAGCGTAGTGTTGCCGGCTTGAACCGCGGTGATGATCCCTTGGAGCTCGACGTACTGCGCGTCGAGACTGCCGTTCATCAACTGGTCCCAGGTTGGCCGCACGGGCACGGGCAGGTGACCAATCCCCAGGCTGATGACTTTCTGCGCCTGGACGCACGGCGCAAATAGACCCGGGTCGATTACCCCTTCCACTTCCAGGAATTCGCCAATGCGCGGGGGCCCCGAACGGTTGGTCGAAACATCCACCACATAAAGGCCACGCGTGTGATCCTGAATGGTCACCGCCTGATGTTTGGGCAGCACACACGTAACCACCCCGCGGATTCTCGCTCGGTAATCGCGTTGTGTTTCCTCGCGTTTGAGTTGATGTACCGCGTCGGTCGTGATCAGGTACGGCGTTG
>DATLUX010000484.1:0-26739 GCA_035577805.1 Verrucomicrobiia bacterium
AAACTAAGTCTGCGAAAGCCGTTCAGCCCTGAGGTGGGGTTCAGGGTTCAGGGTTCACGGTTCGGGGTTCTCGGTTCAGGGTTCAGGGTTCGGGGTTCAAGGTTCAGGGTTCGGGGTTCAAGGTTCGGGGTTCAGGGTTCACGGTTCGGGGTTCTCGGTTCAGGGTTCGGGGTTCCGTCGTGATCCACAGTGCTCAAAAAATTCAAACGCAAACAAAACTGTGCGAAGTGAACTCTTAACGCCGAACCGTGAACATCAATTAAGTGGGCGCCGACCTCCCTCTCCGACAACGGAGCCGGGGCCGGCCTGCCGTGCAGGAGGAATGTCGAATGTCGAACGCCAAATGTCGAATGCGCCCGAACCGGGAACCCCGAACCCTGAACCGAGAACCCTGAACCGGGAACCGTCGAACCGTCGACGGGCGTCGAAAAATCTTCTGGCGCCGCCTGCCCGCTCTTGTATGGTGCCCATCTTGCAGTTGCAGCGTGGAACGAAATATTTCAACTACAGGAAACAGAACGCATGGAACCCAATGGAGACATCGCCCTGATTGGCCTGGCCGTGATGGGCCAGAATCTCATCCTGAACATGAACGACCACGGCTATACGGTGGTCGCGTTCAACCGCACGGTTTCGAAAGTGGACGACTTCCTGAACAAGGAAGCCAAGGGCACCAAAGTGCTCGGGGCACATTCCATCGAGGAGATGGTGGGTCTGCTCAAGAAGCCGCGCCGTGTGATGTTGATGGTCAAAGCAGGCAGCGCGGTGGATGAATTCATCGAGCAACTCGTCCCTCATCTCGAAGCGGGCGACATCATCATCGATGGGGGCAACTCGCTGTTTGAAGACACCAATCGGCGCGTCAAATATGTGGAGAGCAAAGGGCTGTTTTATATCGGCACCGGCGTTTCTGGTGGGGAAGAGGGAGCCCGGCGCGGCCCCAGCATCATGCCGGGCGGATCGCCCAAGGCCTGGCCGCACGTCAAGCCGATCTTCCAAGCCATCGCCGCCAAAGTCAGCGACGGTTCGCCTTGCTGCGATTGGGTCGGGGAACAAGGGGCCGGCCATTACGTGAAGATGGTTCACAACGGCATCGAATACGGCGACATGCAGCTCATCTGCGAAGCCTACAGTCTTCTCAAAAACGGCCTCGGCCTGAGCGCATCCGAAATGCATCAGGTTTTCAAAGAATGGAACGAAGGCGACCTGGAAAGTTACTTGATCGAGATCACCCGCGATATTCTTGGTTTTCAAGACGAGGACGGCCAGCCGCTGGTGGAGCGTATTCTCGACACGGCCGGACAGAAGGGCACCGGCAAATGGACGGTGGTCAACTCGCAGGACCTGGGCATCCCAATCACGCTGATCGCGGAAGCCGTCTACAGCCGGTGCGTGTCGGCGCTGAAAGAAGAGCGGGTGAAAGCCGCGCGCAAGCTGAAAGGACCCCGCCCCGCGATCGGCGCGGCCAAGAAGGAATCCGCCAAGAAGGCGTTTATCGAGGATATCCGGCTCGCGTTGTATGCCTCGAAGATCGTGAGCTACGCTCAGGGCTACATGCTCATGCGTAGCGCCGCCAAGGAATACGGCTGGAACCTCAACTACGGCGGCATCGCTTTGATGTGGCGCGGCGGCTGCATCATCCGCTCGCGTTTCCTGGGCAAGATCAAGGATGCCTACGATGGCAATGCCAAGTTGACGAACCTGATGCTGGACGATTATTTCCGCGGGGAGATCAAAAAGTGCCAGAAAGGCTGGCGTCACGTCGTGGCCACGGCCGCCAAGAAAGGCATCCCGGTGCCCGTCTTCAGCACCGCGTTGGCTTTCTACGATCAATATCGCGCCGCCGTGCTGCCCGCCAACCTCCTGCAGGCGCAGCGGGATTATTTCGGAGCGCACACCTACGAACGCGTCGACAAACCGCGCGGCGAGTTCTTCCACACCAACTGGACCGGCCGCGGCGGCACCGTTTCCTCCAGCACCTACAACGTGTAACGAAAACGCGGTGCCGACAACGGCAGCACGATGACGGGCAGAAAAGGATGCGCGACCCCGGTGCTGGTTACTTTTCTGCCCTCATTTTTCTGCCTTTTCTTGGCGTAGAACCACGAACGCAGGCGCTCTGGATGCGCAGCGGTGATCAGCTCGAAGCTGAAAGCTACTCGACCGGCGCTTCTGCCGGCTCATACCATTCCCCGCGCAGCCAATCCGCGAGGAGCCCGATTGCGACTGAGTCCAGGATCTTCTCCTCACCGAAACTCTGCATCCGATCGTTCCGCTTGCCGTAGAAACGGGGATGCTTGGGATTGGAGATGATGCCAGTCAACCACTCCCGCGAGCCGTAGCCGGTCAGGTCCGGGGCCGTAGCGTCCTCATCCTTCTTCCGGAACTGATGACACTCGGTACAACGGAGGGTCTCCCCGGCAATTAACTGGCGTCCTTCCTGGATGAGCGCCGCATCGCGACCGTCCAAGTCGCGTTGGGATTTGAGCTTTGACTCAGCAGAAAGTGCCGCGATCGCTTTTCGCAGCATGACTTGGTCGTTGGTGGAAAAAGCGGCGACATCTTTCTGCACGAATTTCACCATCTTTCCCTCGACATGTTTGGTTCCACCGAAACATTGCGGCGTGGCGATGTGGGCGGGGTCCAGGAACCGGGTCAACCAAGCCCGCGAGGCGAAATCCTTAAGATCAGCCGCGGCGGGCGCGTTGGTCGACACCAGTCCGGTTCCGTCCTGGCCGTCGTAGCGATGGCAACTGGCGCAGTTTTTGGCGAACAATTTGGGCCCTTGCGTGAACGGGTCGTTGCGGAGAAGCGTGACGGCGCCGGCGCTCGGGATGCCGTTGGGCCCCCGCGCCAGGACCTTGACGCGTTCGGCGTCTTTGCCGGCCTGGCGGACGGCGGCCAGATACTCGGGGTTAGCCTGGTCAGCCTGGACCGCTTTCCACGTGAGCAAGGCCACTCCCGCCAGGAGAACATAAAGAAGACTCACATTAAAACGATGCCCACGCTTCCAGCGGCCGAAGAATGGCATCAGACAAATCAGCACCATGATCAGCGTGGGGATGATCATCGCCCCGATGATCTCCGATTCTCCCGGAAAATATTTCAAAAGCTGGTAGAGAAAGAGAAAGTACCACTCCGGTCGCGCGGCCGCGTAATTGTCCGCCGGATCGGCCGGCGCGGTCAATTCTGCGCCATACCGGATGACGAGGAACAACACCGCGGCCAGGACCGCGAGACAAGCCACCGCATCTTTGAGCACCTGTTCGGGCCAGAATTTTTCATCCGGCTTTCGGTAAGGTTGTTTGGCGGTAATGCCGTGACGGCGGAAGAGGTAAATGTGCCCGACCAGCAATCCGATCACGGCCGCCGGCAACACCCCGGCATGCAGCGCGAAGAAGCGGGATAATGTATGATGGCCGTACTCGGCGCCGCCAATGATGAGCTTTTGGAGTTCAGGGCCGATGAAAGGAGTGATCGCCGCGATGCTGGTGGCCACCTTGGTGGCCCAGTAGCCTTTCTGATCCCAGGGCAGCAGGTAACCAGTGAGAGAAAGCGCCAGAACCAGTCCAAGCAAAGCGATCCCAAACCAAAAGTTAACTTCGCGGGGCGCCTTATACGCGCCATCGATCACCACCTGCATGAGGTGCAGGACGAGCAGGATGTTCATGGCCTGGGCGGTGTAATGATGCAGTCCGCGCAATAACCAGCCGCCCAACATCTCTTCCTGGATGAAGTAAACGCTCTCCCAAGCCGTCTGCGAGCTGGGGTTGTAGGCCATCCACAGGAAGATTCCGGTGATGAACTGCACCGCCAGGGTAAAAGTCAGCGTACTGCCCCAGACGTAACGCCAACGGGACCCGCCAGGCACGTTCTCAAACAGGGCCTCCTGCAGGAGTTTTCTGCAACCGGTCCGGTGATCCAACCAGTCGAGCAGCGCCTTCATGCCACCGCCTTCATGCAATCGCGACCTTCTTGGCCTTGCCGGCTTCGAAGTTCTGGAACTTCACCCAGACCTCGGTGTGGTTGCGCAGCTCCACTTCCAACGTGTCCATGCCCCGCGAGCTCGGGCTGCGGGGGTCGGCCAGCCCGCCTTCGATCTTGAACTTGCTGTTATGACACGGACAGAGATACGAACCACTCGCCGGACGATACTCGACCGCACATCCGGCGTGCGGGCATGTCACATTCAAGGCGTGCACCAAAACGCCTTGTCGCCGCAAGTAGACGGCCCCGATTGGCACTTGCGGGATTTTGTTCCAGGCATCCGATCGATCCGCAATGACTGAGAAACGGCGGGGGCTGCCATCCTCAGGCAGCGCGCTCAGAGAGGTGACGTGCACGAAGCCGGCGGGCCCGGCCTTGCGGCGCAAGGGATCCAGCATGGTGAGCAACCCGGCGGCCAGCGGGACCAGGGCGGTCACAGCCCCCAAAAATATCGCAGCGGTTTGCTTAAAAAAACCCCGGCGACCCTCGCCGGGCGGCGGAGCGTGTGAGTTCATGAAAATTCAGCCACGGCCACAAAAAGCCCAGCGTGCAGCGCAGCCAGGAGCAGCGGGATAATTAGAGACAACTGCCCAAAAGGCAAAGCGTATTTGCCCGTAGCCCGTGCGCCACCCAGGCGAAGCCGGCGCCCTTGCGGGAGGGAGAGTCCTGCCTGCAGCTGGTCTTTTCGCTTTTTTCTGCGTGCTTTTCCCGGAAGCCGTCCTTACTTTCGCCTCATGATCATGTGGCTTTTGGCATTGTTCACCGTGGTTTGCACCGCGGTCGTGGGGTTCTACCAAGGCGCATTGCGGACGGGGATTTCGTTTATCGGCCTGCTCTTTGGCGCCCTTCTGGCCGTGCCACTCGGCTCCATTCTTTATTCTTTGTTGCCCATCTTCGGTCTCAAGAATCCGTGGCTGGTCTTGATCGTGGCGCCCTTCATCGCCTTTGCCTTCGTGATGGTGATCTTTAAGGTGGCGGCGCTGGCGGTGCACAAAAAGGTGGATGGCTATTACAAATACAAGGCCAACGACACCCAACGGCTGCTCTTCGAACGGCTCAACACGCGGGTCGGCATCGTCATGGGCCTGGCCAATGGAGTCGTCTACGTGTTTGCCATCTCCACGTTGCTTTATGCGATCGCCTACCTGACCGTGCAGGTAGCGACCTCCAGCGAAGATTCCTGGGCCCTGCGTCTCGTCAACCGCGTCGCCGATGATATGGAAAGCACGCGGGTGGACAAAGCCGCCGCGCGGTTTCTGCCCAAGAGCGCCCGTTATTACGACAGCCTGGATATCGTGTCAGACCTCTTCCAAACCCCCTTGCTGCAAAATCGTCTGGCCAACTATCCGCCCTTCTTGTTGCTCGGCGAAAATGAAGAATTCAAACCGTTCAAGGATCAAACCCTCCAAAAAGAGTGGATCAAAGGCATGACGTTCGGAACGTTCATCAACCATGAGTCGGTCAAACCGCTGGTGGAAGATCGAAAGGCCTACACCAACATTCTGGCGCGCCTCGAAGGAGATGCTCATGACTTGAAGGTGTATCTGGAGACCGGTAAATCGCCTAAATACGACGATGAACGGATCCTGGGCCGCTGGGAATTTGATTTCCGGGCCTCCATGAACCTGGCCCGCCGGCGCAAGCCGAACATGGGTTCTGCCGAGATTAAGCGGCTGCGGCAGGAGTTTGGCGTCCTGATGAAGGATGCCGCCCTGGTGGCGACCGTCGACAACCGCGTCATCCTAAAGCTCCCCTCCCAAGGTAAAGACAAGACCGTCAAAGGATCCTGGAAAACCAGCGGCAGCAGTTACATCCTGACCACGAGCGAAGAAGGCAAAAAACTGGAGGGAGAAGCGAACGTCGACGGAAAGAACCTCTTTTTCAACAAGGGCGGTTCCGTGATGGTGTTCGAAAACTCCCGGGTTTGAGCTGCACGGATTCGAGGCTTTAGGCTTGGTGCGTCTGGTCAGACTTGGTGCTCGTTTCTCGCCCCAGCTTCCGGTCTTTCTTTCCTATTTGCTGACCCCGTTGGATTCGGTGTTCGCCGGCTGCCGATCGGGCTTGAGAGCCGTCAGAGACGCATCGGCGGGGATAATGACGGGCTGATTCAAGTGGCCGGATCTTTGGACGGCCGGAACGGCCGGCTCAACTTGGTCGGCATCGGCCGCGGGCTGAATGGCAGGCGGCGGAGCCACCATCCACCGGATCTGATCTTGAGGCAGCCGCGAGGTTGGGCGGGCCGGGCCTAAATGGAGGGCCAGAATCACGCCGGCACCCAGCAAACCGCACACCACCACCCCACTCGCGCACACCAACACCAGCGGGCTCTCGAGTTCCAAGCCGAGACGCTGCCAGACGGTGCGCGGCACGACGGGTTGAGGCGCGTTCAATCCATCGATCACTTTGTCGGAAAATCCGCTAAAGAATCGCGGCGGCGGGGTCTCGAGCCGTTTCAAGGCCAGCATTCTCTGCAACTCCTCGCGCTGTTTGTCTGGATTGGGATTCATGGGAGTCATCCTTTGGTTACTTGAGATAATCCGACAGATAAGCCTGAAGCTGTTGGCGGGCGTAAAAAAGACGAGAACGCACGGTGCCGATATTGCAGTCCATAATGTTGGCGATCTCCTCGTGGGGCAACCCCTGGACATCATGGAGGGTGACCACGAGACGGTGGGGAGGCGAAAGCTTGAGCAGGGCCGCGCTGAGTCGTTCCTGCAATTCGCTCAAGCCGGCTTCGCGCCGAGGCGTTTTATCCGAAACCAAGGCCACCAGATCCGGATCGTTTTCGGCATTCAGATCGAGGTCATTGAGACTCAAATGCGCTTTGTTCTTACGCTGCTTGAGGAAGTTAATCGTTTTATTGACGGCGATTCGATAGACCCACGTATAGAAGCTGGAATCGCCCTTGAAGGATTTTAACGCCGCGTAACCCTTGATGAATGTCTCCTGCGCCAGATCCGCGGCGTCTTCGTGATTGGCGGTCATGTGATAGATCGTGGCGTAAACGCGTTCCTGATAGCGCTTGACCAGTTCGCCGTAGGCGGATTCGTCTCCTTGCTGAGCGCGTTGGACCAAGATCAAATCATCCGCCGCTGCCGAGGGCACCAACAGCGGAGTGGTCCTCGAAAGATCATCACCCTGGCCTTCCCCGGGGGTGTCTCCGGCCAAATCAGCCGCCGGAACCAGCTGCGGCATGTCCGTGTCAGGTTCAGGCAATGGAAGAGGCGCCGGTTCGCTCATGCGTTGATCCCCAAGGCAGCATTTTGGCGCGAAAGATAGCGGCAAAGCCCAGCCAGGCTTCGACGGCAGGCGCTGTCCGGCAAGGCCTCCAGCGCGTCTTCCGCCGTGCGCAAATAATCCTGCACAGCTTGACGGGATCCCTCCCGGGTTTGATAACGATCCAATAGCCGGAGCAACTTCGGGAAATGGCTGGGCACCCATTCGCGGACCATCGTTTCGATGCTGGCGCGTTCGGCGGGGCTCGCTTGCTCCAAGGCAAGTAAGAGCGGCAACGTCAATTTGCCTTTGGCCAAGTCTGTTCCCAGTGATTTGCCGACCAGCGTCTCGGAGCCATAAAGATCCAGACAATCATCGTAAACCTGGTAGGCGGTGCCGATGGCCAGTCCGTATTGGCGCAACGCACTCCTTTGCCGGGCACCGGCTCCGCTCAAAAACGCCCCCAAATCACAGGAGAGGGCAAACAGCTCGCCGGTCTTCATCTGGATTACTTGGAAGTATTCCGCCCGGGAAAGTTCGAAATTTTTTCGCCGTTGTGTCTGGAGAATTTCTCCGGAACAAACCGCCTTGGTAGCGGCAGACACCGTCCGGCACACCTCCGGAGTGGGGAATCCAGCCGCTAATTCCACCGCGTGGGCAAACAGACAGTCCCCGAGCAACACGGAGATTTCGCTGCCCCAATTAGCAGCCAGAGTGGGGCGGCCTCGCCGGATTTGGGCCTCGTCCATCACATCGTCATGAACCAGCGTGGCCAAGTGGACCATCTCGATGATGACCGCCGCGGTGATGTGCGACTCATCGATTCGGCCGGAGGCTCCGCCGCTCAGGGCTACCAAGACCGGGCGCAGCTGTTTGCCCTGGTTGGTTAAGGCGTACTCGGCGTAAGCCGCAATGTCCCGCTCGAACGCGTTGATCTGTTCCCGCAACCGATCCGCCACGGCCTGAAGAAAAGGCTCCGCCGGAGTGATAATCTCTTTCCAGCTCGGGAGAGATTCCTCTGGCAGGGTAAGTCGCTCGGGTTCAACGAACGTGCTCGGTTGGGTAACCAGCATGCAGCCCAAATTTACGATTGCCGCGAGGGCAAGTCAAACCGTTATCCCGTTCTGCATCTGCGTGATATGCGGAACAACCTTCTGCCATCGCCCAGTGGCCCCTGCCCTTCCTCTGTTTCCACCCCCTGCTTCCAACATCTTTATCGGAAAACCTCGTAATCGAAATTCCGAAACCCAGTTGTACAACATGAATGCAAAAAGCCGCCCCTCGAACCTCCGCCAGGACTAAACCGAACTCCGCACGCCCTATCTCTGTAGCCCGCTGGCGAGCCGATACTTGGGTCGTCCGGCTGCGGCCCGCTTCGGCCAGGGGTTCTGCTCATCGTCAGCGCTGCTCCGCGCCTGCTCCGGCAGGTCCGTTAGTCCGGCCATCTACCCCAGCGATAGGGGGATTCCCTCTGATCTTCATCCATACTTGGTTCTCGCTTTACGCCACCGGCCATACGACCGGGCCACCGGCGGATTCGAATACCAGATGATCAAGGAGGGTCCGCCGGGCGCGGGCTGGACGTGGGATGTTTGAGAGACCGTCCACCCCGCCCGCCGGATGCCGCTCGCTTCATCGTCCCTCGGCTCCAGGACCAAGGAACTACCCAACGCTTCCTCCGATCCCCATCTCCAAGCGGCCCCGCACATGCGGGGCCGCGATCCCGGGGGCAGTAACCAAATGCGCCTCCTATCCTGTTGCGCAAGTCCTGAAATGCGCTTTCCAGTCGGAACGGACCCTGCCACGATGAGGCAACTCCGGAGACAACCGATATGAGCGAATCTTCCCGCCCAACACGTGTGCAGCGTCCAGCAGCGGCGCCGGAGCCCGTTGCGAACGGTGACGTTTTGGATCGCCGGAGGCGCGCCCGCACGGCGGCGTTGGCCGCCCATAACATCTGACCCATGGCAGGAGCCGCCCTCCTTTGTCCACAATGCGGGCGTCCGAAACCGGTGAGCGCTCTCGGGGGACTTTGTCCGGCCTGCGTGGCGCAATGGGCCTGTCAACCTGAGGAAGAACCTGACGAGACCGCCCTGATGTTTGGGCCGGCGGACTCGTCCAGCGTGGAGGCGGAGCCAGGAAGGTCCACCCGCTTTGGAGAGTACCAACTGCTGGAGGAGATCGGGCGCGGAGGGATGGGTATTGTTTATCGCGCTCGGCAACTGCGTTTGAACCGCCTGGTGGCCGTGAAGATGATTCCCTTCGGGTCACTGGCGGGCGAACAGTTCATCCGCCGGTTCCGAACGGAGGCCGAGGCGGTAGCTCAACTGCAACATCCGAACATCATCGGCATCCACGAAGTCGGCGAATGGAACGGGCAGCAGTTCTTCTCCATGGATTACATCGCGGGGGGGACGCTCGATGATCTCTTGCGGCCGGGACCGCTGCCGCCAGGGCGCGCCGCGGAATATCTTCAGACCATCGCCAAGGCGATTCATTACGCGCATCAACGGGGCATCCTGCACCGCGACCTAAAGCCATCCAACATACTCATTGATGAGCAGGGTCAGCCGCGCATCACCGATTTTGGTCTGGCCAAACGTGTCGCCACGCCCGCACCAGAAGGAGGGCGAGTCCAGTCAGGGCCGCCAGCCGGCCAGCGCCCGCCCGAGCCCGGAGCAACGGCTGCCGGGCCTGAAAATGATCTGACTCTGACCGGCCAAGTGCTCGGCTCACCGAACTACATGTCACCCGAGCAAGCTTGCCCTGCCGGCAGTGAGGCCAGCGCCAGCAGTGATGTCTATTCACTCGGTGCGATGCTCTATCACGCCTTGACCGGCCGACCGCCTTTCCAGGCCGAAAACATCCCGGCTTTGCTCTTTCACCTGGTTCACGATGAGCCGGTTGCCCCTCGCGCGTTGCTGCCCACCATCCCGCGCGATCTGGAAACGATTTGCTTGAAATGTCTGGTGAAAGAGCCCGCCCGCCGGTACGCCTCCGCCGCCGAGTTGGCGGATGAACTCGGCCGTTTCCTGGCCGATGAACCGATCCTGGCCAAGCCCGCCGGTCTGGGCGAACGCCTCTGGCGATGGGGCCGGCGCAAACCCGCCCTGGCCGGCACTTTGGCCCTCTTGATGGCCGTGGGCCTGACCGGGGCCGTTGGGATCCTCCTTCAGTGGCGCCGGGCCGAAGGCGCCTTCGGCGTGACGCGTGAAAACCTTTACGCCGCGGATATGGAGCTGGCCTATCGCGCGTTTGCCAATGGCGATCGAGGTTACGCCCGCCAGCTGCTGGTGCATCATCAACCTGCCGAGCCGCCGGTTGGAGTTGACCTGCGCGGGTGGGAATGGCGCTACCTCTGGGCCCAATGTCAGGGCCAGGAACAATTCACTCTGGGCTCGCATGGCGGAGCAGTCGTCAGTTTGGATTATTCACCCACCGGCCAGTGGCTGGCCTCAGCCGATGTGCGCGGCGGCCTGACGATCTGGAACATAACCTCGCGGCAGCCGCAATTCTCCACCAACCTGCTGGAAGGCCGGGTCAACGCGCTGGCCTTCTCAGCCGATGGCCAGGTCCTCGCCCAAAGCACGCCCAACCAAATTTCCCTCTGGGAAACCGCGCGCTGGCAGCGCACGCGCACGCTGCCGCAACGTCAGGTCTTGCATCTGGCTTTTTCGCCGGACGGCACGGTGCTGGCCGCCGCCAATGGCCGGGAGGTTTGTCTTTGGCGTCCTGCCGACGCAGTTTTGTGGAAACGCCTGTCGACCAGCGCTCGGGAACCTGAACCGCGCAAGCTTGCCTTCACCGCCCGGGGTGAACTGCTGGCCGTGGGCGACGCCAATGGTCGCGTCACTTATTGGGATTGGCACGCTGACACGGAACGCGAAAGCTGGCGTGCGCACCGGCCTTCTGCGGACTGGGAGGAATCGGGCGGGAATATTGAAGACCTGGTTTTCTCGCCGACCCGCGACCTCCTGGCGACGGCCGGCGGGGATAAATCCATCCGACTGTGGACGCAGCCGCGCCAGTATGTCCCCCTGACTAATCATACGGAGGCTGTGATGAGTGTGGCGTTCACCAGAGACGGACGCCGCCTGGTCAGCGGCGGCATGGACCAGACTGTGCGGCTCTGGGACGTGGCGCAGCATCGGGAATTGGGGGTCTGGCACGCTCACGCGGACGGATGCCTGCAAGTCCGCTGGGCGCCGGATGGCCGCTCTTTCGCCAGCGCCGGGATGGATGGCACCGTCAAAATTTGGAACCCGGAACGCGCACCGACGCCACCACCCATCAAGCAACTTCCCGCCGACACGGTGGATGTGATCATCGTGCCTCCTGTGGTTGCGTTGACCACGGCGGATCATGGCTGGCAGGTGTGGCAGGCGGGCACGTTCGATCAGATTTATCGAGGCGTTGGTCTGACCAACACGGATGCAGCCCTGAAAAGCGCGCGCAGTGGCGTATTCATCGAGTGGAGCGGCCGCGAGATACAATTTCGGCGGCTGGCCGATGGGCAACTCGAGCCGTTCGCCTTCTCGGATCAAGGCGAGGTCATCAGCGTGGACCTGGCGCGCGATGGACAATCGCTGGCCGTCAGCGCCATCGATGGCTTAAGTCTTTGGGACGTGCCGGCTCGCCGCCTTGTGCGCCGCTGGGAGACCCCCAACCAAGGCATGCACCGCCACGTGCGACTGGCGCCCGATGGCTCCTGCATCGTCACCTTGCAGCGCTTCGACGGCACGGTTAACTTCTACGATCTTCGCACCAGTCGAACTGATTCCCTGCCCGGGCACATGATTGGGGCCTCGGTCCTTTCCTTCTCACCCGACGGTCGTTGGCTGGCCACCGTGGGATTGGGCTCGGCGTTGCGGGTCTACGATGTCGCGGCTCGTCGGGAACAGCTCACCCTGGAGAATCGCAGCGGCCATCTGACGGCGCTGGCATTTTCCACGGACGGTCGGCGGCTGGCTGGGGGGACGTCCAAAGGACCCATCACCATCTGGGATCTCAGCACCGGTCGGGCCGTCGCATGGCTCACGGGACACGAGAGCCTGATTTATTCCCTGGCGTTCCTGGATTCGGATACCTTGGCTTCAGCAACACACCGGGAGATTCGGCTGTGGACAGCGGCGCGGACGCGAGCGGCGACAGCCCCCCGGTGAGAGGAGCGGCCAAAGAAATCCAATCATGACTCAGAAGCCCAGGACTTGCGTCGGCTTGTTGACATCCTGGCCGAGCTGCCAGCGCGGGAATGCTTTGGAGGAAAAGGTGAACGCCACGCCATAGTCCCGCGAATGGTTCGAGTTCTCCAGCAAGCGGAAGGCGAGGGCGACCGTCCAACTGCGAAAATCGCGGTAGATGGTATAGGTTTGTCTCTGCATGAGATTCTCCCGCGTGTCGTAATAATGGAGGGCACGGGCAGCCCAATTCGGACTGAACTTGAAAAAGAGGCTGCTGTAGATCAAACCGGTTCCGACATTGGTGCCATAGAAGGCGCCGGTTCTGAGGTAGCGTTCGCCGACGGTCCAGCTCCAGGTGTCGTTGGGGGTAAAAGTGGCGGCGTGATTGACCGTATCCCAGTCATGTTCATTGAGGTTGTAGTAGAGTTCGGAATAGAGGCTGATCCAGTGGAACGGTTTCACATCCAGTTTGGAGTATAGATCGGCGAAGGTGTCCTGGTCTGAGCGCGGGCGCAGGCGCCAATCCGTATAGACCCACCAATGAACAAAGTTTTCCACTCCATCCTTCCGCTTGGTCTGCAGTTTATTTTCGAGCCCGAGGCGCAGCACGTTCTGGCTGTCGATCGAATCGATCGAATTGTAATCGGGAAAATTCAAGGGCAACAATTCGGCGGAGGGCAGCTCATAATCGAACTGCGGCAGCCGGCTGGGAGCCACACTGGGACGTGGAATGTAAGCGTAGTTAAAGGCGGGTTGCACAATGTGACGCACGCCATCGATTTCCCAGAAGTGGTTGTGGGTCCCCGGCCAGGTGCGGGCGGCCTTGAAGGATAACTCGGCTCCCGTGTTGAGCACGGTCCGATCTTCCTGTTGGGTCGTGGCACCGGCCCCGTCGGCATCTCCATAATACGTGTAACGTCCGCCCACGCGCGGCGTGACGTTCAACCAGCCAAACAAGGTCCAGGGCAACAGCACTTGATGGTAGGTATCTGCCCGCATCGCCGCGAATCGGTTGGTGTTCACAAAGGCAAACTCGCGCTCGAAATAGCCCACCGAACTCTCGCTTTCGTAGTAGAAAGGAGTCGGCCCAATCTGTTGCCGGAATCCAGTCAGCTTCAAATCCGGCAGACGTTCCACTGTTTCCTGGAAATCGTTGACCTGCACGCGGCCCAGGAGGTTCAGACTCCAGTTGGGCCACAGCTGGTTCAGCTCCGCGTAGGTGCTGGGCTGCGTGTTGTCGTGATATTCGCTCTCGAAAAAGTCGTGGATGATCTGCGAGTCGGTCTGGTAACGCACCGCTCCGCGCAGGGTGAGGTTCGTGCGCAGCGTCCCTTGATGCGTCAACGAGATGCGCTGCCGGTCCTCATCAATCGGTTCGCCCCGGCTGTCCTTCTCCGGACGTTCATCGTGGGTGTAATAGTATTTGAAGCCGCCGTTGCCAAAGCCGGGTATTTTGTAATTCACATCCGGCCCGACGCCCACGCCGCGGCGCACCCGCTCGTCCACGTGAATGGCCCCGTCCAGCTGTTGGCTCCAGTACCACTCGTAACTGGTCAACAAGTAGGGGCCATAGGAGCTCCGGTAACCGGGCACAAAGACGAAATAATTGGGGTGCCGCCGCAAACTCCGGCGCCATTTGGGGAACCAGAACACCGGTGTGTCCTTGACATACAAGACGGCGTCCTTGGCCTCGATGAAGTCGCCCGGGGCGACACTCAACGCGCGCGCCCGAATGTGATATCCGGGTTCATCGTAGTCATCGGTGGTTACCAGCCCGTTGGCCAGCACATACACTTGCTGGCCTTGATCGCCCGCCATGGCATCGCCGCGCAGAAAAAACGGCGGCTGGCCGGCTTTGAACTCGGTGGCCAGGATCCGTTGGGTCTTGAAGTTGTATTCAATGCGTTCTCCGTACCACACCTCGTTTTGCTGTTGCAAACGCACCTGACCTTCAGCGGTGATATCGCCGGTGTCCTGGTTCAACCGAGCCCGTTTCGCGGTCAAGGTGGATTCGCCATAGCGCACGGTCACTCCATTGGTGTAGGTGATCGTCCCCGTTTTCAGATCGAAGATCAGCGAACGTTCCTCGGTCGATTCGATCACCCAAACCTCCGACTCCGCGCCGCGCAACGCCGGAATTGCTCCGCACAGGCAGAAAAATAGCACGACGATGGTGCGCAACAGTGGCATTGAGCGCGCTCAGTCAAACAAATCGAAGCGGAACCTGCCAAGGGCGAAAGTAAAAGCGGAAAACGGAAAGCGGAAAGCGAAACGGCCTTCCCGCCTGCATTTTTCTGCCAGCCATCTTTCTGCCATCGTCTCCTGCCCCATCTTTCTGCCCGTCGCTTTCCGCTTTCCGCTTTTCCTGATCTTCCATTACCGTCGGGCCATGCGCCCAACGGCTTTTGGACAATTTCCTGCGTATCGGCCGCGTCGTTTGCGTCGCACGGCGGCGCTGCGCCGGTTGGTCGCCGAAACGCGGCTGCATTCGGATCAACTGGTCTTGCCGCTGTTCGTGCGTCCGGGCCGTCGGGAGCGTCGAGAGGTCAACGCGATGCCCGGGGTCTACCAACTGTCGCCGGATCAATTGCTTGCCGACGCCATCCGGGTCCATGGTTTGGGCGTGTCGGCAGTGCTGCTCTTCGGCATTCCAGATCGAAAGGATGCCCGAGCCAGCGGCGCTTACGCGCGGCGGGGCATTGTGCAGGAAACCGTCCGCTTGCTTAAGAAGGAACTGCCCTCGCTGCTGGTCATCACCGATGTGTGTTTATGCGAGTATATGAGTCATGGACATTGCGGTGTAGTTCGACGTGGCTCGCGCGGGGCGCAGGTCCTGAATGATGCAACCCTCCCTTTGCTGGCTCAAACTGCAGCCAGTCACGCGGAGGCGGGCGCGGACATCGTGGCGCCAAGCGACATGATGGACGGGCGCGTTGGGGCGATTCGGAGCAAGCTGGATCAGGAAGGGTTTTCGGACCTACCCATCCTCTCCTACGCGGCGAAGTTTGCGTCGGCTTTTTACGGGCCGTTTCGGGAGGCGGCAGAGTCAGCGCCGGCTTTTGGGGATCGGCGGAGTTATCAAATGGATCAGGCCAACGCGCAGGAAGCGTTGCGCGAAGTGGCGCTGGATCTGCAGGAGGGCGCGGACTTGGTCATGGTAAAACCAGCCCTGCCCTGTCTGGACCTGATTTACCGGGTGAAAACGGAGTTTGGTTATCCCACGGCGGCGTATTCGGTCAGCGCGGAATACGCGATGATCAAGGCCGCCGCAGCCAAGGGTTGGATCGACGAGCGAGCCGTCACGCTGGAATGCCTGCTGGCCATGCGCCGGGCCGGGGCGGACATCGTGATTACTTACGCGGCCAAGGAGGTGGTGGAGTGGTTAAAGGAAGGCTCGCCGGACGTTCAGCATTTGAGAACCGACGGTCAACCTTTAACGAAGCGCCGTCGTTGAGCGAGGTCAGTTGCCCTTCAGGAACACGACCCACAGCAAGGCCCCCAAGAGGCCCAGGCCCAGAATAGTGATGACGCTGATGAAAATCTTGCTTCCGCGATTGCTTTTCTTTTCGAACCCGGTCGTGCTGCCCAACTGAGGCGGGCCGCCGGTGCCCTGCAGTTCGTCCAGCTTAACGCCTTGGGGGATGACGCGGGTATGGTCCAAGGTCTGTTTGGGTTTGGTGGTGGTGCTGGTGCTGCTGTTGGGGGCGGGGCCGGCGCCGGCCGCGGGTTCGAGGCGCATCTCCACCGTGCCAAGCTTAAGAATCTGCCCGGGCTTCAAGACCGCCTCCGTCACCTTCTCGCCATTAATGAAGGTGCCGTTGGTGGAATCCAGGTCGCGGACGATGACATCGTTGCCGCGCAGAAGGATTTCGGCATGATGGCTCGAGACAGAGCTCTCGGGAATTTCGAAGGTATTGTCGGATACCCGACCCACGGTGGTTTTATCCACCTTGAGTTCATAGGTGCGCCCGGCAAATCCCTCGCTGAGGAGGACTAGTCTGGCCATAGGTTCGCTGTGCGACGCGATTATGTGCAGCGACTCTTTCAAGTCAAACGGTTTTCCGATGTGGGGAGCCGAGGGCACCATCTCATTGGACCGCGCGGGGCGGCTTTGCTCACGGCTGCTGGTTCAAGACTTCTTTTCAATCAGCCGACGGAACTCCGCGAAGAGCGGAGTGGAATCGTGCGGCCCGGGGGAGGCTTCGGGATGATACTGCACGCAAAAGATGGGTTTCTGCTTGTGCCGCAGGCCTTCCACGGTCTGGTCGTTCAGGTTGATGCGATTGACCGACACGTCCCTCGGCAACGACTCGGCATCCACCGCAAAGCCGTGGTTCTGCGAGGTGATCTCCACCCGGCCCGTCTCGAGGTCTTTGACCGGCTGATTTCCGCCGCGATGGCCGAACTTCAACTTGAAGGTTCGACCTCCCAACGCCTGGCCCAGGATCTGATGCCCCAGACAAATCCCAAAAATGGGTCGGCCACTGTCGACCAATTCCGTCACCGCTCGCACCGCGTAACCCAGCGCCGCCGGATCGCCCGGGCCGTTGCTCAGGAAGATCCCGGCGGGCTGGAAGCGAAGCGCGTCCGCGGCGGGGGTCGTCGCCGGCACCACCTGCACTCTGAAGCCATGCTGCCGAAGCCGGCGCAGGATGTTGTATTTCATCCCGAAATCATAAGCGACGATCGGAATATCGGCCGGACGCAACGGATCCCGGATTTGCCGGGCATCGCCGGTGGCGTTGGCGCGCACGAGATTAAAACTGCCGCTTTGGCGGTCCTGAACGTCCCACAGAAACGGTTCCTTGTGGGTAACTTCCTTGACGTAGTCCACCCCCATCAAACCCGGCCACGCGTTGGCCCGCGCCACCGCTTCCTCTGCGCTGATGCCTTCGGTGGAGATAAATCCCTTCATCGCCCCGCGCACGCGCAGTTTTTTGGCCAGCGCCCGGGTGTCGATTCCCTGGATGCCGGGAATGCCGTTTTGCTCAAGGTAATCCGGCAGCGGCCGATCGGCCCGCCAATTACTGACCACCGGGGAAAGTTCGCGAATGGCAAAACCCGCCACGTGCGGGCGCCATGATTCCACGTCCTGATCGTTGACGCCGTAATTGCCGATCAGGGGATAGGTCATGGTGACGATCTGTCCCTTGTAGGACGGGTCGGTGAGGATCTCCTGATAGCCGGTCATCGAGGTGTTAAAACACACCTCGCCGCACGCGGAGGTGGCGGCGCCAAAACCGGTGCCGTGAAACACCGAACCGTCTTCCAGAGCAAGAATCGCTTTCATTGAGTCGCGCAAGTGGGGCGGATGCTAGTGTGCTCCTTCAGGGAACACAACCCTGAGGCTCAAATTCATCGCCCTGCGTTAGCTCGAGGCATAACCGAGCGGATGGGCACGATGCCAGTCCCAGGCGCTGGAAACGATTTGGTCCAAAGCCGGCAGGCGCGGTTTCCAGCCGAGTTCCTGCCTGGCTTTCTCAGCCGAAGCCACCAGGCGCGGCGGATCGCCAGGACGCGGCGACTTCTCCACGGCAGGAATTGTTGAACCCGTCACCTTCTCACACATCCGGATGACCTCGCGCACCGAATAACCTCCGCCGTTGCCGAGGTTATAGCACCCGCACGGGCCCGGCGGCAGTGCCAGGAGATGCCCCTGCGCCAAGTCGACCACGTGAATGTAATCGCGGATGCACGTGCCGTCCGGCGTGGGATGGTTGGTCCCATAAATTTCACAGTGCTGGGCTTGTCCCAAGACCACTTTCAAGACATTGGGAATGAGATGGGTCTCGACCCGATGATGTTCTCCGTAGCGGGCGCTCGCCCCGGCCGCGTTGAAATAGCGAAAGATCACGCACTCCAACCCATGCAATTGCTGATACCATTGCAGGATCCGCTCAAACATCAGCTTTGATTCGCCGTACGGATTAATCGGATGCTGCGGTGCGTCCTCGGTCATGGGCAAACGCTCGGGTTGGCCATACGTCGCGCAGCTGGAACTGAACACAAACTTGCGCACTCCAGCACCCACCGCGGCCTCCAGCAACTTGATCCCGTTGCCCACATTGTTCCCGAAATACTTGCCGGGATTGGTCATGGACTCGCCCACCAGCGCGTTGGCGGCAAAATGCACCACGACCTCGGTGTGCGACGCGCGCAGCGAACTCAGCACGGTGGATTGGTCACCCAGATCCCCCTCCACGAAAGTGGCCCGGCCATCCACGGCCGCCCGATGCCCTTCGGAAAGGTTGTCGAACACCGTCACCGCGTGGCCGGCATTCAACGATTCCTCCACAAAGACCGACCCGATGTATCCCGCGCCACCGGTGACAAAAACGTTCATGAGCGCAACCCTTTTACAACCTTTTCGATCAACCCCACTCCTTCCTCCGCTTCGGCGCGCGTGAGGTTCAGGGGCGGCAACAATCGCACGATCTGCGCGCCGGAGGGAATGGTCAGCAACCCCGCCTGATGCAGGCGGTTCACCAATTGGAGAGACGCAGTCTGCTCGCTGCCCGCGAAGGCGCGGATCTGTTCTTTCTCCGCCAGTTCCAATCCAATGATGAACCCGAGGCCGCGCACACGACGCAGGACTCCCGGATAGGCCCGCACCAGGCTCTCGAGCGCCCCGCGCATCCATTCCCCGGTGTCGCGGGCGTTTTCCGCCAGGTCTTCGCGCTGGATCACCTCCAGAATTCTGGACGCCACCGCGCAAGCCAACGGTGTCCCTCCAAAAGTCGTGCCGTGCGTTCCGGGTCCCAACAGGTCGCCGTATTTGTCGCGCACCCAGAACGCGCCCATGGGGAACCCGCCGCCCAGAGACTTCGCCATGGCGATGCCGTCCGGGACGAATCCGGCCGCGGTCCCCTCAAGGATTCGTTGAAAGCTTTGAAAGCGGCCGGTGCGAAAATGGCCGCACTGCACGCCGTCGATGAGCAGCAACAACTTCTTCTGGTCACAGAGCGCGCGCAGGCCAAGGAGGTACTCGACGGTGGCTGGGGTGATGCCGCCTTCGCCTTGGATGCCTTCGATTAAGATGGCGATCGTGGCCGGAGACAACGCGTCGCGCATGGCCTGAAGGTCGTTGAACGGAACGTGTCGAAACCCGGCGACGGCCGGTTCGAAGCCCTTTTTGACCTTCTGCTGCCCGGTCGCGGCAATTCCGGCCAGGGTGCGTCCATGGAACGAGTTGAGGGCAGTCAAGATTTCGAAGCGGCCTTCGTCGTGGCCAGCCTTACGAGCCAGCTTGAAGAGCCCTTCGTTGGCTTCGGCGCCACTGTTGCAAAAGAACATCTTGCCTGGTGCCACCAGGTTGACCAATTGCGCGGCCAACCGGCCCTGCAACTCGTGATAATATAGATTGGAAACGTGCACCAACTTCTGCGACTGCTCGACCAGTGCGGCCGTCACTTCCGGATGGGCATGACCGAGGGCACACACGGCGATGCCGCCCCCGAAATCCAGATAACACTGTCCGTTCACATCCCAGACGCGGCTGCCTGCTCCACGTGCCAACGCGAGATCAAACCGCGCATAACTGGGGATCACATGCTTGCTGAAAAGGTCGCGGACCGACTCGAACTGGTTGCGAACCAGTGGCGGCGGGGGCGGCACGATTTCTTTCATGTGCCGCAGATACTCGGGATGTGGCCCGGCAACGCAATGATTTTGTTGAAGGGCCCGCGGCGCCCCAAAAGTAACTGTTACTCGAGGGATGGCACCTACCTACTTTTAGGGATGCACAAGCGGGGTGGAATTGTGGGAAAGTAGCCTCTATCCCTAAGTTCTGGGTTGGAGGCCAGAAACTTGGGGGTTGTTGAAGTTGTTTGCGGTTACGGTGCTTGCCGTGTTTCGCCGTGCACCGTGATTTGCCGGGTTACTTTCAGGTCTGTAACAGGATCTCGTCGGGGTTTGGTTGGGGTATGGGTTGTGGCTGGGTAGCCAAATCCTCATAGCGACCCTGAGGAAATGCAGAGAAGGGCTTGCGGTAGAGGGGGAACTGCAATCGCTGAAGAGCGGAGGGTCTCCGGGAGACCCTCCGAACTTCTGTACAGGTGCGGTTTCCTTTTGAACCAAACGCACAACGACTGGCCTTGCTTCATCGTCCGTCGGCTCGAGGACCAAGGAACGACCCAGCGCTTCCTCCGATCCCCACCTTGAAGCGGCCTAAAGGCCGCGATCCGGGGGCAGTATCCGAATGCGCCTGTCGCGGAAGCGCAAAAAATCCAGGCTGGCCTTAAGAACGGGAATTTGGGAAGCTGACTTGTTGCTTTCGCCTCACCAGAGTCAAGAATCCACAGCCCCGGACACCACGCTCGCATCGAGGCGCCGGCGTGGTTGCGGTTGCGGTTTAGGCCGGGCCTTTCGACGCAGCCATCGAGCGGCGCGGGTTGTTTGGATGTTTCTTGGGTTCGCCACTTCGGCCCTGTCGCTCTTCGCGGAAGATTGGCCAGGCGGCTGGCACGTCCAGAAATGGAGTTCGGAACATGGCTTGCCGCAGAATAATGTCCGGGCAGTGCTGCAGAGCCGCTCTGGATATCTTTGGGTGGGCACGCTCATGGGGTTGGCCCGGTTCGACGGGATGAATTTTCGGGTCTTCACGCACACCGATACGCCAGGATTGGTGAGCGATACCATTTGCGCGCTGGCCGAAGATGAAAGCGGCGCGCTTTGGGTTGGGACCCAAAAGGGATTGATCCAATGGGAGAACGGGGTTTCGAAGTTATGGAACACCAACCACGGGTTCCCCTTCGCCGGCAACGGCATCCAACAGTTGCAAGCGCATCCGAAGGGAGGGATCTGGTTTCGCCAGGGCAACGCGGTCGGGCTTTTCAAAGATGGCCAAGCCAAGTTATACGGGAAGGCGGATGGGCTCGGCGCAGAGTCAGGCCGGCGTTTCTATTCCACGCTCAAGGGAGGCATCTTGATGTCGAGCAGAACGGGCCTGCAACGACTCGAACCGGACGACGTTCGTTTCTCGGCGTTGTTGCCATGGCCTGCTCCCAGCGACTTTTGGTGCGTCCTCGAGGATGACCACGGAGTCCTCTGGGCCGGGAGCGAAGCGGGATTATTCCGACTCGAGCATAACAAATGGGAGCCCCAGAGCGCGCGGTATGGGGTTCAGGGCCAATGGGTCACTCGCCTCCTTCAATTCCACTCTGGAACCATCTGGCTGGCGACGAAAGAAAAAGGCCTGCAGTTCCTCAACCTCAACCGGCGGCGTTTCGAATCGGTTCCTCTGCCCGGCGGGCACTGGCATGATGTGGGTTGCATGTGCCAGGATGAAGAAGGCAATGTCTGGGTTGGAACTGGCGGGGGAGGTTTGCTGCGGTTGCGCCCGACCAAGATACGTTCCTGGGGCCAGGCGGACGGCCTGCCGCATGACGACGTGCGCACGCTGTGTGCGGCTCCCGACGGTACCATTTGGATCGGATCGGAGCTTGGGCTGGCTCGCATCCGCAATAACCGCGTGGAAGCCTTTCCTCGTTCCCGACCGGAACCGCGCCAGCGCATCGGGGCCATCGGAGTGGATGCCAACGGCACGGTCTGGGTGTCCAAACTCGGGGAAGGCCGAGGGTTATTCCGCTTTGATGGGAAGGACTATCAAAGAGTGGAGCATCCTGCTTTGCCAACCAACAGCACGCATAGCATCCATAGTTTTCATCTCGATCGGGCCGGCCGCTTCTGGATCGCCGGCCGGGGCAGCGTCAACTATATCAGCAATGGAGTTTTTGGCCCTAAAATTTCCAGCCCGGAGTTCAAAGCGGAAGCCAGCGCGTTGTGGTTCGATCGTCGCGAACATCTTTGGGTTGGCGTGGCCGGATTCGGGTTGAAGCGTTGTTACGAAGGCAAGGTCCAAAGCCTCACCTCGCGGGATGGACTCTGTGATGACCGGCCCATCTCCATCTATGAAGATGCGGACGGCACGCTGTGGGTTGGATCGGAGAGCGGCCTCAGCCGGATCAAAGACGGGCGGGTTACCGCCCTTCGCACCCAGGACGGGTTGGTCGAGAACGTCATTAACCAAATCCTCGAAGATCAATACGGTTACTTCTGGCTGGGCGGCCTGCGCGGCATCCATCGCGTGCGACGTGCGGACTTAAACGCCCGGGCCGAAGGTCGCATTGCCCGCGTGCATTGCCTGGAATACGGCGAGCCCGACGGCATGGCCAGCTCGGAAACCAACGGCGAACGGCAGCCCTGCGGCGGCCGCACTGCCGACGGGCGCCTTTGGTTCGCTTCCATGGGCGGAGTGGTCGAGATCGATCCCAAATTGCTGGTGCCTGATGAAAAAATTCCGCGTGTCACGATCGAGCAGGTTGAATCGGTGAATGGATTGGCTTTCCGGCCAGGCATCCCCAGCCAACCGTGGGCCGCCGGGCTCCTGCAACTGCCGCCAGGCAGTGGCCGGTTGATCGGCCTGCATTACTCGGCTCCGAGCCTGACTGCAGCGGAACAGATCCGATTCCAACACAGACTCGAACCGGCCTATACGGGCTGGCATGACGCGGGCGAAGAGCGGACGGCCTTTTATACCGGCTTGCGTCCGGGAAAATATCGTTTTCAGGTCAGGGCTTCCAATCCCCACGGAGTCTGGCGAGAGGAGCCGACGACGTTCGCCTTCACGCTGGCGCCCCGATTCTACGAACGCCGTTCGCTCCAGGTGGCGGCCGGGGTCCTGTTACTCTTGGTCGGGCTGGCCGTCCACCAGTGGCGCATCCACGTCATCCGCCGGCTGGAAAAGCTGGAGCGCGACCAAGCCCTGATCGTGGAACGGGCGCGTATCGCCGAGGATCTCCACGACGATCTGGGCGCCAACCTGACCGGGCTTGCGCTCAAAGCCGAACTCACCCGGCGGCAGCAGCTCCTGCCGGACCAACTGGCCCGGCATCTTTCCGACCTGGTCACCACCGCCCGTGGGCTGTCAGACTCCATGCGCGAAGCCATCTGGCTGGCCAACCCGCGCCACGACACCCTGGAAAGCCTCGCTAGCCAATTGGCCCGGCAGACGGAGAGCCTGGCGACAGACGCCGGTTTGCGAGTGCGGCTCGACCTGCCGCCCGCCCTGCCCAACCTGCGCGTTTCTTCGCGAGCCCGCCATCAGCTTTGCCTCGCCGTCAAAGAGGCGTTGCATAACGCCGTCAAACATGCCGACGCCAGGGAAATCCGCCTGGGTCTTACCCTGTCTCCCACGGAACTCGAACTCAGCGTCAGTGACGACGGGCGCGGCTTGGTTCAACCCGTCAATGGCGAAGGCCAGGGTGTCGGCAATATGCGGGAGCGCCTGGCGCGGCTCGACGGCGCCGTGGCCTGGGATCCGGTTCCCGACAGCGGCACACGCGTGCTCTTCCGTATTCCCCTCCAGTCGTTAAACAGCCTGCCCCCAGCCTCATGAGCATCAAAGTTTCTGTCGTGGAAGATAACGAAAGCATCCGGCAGGGCCTGGTGGAGTTGCTGGATTCCACACCGGGTTTTCGTGCCGGCCCGGCCTGCGCCAGCGCAGAAGAAGCCCTTCAGATCCTCTCCGCTCAGCCGGCCGACGTGGTTCTGATGGACATCAATCTGCCTCGCATGTCCGGCATCGACTGTGTGCGCAGCCTCAAGCGGGTCTTGCCCTGCACGCAATTCATCATGCTCACCATCGCCGAGGAGAGTGAGCGAGTGTTCGAATCCCTCCGGGCAGGCGCCAGCGGTTATCTGGTTAAGAATGTGCCGCCGGAAAAGCTGCTTGCCTCCATCGCCGAGGTGCACCGCGGCGGTTCGCCCATGTCGAGTCAGATTGCCCGGTTGCTGGTCCGCTCTTTCCAGGAAGCAGGCGACCATCCCTCCGAGGCCGAAAATCTCACTCCGCGCGAACAGCAGATCCTGGATTTGCTCGCGCGCGGTTATCGCTCCAAAGAGGTGGCCGAAGAACTCGGCATCGGCGTGCAGACCGTCCTGACCCACATCCGCAACATCTACGAAAAACTCCAGGTCCGTTCGCGCGCCGAAGCGGTCGCCCGCTATTTGCGGCGCTAGACTAAACCGATTGCTGGTTACCTCGTGCAGCCTCGCTAGCTTAGGCGGAGCTGAACCTTAAGTCGTCGGCGGCGGAGATGGCGGTGGCGGTGGGGGCAGTGGTGGCGGTGGTGGCGGCGGAGTGGAAGGCGGGGGCGTTTGACTAACCGCGTCCTCATCGGCTTCCGAAATGACCGGCGCGATGGCCTGCAGATGGTCGTTTTCGGCCAAGTCGATGAGTTTGACTCCCATGGTATTGCGGCCGGCTTCCCGGATGTCTTTGACGCCCGTGCGCACCATTTGGCCCATGGTGGTGATCAGCATGATCTCCTCGTGCTCCTGGACCGTGAGCGCGCCCACCACACAACCGGTTTTGTCGCCGGTTTTCATGGTGATGATGCCCTTGCCGGCGCGAGATTGCAGCCTGTATTCTTCGAAGCCGGTTCGTTTGCCAATGCCGTTCTCGCCCGCCACCAGCAGAGTAGCGGCCGGATCCACAATGGCGAGCGCCACCACCGCGTCGTCTTTCTCCAATTCAATCCCCTTCACGCCGCCAGCCGGCCGGCCCATGGGCCGGACCTGCTCTTCATTAAACCGAATGCTCATGCCGTCGCGGGTGATCAACACAACTTCGTCGTGCCCGCCGGTAAGTTTCACGTCGATCAGCAGATCCTGCGGCTCGATGCCAATGGCAATAATTCCGCCCTTGCGCACATTGCCAAACTCCTGCAACGCCGTCTTCTTCACCGTCCCCTGCCGGGTCGCGAAAAAGACAAAACCCGGTTGTTCCCACGTCCGGTCCTCCCGGTTGGGGCCGGTTTTGGACAGGACCCGGATGAGGGCGGCAATTTTCTCCTCGTGCTTCAGCTCGAGAATATTGGCGATGCTGCGGCCTTTGGAGGCGCGGCCGGCATCGGGGATTTCGTGGACGCGCTCAACATAAACCCGGCCGGTGTTGGTAAAGAACATCAGGAAATCATGCGTACTGGCCGTAAAAAGGTGCTCGATGAAATCCGTGTCAGCCTCGGTGGCGCCCTCCCGTGTGGTCATGCCGATGACGCCCTTGCCGCCGCGGCGTTGGGAGCGGTAGGAGGACACATTGGTGCGTTTGATCAGGCCGCCGTGGGTGATGGTGATGATCACCCCTTCGTTGGCGATCAGATCTTCAATGGCCATCTCGCCTTCATCCGGCACGATCTCGGTCATGCGCGGCGTGGCGTACTTTTGTTTTATCTCCAGGAGTTCCTGCTTCATGATCGCCATGACGCGCGCTTCCCGGGCCAGGATGTCGAGGAGATCCTTGATCTTCTCGATTAATTCGCCGTATTCCTGGCGCACCTTGTCGATTTCCAAACCGGTCAAGCGATACAGCTGCAGTTCCAGGATAGCGTCGACCTGGCGCTCGGTCAGCGCCCAGCGTCCTTCCACCAACCGGCCGTCCTGGCGGATGAGAATGCCCCAGTGTTCCACCTGCTGGCGGGACCACTCGAAAGCCAGCAACTTCACTTTGGCTTCGTCACGGTTGCGCGAGCCCCGAATGATGCGGATGAACTCATCGAGATTGGAGAGCGCGCACAGGTAGCCTTCCAGGACCTCGGCCCGTTCCTCGGCTTTGCGCAAGTCGAAGCGGGTGCGGCGCAGGATGACCTCGCGGCGATGTTCGATGTAGCATTGGATGAGCTCCTTGAGGTTGAGCGTTTTGGGCCGGCCATGATCGATGGCCAGGCAATTGACACTGAAGGTCACCTCCAGCTGCGTATGCTTGTAGAGGTTGTTGATCACCACCTTGGCGATCGCATCGCGCTTCAGCTCCATCACCAGCCGGCAATTCTCATCCGACTCGTTCCGCATGGCGGAGATCTCGGTGATGATCTTCTCGTTGACCAGGTTGGCGATCTGCTGTTCGAGGCCGGCGCGGTTGACGTTGAAGGGGATCTCGGTGATGACGAGTTGCTCGCGCCCGCCCTTCATCTGCTCGATGCCGACCTTGCCGCGAATTTTCACGCTGCCGCGGCCCGTGTGGAAATAATTCTTGATGCCCTCGATGCCGCAGATCATGGCGCCCGTCGGGAAGTCCGGGCCTTTCACCCACTTCATCAGATCGCTGATGGTGATCTCCGGATGGTCAATCTGCGCGCAAATACCATCGATGACCTCGCCAAGATTGTGCGGGGCCATGTTGGTGGCCATGCCGACGGCAATGCCGGTGCCGCCATTGACGATCAAGTTGGGAAACGCCGAGGGGAAGACGGTGGGCTCCGTCATGCGCTCGTCGTAATTCGGAACAAAGTCCACCGTGTCCTTGTCCATGTCCTGCAACAAGGCCGCGCCCAGATAAATCAAACGCACCTCGATATAA
>DATLUX010000485.1:0-16926 GCA_035577805.1 Verrucomicrobiia bacterium
CTTGGGGGGCAGAAAGATGGGGGGCAGAAAGATGGGGGGCAGAAAGATGGGGGGCAGAAAGATGGGGGGCAGAAAGATCGGGGGCAGAAAGATGGGGGGCAGAAAGATCGGGGGCAGAAAGCCCTGCCCCATCTTTCTGCCGGCCATCTTTCTGCCATCGTCCCTGCCCCATTTTTCTGCCAGCCATATTTCTGCCATCCATCCCCTGCCCGTCTTTCTGCCAGCCATCTTTCTGCGATCATCTCCTGCCCTGACCGAGCCTCCCATTTTTCTGCCCTCCATCTTTCTGCCATCATCCCTGCCCCATCTTTCTGTCAGTCTATCTAGGGCCTGTCCCGGGCCTGTCCCAGGAACGTTCTCGGGACAAACTTTGTCGGAATCTTTGTCGCTTATGTGGAGCTCCACATAACCGACAAAGGCCGAAATCGCCCTTTTCGGGACAAGCTCTATCTAAATGCGCGCGTCTAAATTCGCTCCGGACACGCTTCCCCTACCGTGCCCACACCATGCCTCCGGGATCAAACACGCCCAGAGCAACCCGGAGGGCGGCCTCACAGCTTTGTTTGTCGCTTTGGATGGCCGCAAGGGACGCCGCCAGGCGTTCGAGGTCAGTCGCCGTCGCGGCGGTCGCCCCAGTCGGGGCTGTCGTCGCGGGCAACGACGCGGACACGACGCACCGCTGCATAGCGGAAACCGGGAGCGCTGCGAGCAGTTTGCTTACTCGCAAGACAGTTGGCCTGGCAGGCGGAACCACCAGGTTGAGCTGCGCGATGATTGGCCCGTAAGCCTCAATGGCGGCAGCGATCTTGGCTTGCAAGAGTTCCAGTAGTTGTAGCAAGCGCGCGACCGCCTGATCACGTTGCTGATCCTCGATCTGCGTAGCAGCGGAGTTTAGCCACTTCAGAATTGCCTGCTCCAGAGCCGGCTTCTCTTTTGCCTCACCCAATTCGAGCTCGGCAATCAAACGTAGTAATCGTTCTTGACGCGACTTCGCATGCTCCGCTTCAGAAGACGGCTCGGAAACGCGGCCCACGACCGATCTGAGATGACCCAGCCTCGTCCCCGGTTCACCTATCTCCGCCTCCTCGACACAGAACCGGCGGAAAAGGGTCGTGCCTTCGCGCTCCCCTGGCGCGGCCGCCGCCCGCATCGGTCCCACGACCGATTTCATCAAATGAGATGGCTGATAAATCTCGTGGGCCGCCACTGGGACCTTCTCGGTCTCATCCCAAGCCAGAAAGGAAACCCCTTCGCAAAGCAGGTTGGATTCTTTGGCCAACGCGATGGCGGCCGCCGAGTCCTGCGCCGCCAGATGATGTTCGATCCGGCGCTTCGCCCACAACAACGGAATGGCCGCGGCGCTCGTCTCGCGGACGGTCACGGCAAAGCGTCGCTGCGTTCCATCGGCCAGAGTTGCCCCCACCGCCAACTCCGCCTCCTTGGCCAGCGCGCGGAACGTCAGCGCGCGAACTTCGCCCGGATGAAGGGCCGGCGGCTGCGAATTGGGCGATTCCCAGTTCGGCCCGACCTCCACCGCCGTCAAAAGCGGGCGGCGAAGGCGGCCCACGGAACGGGTGACTGCTCCGGAAATGTCGTCGGCCGTATGCAGCAAAACACAAGTGCCACCGCTTTGCTCGGCCAACTTGCGCAACAAGCCGTCGTTCACGGCCGTATCGATCCCGAAGGTATGGAACCGCAGCCGAGGATGCCGACGGGCTTCCTGCACGATGGACGATTCATTGCCCACCTGTCCGTCGGTGATGATGATGATCGAAGCAGGCGCCTCCTTGGAATGTTCCTCCACGTTCTTCAACACATGCGCCAAGGCGGGCAACAACTCCGTGCCTCCGGCCACGCCCAGTTCCTTGAGCCGTAACACGGCCGGATCGCGGAACAACTCCGCCGCCGGAAGGGGTTTTTCCGCAAAATCGCGGAAGCCACTTTCAAAGACCGTGGCCCAGACCCGATCTCCGGCCGGCAGCAGCCGCAGGAAATCATGGAACGCCTGCGCGGTCTTGACCCATTTCATACCTTGCATGCTGCCTGAACGATCCAGCAGGAAATAGAAGTCCTGCGCCTCCACCTTGTCTTCCGGCACGGGCGCCGGAGCCGCCCCTTGGAGCAGCACGTAGGTCCCCTTCTCTCCGCGCATGCGCCAAGCCTTCCACTGCACCTCCTGCGGCGGAACGATCGTCCAACGTAAGACGAAATCCTGATCCGGCACGGCGTTGGCCTCGGCCATCGCGATCGTCAGTTCCCCAGGATTTTCCCGCACCAAAACCGGATGGCTCGGCGAAGAAACATCCCGCACAGAGCCCTCCGACGCTTCCAGTGCGCCTTCCACCCAGAAATAGGCCGCGTCCGGATGGAACCGATCGATCCGCGGCGGGCTCAGCCTGGATGCGTCGGGCACCTGGTCGGTGTCATCCACCGTCCCCTGCCCCTGCGGGCTGCGCAGCAACGGTTGCCCAGGGATGTAACGAATGCCCGGACACACTGGTAAATTAAAGGATGCCCAGTCACCGAGGTAGGAAAGCGTCTGGAAATAAGCCAGCCGGATCACCACCACCTCCTGGGGCTGCACATTCCCAAGCGACAACGTAAACAGATTGTCCCGCTCCATTTCCACCAGCGAAGTCCGATGCCCCGCGGCCTTTTTCTCGCGCGCAATGGCCGCCGCGCGAGCGCGCTCTTCGATCCGCGCTACGATCACCCGCCCGTTTACGTGCATCTCACACCGGTAAACAGCCGCGTTGGCCGGCAGCGGAAAACTGTAAAGACAATCCACCGGCTGCGTGCCCTGATGATGAAAGATCTGATCGACCTCGACGCTTAATAGATCGCCCTGAACCAAAAACTTCGCTTCCACCCCTTTCAGCGGCAGCACGACCCGGGTCTCCTCCAGCCATCCAATCAAACCAAATGCGGGCGTCGTCGGCCCCATATTTCGACTCGGCATCTTATTCCTTTCTTTCACGCCGCAAGGCGGCGGTCATCGCGGTATCGTTGTTCAAAGCCGCCAGCACCCGCTCGCGGACTCCAGCCGGGATCCGGCGTCCGCGCCGCGACACCAGCAAAAAATCGTCGTCCAACGGCATCACACTCCAGAACTCCTGCCGGACCGTGCGAGTTTGACCAACCCGCGTCCCCTCCAGCTCCGCCAACCCCCGCTTTTCAATTTCTTCCAACTCCGCCAGCGTCCTCCCATACAGCAGGTCGCGGATCCGGTTCAGCGGCAGCCCTTGGGCTTGCAGCAACCGAATGGCGATCAGTTGCAACCGGTGCAGGCGACCATAGCCGCGCCCGCCCGAGTCCGGCGCCCCCACCAACCCGAGGCTGCGGTAATAGCGGATGTTTCGTTCGGTGATCTGTTCGCCGGCCTGGCCATTGGCAGGAACGATCTGATACTCCTGACACCAGCGATTCAGGACTCCGGCCAATTGCTCTGCAGACCAAGTGTCACTCATGAGCGCACTATGACACTGTGACAGTGTTACTGTCAACTGCAAAATGAGCAAAATGAGCAGTGCCTTGGCGAGGGCAGCGATCCTGCACGGAGCCCTCCGCGCCTTGCTGATCTGAGGCCCTGCCTCGCTAGCCTTTCATCGAATCGATCTCGTCGAGGTTAGTCGAGTGGCGATGACGATAGATCGCGATGATTAAGGCCAAGCCAACTGCGGCCTCGGCCGCAGCAATGCCGATGGAAAAGAGGGCGAACAAAACGCCCTGCAGGCTTTCGCTGCCCGCATGAAACCGCCAGAAGGCGATGAAATTCAGATTACCCGCATTGAGCATCAGCTCGATCCCAACCAGCACAATGATCGCATTGCGTCGAGTGAGCGCGCCGGCGAGTCCGATGCAAAACAGCAAGGCGCTCAGGAGCAGATAACAATGCAAGGGCGAGTTCATGACCCATTCTTTTTGGGTTCTTCCTGCATGGCAATGACCACGGCCCCGATGAGCGCGGCGGTCAACAGGAGGCCGATGACTTCCAAGGGCAACACATAGTCCTGCATGAGTTGATCACCGATGCGACGGATGGTGGGCACCGGTTTGGCCAGTTCCGCTACGCTCATAATCAGGCTGGACAGAATGGTGCCGGCCATGATGACGAAGGCCACCACCGCGACCCATAACCCCCACCAGGCAGAATGCCTCACTGCCGCCGACGCCGGCGGTTCGCTGCCGCGCGTGAGGAGGATGGCAAACACAATGAGGATGGCGACCGCTCCGACATAAACCAGGATCTGCACGAAGCCGACAAATTCGGCATTCAACTGCAGGAATAACGCGGCCAGCCCCGCGAAGGTGGGCACCAGACAGAGGGCGCAATGGACGAGATTGCGGAAGAACATGGCGCCGAGCGCGCCGGCCACCGTCAGAGTGGCCAGCACGAGGAAACCGATGGTCATGGTTCCCTCCTGGGCGACCAGCGGCAAGCGCGGCGACGTTTCGAGTCGGACTGCGGTTCAGGGTGCATAGCGGTAGGTGCGTTTCCCCACTTTTGCCTCGAAGGCGCGTCCGAAGATGAGATAAGGCCCCACCAGCAAGGCGGCGCAAAAGAGCCAGCGCACGATCAGGTGCCATCCGGCCTGGTGAGTGAAATGCCAGGCCGCCGCCACCACAATATTCCAGAGTGCCATCGGCAGCATGAACTTCCAGGCCAGCCCCATCAATTGATCGGCCCGCAAACGCGGCACGGTGCCGCGGATCCAGATGAACACTGCGATTAAGGCGCACAGCTTGAAGAAAAACCACAACCAGGAGGGAATCCAGGTCAACCACGAGAATGGCGCGGTCCATCCGCCCAGAAACAAAGTGACGCCCAGGCCGCTCACAGCGAAGAGGCCGAGGTATTCGCCCAGAAAGAAAAGGGCGAATTTGAACCCGGAATATTCCACAAAATAACCGGCGATGATTTCCGATTCGGCCTCCGGCAAATCAAAGGGAGACCGGTTTGATTCAGCCAGCGCCGCGATCAAGAACAGGATGCACCCGGCGAATCCCCACGGTTTGAAGATGTGCCAGTGAGCCAGTGTGCCGGTGTAATGGTCCTGGGCCGCCACGATCTGAGGCAAGGACAGACTTCCCACCATCATCACGACCGTCAGCGATGAAAGCACCAGCGGGATCTCGTAAGAGATCATCTGGGCCACGGCCCGCATGGCCCCAAGCAATGAATACTTGTTCCGACTCGACCATCCCGCCATGAATAACGACAATTCGGTCGCCGCCCCCACCGCAAAGAAAAAAAGCAGGCCCGCCTCCAGCTCGATGGGCGTCATGTTGCGTCCGAACGGCAGCACCGAATACGCCAGCAACACAGGAACGACCAGCGCAACCGGCGCCAGGAAATGCACCACTCGATCCGCCGCCCGCGGCACGATGTCTTCCTTGATCAGCGCCTTGATTCCGTCGGCAATGAATTGTCCAAAGCCCGCCAGCCGCAACTGCGGGAAGGGAGGCGGCAACCCAACCCGGTTGGGTCCCAGACGATTTTGGATCCGGCCAAGGCCTTTGCGTTCGATGACCGTCGTGATGGCGAACAGGCCGGCGAAGACGACCACGATAAAAATGATGCTGAACAGGGCCGAAACCAGCGGAACGAAATCCGCCGGAAGCAGTCCCCAGCCCTGGAGCTGGCCCAGCAGCCATTGTTTACCCAGCACAAAGATCTGATCGAGCCGGTCGGTCATTGCGATGCGCCGTCTTCCCTACACGGCTCTGTGGTGAAAAGCCATCGTTTTTCACATCGACCTGCTGGAGAGGACGCAATTTGGTTACTGCCCCCAGGATCGCGGCCTTTAGGCCGCTTGAACATGGGGATCGGAGGAAGCGTTGAACAGTCCATGGCCTCCGAGCCGGAGGACGCTGAAGCGGCGTGAACGCCGCGTTCCGATGCGCGTAGGATGGAGCCGACGGACGATGAAACGGTCCCGCACATGCGGGACCGCGCCCCGATCTGCGAAAGTCGGAGTTGACTTGGGCTGCCGGTCGCCCGTTTGATCGCGCCCGCTATGGAATGGATGGCCTGGGCCGCCGAGCCTGACACTTGGATTAGTCTGCTTACCCTGACGATTTTGGAGATCGTATTGGGGGTGGACAACATCGTGTTCATTTCGATCCTGTCGGGGAAATTGCCGGCGGTGCAGCAGGGCAAGGCGCGCCATCTTGGGCTGAGTCTGGCGCTGATCACGCGCGTTTTGCTGCTCTGCGCGCTGGCTTGGATGGTGAAACTCACCCAACCACTCTTTGAGGTGTTTGATCGCGGCGTTTCCGGACGTGATTTGATCCTGATCGCCGGAGGATTATTCCTCATTTACAAAGCCACCAAGGAAGTGCACCACAAGCTCGAAGGCGAAGACGGGGAAGTGACGCGGCGTCTGGCCCCGAGGTTCGCGGCGGTGATCGTGCAGATCCTGTTGCTCGATATTGTTTTTTCGCTGGACTCAGTGATCACAGCGGTGGGGATGGCCCGGCAGATTGGGGTCATGATCGCAGCGGTCATTCTAGCCGTGGGCTTCATGCTGGTCTTCGCCGGTCACATCAGTCGCTTTATTGACCGCCATCCCTCCTTAAAAGTGCTGGCGTTGAGTTTTCTGTTGATGATCGGCGTGACCTTGGTCATGGAAGGCTGCGGTAAAGAAGTGCACAAAGGCTACATTTATTTTGCCATGGCTTTTTCGGCTGCGGTGGAGGGGTTGAACATCAGGATGCGTTCCAAACAAGCCAAATCCGTGGACCTGCACCAACCATATCGGTGAGCCCGCAAGGCTCCGGTATGCGACTATGGGTTATTGGGGTCTTGGCTATCGGCTATTGCCCTTGGCCTTTACCCCATCGGCTATCGGCTATTGCCTTTGCCCTTTGCCCTATCGGCTATCGGCTATCGGCTATTCCCCAGTAACAAACCGATATAAGGAAGGTCCCCCGGCACTGTCACTTTGGGGTTAGGCTGCGCGCATTCCACCAACCGGACAGGTTGCCCGATCAGTTCGCAGGCCGCGGTATCGTCGGTCACGGTCACACCGCGATCGCGAACCGCCTGCAACGCCCGGCGAATCACTTCGAGCCGGAACGTCTGCGGCGTTTGCACCGCCCACAGCCGCGATCGATCCAGATGGCGCGCGATGATTTGCCCGTCATCGGATTGTTTGATCGTGTCGCTAACCCGTTGCGCCGCGACGGCTGCGCCGGTTTCGCGGGCGGCGTCGATGGCGGCGTCGATCAGCTCGGCAGGAGTGCAGGGGCGGGCGCCGTCCTGGATCGCCACCACGCTGGTCTCCGGAGCGACCGCCAGGAGCCCGTTCCACACTGAATCCTGCCGTTCTTTTCCGCCCAGCGCGAACCGGTACGGTTTGCTTGGGGGCCTGGGCAGCGACGCAGCCAGGTTGGCGAACGCGTCTTGGAACCCATCGCGGATCACCAGCACGATCTCGTCGACGGACTTGGCTTCATCAAAACGCCGCCAGGTATGGGCGATCACAGGGGCCCCGGCTACTTCCAGAAAGAGTTTATCGATTTGAGGGCCCATGCGCGTGCCCCGCCCCGCCGCCACGATGATCGCGCTGGTCATGCGCCAAACCTAGCAACCCACCTCGGCCCAATCCAGCACCTTGAGTTGCACGGAGCGGGTTCCTTCGTATTCATTGATCTGCGGAGTGCAGGCCAGGTCGAAGCGGCCGACGGGCAACGGTCCGTCTCCCACCGACCAAAGCAGGGCCTCGAGCACCTGGCGGCCATCGGTGATCCAAAGCTTGGCGTGCTTTTTCTCGGCCCCGAGGCGCTGCAGCGGCCGGGCGTGGGTCACACCCCGCAGCACGAGATGCACGGGCGGATTACCCATGCCGGTATGTTCCAGCTGACTTAATTCGCGCACTCGGTCCAGGTTGACCTCCTCGATGCCGACGACCGCGTCTATGCGCAAGGCGGGCTGCAACCATTCGGGCTTAAGCGTGCGCCGGGCCAGGTCGTTGAGCCTGGTCCGGAGGCCCTCCACTTGATCGGCCCGCACGGTCAGCCCCGCGGCCATGGCGTGACCGCCGTGGCGAACCAACAGGTCATCGCATTGGCGCAACGCCGCTGCCAGATCGAATCCTTCGATGCTCCGGCCGGAGCCGCGATAATCTGCGCCATGACTGCCATCGCTGCCCAAGACAATGGTGGGCCGATAATACTGCTGCAACAGGCGCGAGGCGACGATGCCGACGACTCCGAGGTGCCACTCCGAGTTGCCTTCCACGATGACGGCGTCCGGCTGTCCGCCCGATCGTTCGCGCACCGCTGCCAGAGCTTGTTCGGTGATATTCTTTTCGAGTTGTTGGCGTTCGCGATTCCAGGCATCAAGTTGGCTCGCCAGGCGATTGGCTTCCTGCTCATCCTTTGTTTCCAGGAGATGCCACGCGGCGGTGGCCGTCTCCAGGCGCCCGGCCGCGTTCAACCTGGGTGCCAGTTGAAAAGCCACTTGATGCGCGGACAATCGCCGGCCCACTGCCGCCACGCGCTTGAGCGCGATCAGCCCTGGCCGCTGGCTGGTTCCCAACCGTTCCAATCCGGCCTGGACCAGGATGCGATTCTCTCCGGACAGCGGCACGAGATCAGCCACTGTCCCCAAGGCAACCAGATCCAGACACGGACGCAGATCATATTCCAGTGCGCCAGGCAGGCCATGGCTCCGGCCGTGTTTAACGATGGCGTGCGTCAGTTTGAAGGTCAGCCCCACCGAGCACAGTTCGCGAAAGGAAGGGGCGTCAGACCGGCCCAATTGCGGATTGACCAAGGCCCGTGCGGGCGGCAAGGACGACGCGGAGGCGAGTTGATGATGATCGAGGACAATGGTGTCAACGCCCCGAGCCTGGAGCCAGCCGATCGTTTCCCTGGACGTTGACCCGCAATCAACCGCCACCAACAGTGAGACCGGAAAACGGTCCAGGCATTTGGCCACGGCGGTCTGACTGAGGCCGTAGCCTTCCTCAATTCGATGCGGCAGATAACAATCCACCGTCCAGCCGAAGTGTCGCAGCACCTCGGCCAGCAACGTCACGGAGGTGACTCCATCGACATCGTAATCTCCGAACAAAACCAATCGCTCGCCGCCGGCCCGGGCTTGGAACAGCCGCTCCACGGCTTCCCGCATGTTGGGAATCAGAAATGGATCGGCCAGATGCTTCAGACGCGGCTGCAGAAACCGGCTGATAGACTCAGGCTCGCTAAAGCCGCGATTCAACAAGCACTGCGCCAGCAGTGGGGAAATCTTCAGCTCTGGAGCCAAAACTGAAGTAAGGACCGGCTGCGTCGGGGCGATGTCCCAGCGGTACTTCATTCCTTGTTATTTCTTGTGGCTACGTGCCGCCGCCAGCGAGATCACGATCGAGGCAGCGATGATGCCTGCCACAATGGCCAGAGAGACCGAGGTCGGGATCTCAGCCTGAAACCAGCGCGGCGGATGATCGTGCGGATCCATTATCATCTTCACGCCGATGAAGATCAAAACCACCGACAGACCAACTTTCAAGTAACGAAAATAGCCGATGGCGCCGGCCAGCACGAAGTAAAGCGAACGCAGACCGAGGATCGCGAACACGTTGGAAGTGAAAATAATGAAGCCGTTGCCGGTGACACCGAAGATGGCCGGGATGGAATCGATGGCGAACAGCAGATCGGTGGTTTCCACGCTCACCAGAACCAGGGCCAGCGGGGTCAGCGCCCGGCGCCCGCCCAGCGTGGTCAAAAACCGTTGCCCATCAAATGAACTCGAGACCGGATACAATTTCCGGACCAATCGGATCACGATATTCTTTTCCGGATGCACCGAATCATCGTCGCTGAACGTCATCTTGACGCCGGAGAAGAGGAGAAATGCGCCCATGGCATAAAGCAGCCATTGGAATTCCTCGATCACAACCACGCCCAAGCCGATCATGACTCCGCGCATGACCAGGGCTCCCAAAATGCCCCAGAACAGCACCCGATGCTGTAATTCGTCCGGCACGGCGAAATAGGAAAAGAGCAACGCGATCACGAACACGTTGTCCATCGACAGCGACAGTTCGATCACGTAGCCGGTAATGAACTTGATCGTGTCGTCGCGGCTCCACGTCTTCACCATGGCCGGCGCCACCACCAAGGCAAAGATCATCGCGCAGGCGAACCAGATCCCGCTCCAGAGCAAGGCCTCCGCAAAGCGCACCACCCGGGCCCGGCGATGAAACACCCCCAGGTCCAGGGCGAGGAAAAACAGAATGAGAAAGATGAAAACGGCCCAAACAGCTGACGACGTATCAGCCAGGGCCATCATCAAGCGGCTCGGGCTGACGTCGCGCCTTCCATGGCAACTCCCGAACCAATGTGCGGCCGCGCCCCTTTGTGCCACCACAAGACCAGGGCGCTGGCGATGTAAATGCTGGAATAGGTGCCCGTGATAATGCCCACCAGGAACGTAAAGGCGAAATCATTCACCACCCCGCCGCCAAACAAATAAAGCGAGGCCGTGGCCAGAAACACCGTCCCCGAGGTGATAATCGTCCGGCTCAAGGTCCGGTTCAGCGCATGATTCATCAGTTCCCGAAACGTGCCCCGCACTCCCAATCTCAAATCTTCGCGAATCCGGTCAAAAATCACGATCGTGTCGTTGATGGAGAACCCGATAATGGTGAGCACCGCCGCCACAAACGGGCCGCTCATCTCGCGGCCGCTCAGGAAAAACCAGCCCATGGTCATGAGGGTATCATGCAGAATCGCCACCACGGCTCCGACCGCAAACGAAAACTCGTAGCGGAACGCCACGTAGACGAGGATACCGAACATGGCCAGCAAGGAAGCCACCACGGCCGTCTGTTGAATCTCGCGTCCGACGGTGGCCCCGACCCGTTCGGTATTCTGCCGGACAAATTTTGCTTCTTTGAATTCGGTCTGGAGCACTTTTTCCACCTTCTGATCCGACACGCTGGCCTCGGCCCCTTTGACCACCCGGACCGTGATGTGGAGCAGCTCTTTGCCGGTGGCCAGGTCCTTCTGAAATTGGATCATGGGGCTGCCCAGTTGCTGTTTCTCCAACGCGCCCCGGAGTTTTTCGACCTCGACCTTTTGGCTGAACGCGTAAGTCAGCTTGTCCCCGCCGGAGAATTCGACCCCCAGCACGTCGCCGCCGCGGTAGAACCCGTAACCAATTCCCACCACGATCAACAACCAGGAAGCGGCAAAGGCGGGTTTGGCCCATCTCATGAAGTCAATCTTCGCCCCCTGAATCAGATGCAACATCTTGAGATTGGGCAGGAGCCCTTTGGTCAACAGGAAATCAAAGATGAGCCGCGTGACAATCAGGGCTGTGAACAGGCTGAGGGAAACACCGATGGTCAAGGCCACCCCGAATCCTTTCACGGGACCCGTCCCCATGAAGATCAGGATGATCGACGAGATTAAGGTGGTGACATGGGAATCGAAGATGGTGCCAAACGCCTTGTCATAACCAGCCGCCAAGGCCCCGCGCATCGTCTTGCCCGCCGCCAGCTCTTCGCGAATGCGTTCGAAGATCAGCACGTTGGCATCCACGGACATGCCGATCGTCAACACGATGCCGGCAATACCCGGCATGGTCAGCGTTGTCCCGACTCCGCACATCACCGCGATCAGGACCACAATGTTCAGCAGCAAAGCGATGCAAGCCACCACCCCGGCAAACAGATAGTACACCACCATGAACGCAACCACCGCCAGCGTGCCGATGATGGCCGAGCGAAGGCCGTTGCGGATGGTGTCCGCCCCCAACGTGGGGTCGACCGTGTTTTCGCTTAGGATTTTCACCGGAGCTTCCAGCGGGTTCTCCAGCACGTTGGCCAGTTCCAACGCTTCCCGCAGATCGAAGTCGCCCGTGATCTGGCCGCGACCCCCTTCGATTGGACCCATGATGCGGGGCGCCGAATACAGTTCCCCGTCCAGCACGATGGCCAACTGAAAGTAGCGGTTGCCCCGTGGACTCCATTCCCGGGTAATCTCACCAAACATTTTGCCGCCCTCCGAATTCATCTCGAAACTGATCTCAGGTTCGTTGGTGACATGATGGCGGATGACCATGGCACGGGTGACATATTTGCCGGTGAGCCCTCGTTCCGCGCCGCGTTTGACCAGGTATTTCATGAGGACCTTGCCGCCTTCCCTGTCTTTGATCGGCATGGTCAGCACCTCGTAGCCGGGCTCGACGATGCCTTGGCTGAGCAGTTCGGCGCTATCGGGATGGACCATGCGAAACTCTAAAAAGGCGGAGCGTTCGACCGTGCGGCGGGCTTCGTCCATCTCGGCCTGGGACAGGCCTGGGAGCTGAATCATGATCCGGTCCGGGCCGGCCACTTGAAGCAAGGGTTCGGCAACTCCAAGCCGGTCGACGCGTCGGCGCAACACTTCCAGGGCATTCTCGATGGCCTGGCCGCGGTCGACATTCGTGGAAAGTTTTGTTGTATCCAGCCCCACCAGGAACGAGGAACCTCCCTGCAGGTCCAGACCCAGCTTGACCTTTCCAGCAGCTTCCTTCTGCAGACGGCTCAGCACGTAACTGGACGGATTCTTTTGCCCCTTGACGTTAAAGCGGGGGAAATACTTGGTGATATCGTTGGTGCCAATCGCTTCCTTCAAGTTCCCATACGAACGGGCCGGCATCTGCTGCTGCAACGCCTGAGCCCGCGCCACGATGTTCGAATAGGCCTCGTCTTTGGAGCGGGCTTTCTCCTGGAAATCCTTCAGCAGATCCCGGTTGGTGATCGGGGTCATGGCCACGATCGACCAGACCAAGACGAAGACGATAAGCAAGAAATGCCAGAGATGTTTCTGTGTCATGGAAAAATAAGAGTGGCGAGGGCGAGGATCAAACGGGACCGGTCAGGATTGAGAAGGACTGGCAGCAGGCTCGCCTTCCCGCGCGGTGATCTCCGAGATGGCGGTTTTGAGCACTTCGAGTTTGGTATCGGCGGAACGGATGCTGACGCTTTTATCCTTCACGGTCACCACCGTGCCGATGATGCCGCTGGTGGTCGTCACCCGATCGCCGGCGCGCAAGCTTTTGACCATTTGGTCCAGCTGCTTTTGCCGTCGTTGCTGCGGACGCAGGATGGCGAAATAGAACGCGAAGATGAGCAGCAAAAAGGGAAATGCACCCCAAACGCTTTGGAACATGCCGCCCGGTTGGTCGCCGCCAGGGGCAGCGCCCATCGCCAGCAGGCCCCCAAATGCAGTCTTGGAGTTAACAATCATAGTTTCGTGTCAGCCGAGCCGTTCAATCTAGGGAGACGGAAGCAATTGGCAAGCATAACCTTGCCTTAATCTCGCGCAGATTTTCCGCGGGAAAACCCCGGCCTGTCCCTCCGCAAAACCCGGAGGCCCGGAAGAAGCGGGCGATAAAGAACGTGGCGCACACAACCGATCAGGGACTGTAAAACCACTATTTCTCTCCGTGCCCTCCGTGTCCTCCGTGGTAATCCTCCCCCCCTCCTCGGTCGGTTGCGGCTTTGCCGCGCTGGGAAATCCGTGGTCAAAGCACCCCGCCGAACAATCGCCCCCAAAACCGGCTCCTCCCACGAGCGGAGCCACGCCAAGAGACGCGGACCTTCTCTTTCCCGCAGAAACAAGGAACCAAGCCGGGCGATGGACGCCAAGGAGGTGGGGGTTGGGGGACCCCGCTGAAGAAACGTTCCACCGCCCGAGCTGCCCTCAGCGAACTGCAAGTCCGTGGAGAAATCAATCGTAAAGCGCTCGGCGGCGCGTAATTCTGCAGCGGGGCTGAGCCGGGAGCCCGAGATCACCACGCTGGTCGCCTAGTGATGTAGCACGAAAGTCGCTCATCGTCCCCAATCGGCACTTCCAAGGCGACGTTTGAAGATGCTTCAGCACGGCACGCAATCTTCGACCCACCTGCGCCGATTTGTGCGGAGCGATGTCAGAGCTTTCCTGCGATGAGTTTTTCGAGCTTCTGAGCGTCCGCGTTGAAGAGCCGGATACCTTCGGCCGTTTTTTCGGTGGCCATGGCGTCCTCATTGAACAGCCAGCGGAACCGTTTCTCGTCCAGCTCCAGTTTGGTCAGGTCGCTTTGGGCCGCGGTTTCGGGGTTGAGCTTGCGGGGCAGCGGGTTGGTGTTCTTTTGAAGCTCGGCCAGCAACGGGGGGCTGATCGTGAGCAGGTCGCATCCGGCCAACTCCTGGATCTCGCCTACGTTGCGGAAACTGGCGCCCATGACCTGGGTTTGGTGGCCAAATTTTTTGTAATAATTGTAGATCGCGCCCACGGAGAGAACCCCTGGGTCTTCGGCGGCGGCATAGTCCTTGCCGGTGTTTTTCTTGTGCCAGTCCAGGATTCGGCCGACGAAAGGGGAGATGAGCCGGGCATTGACCTGGGCGCACGCGACGGCCTGAGCCATGGAAAACAGCAACGTCATATTGCAATGGATGCCTTCCTTTTCGAGGACGGCGGCGGCCTGGGTGCCTTCCCAGGTGGTGGCGATCTTGATCAGGACGCGTTCCCGTGAGATCCCGTTCTTCTCATAGAGGGCAATGAACTTGCGCCCTTTGTCCACCAGCCGTGCCGTATCGAAGGACAAACTCGCGTCGGTCTCGGTCGAAACCCGGCCGGGAACGATCTTGAGTATCTCGAGGCCGAACAACACCAGCAGGTGGTCCAACACCTCGCCGGCCAAAGCGGAGCGCGGCACGTTGGCCTTGCGATTGTCCGCCACTGCTTTGTCGACCAGCGCGGCGTACTCCGGCATGAGCGCCGCCTTCAAGATCAAGGACGGGTTGGTGGTGGCATCGAGCGGAGTAAATTGTTTGAGGGTGGCGAAATCGCCAGTATCGGCGACAACTTTGGTAATCTTCTTTAACTGCTCCAGTTGATTGGTCATTTCCATAACACGTAATGGGTGACGAAGCCACCGCGGCCACGTCCACCCACCCATAAGCACACCCCAACGGCTCAGTCGTGTCAATGCGGCTGTGGGAGGTGTGGGAGGTGGATCTGGAAGGGCGCATTCGGATACTGCCCGCACGATCGCGGCCTTTAGGCCGCTTGAAGATGGGGATCGGAGGAAGCGTTGAACAGTCCTTGGCCCCCGAGCCGACGGACGCTGAAGCGGTCCCGCCTACACGCGGGACCGCGTTCCGATTGCTTCGCGCCCTAAGGCACCCAAGGGACAACCCGGCCGCGGTAGAAGCGGGAGCCGACGTGCTGGCGAGGAACTTCGACGGAATCAACGGAGTTCGTAAAGTCGGTAAACGTGACCACCGAACTCCAGTTGAACAGATTACTCGAGGTGTCGATCGAGTAATTGCGTCCAGGGATGCCAATCAACGTGACTCGGACCACATCGGCTTGAAGCATTTCGGGCGGTAACAGCACCGGGCCGTTGGTGATCGGGGTGATCGATTCGACCCCAATCCCAAACACAATATCGCTGCTGGTCGCGGTATTCTGGTGCACTTCGACGGCCAGTGTGTTCGAGCCGGCGACGGCATTGGTGAGAGGCAAGACCAGCAGCGCGGCGGCTCCTTCCGTGGTGACGCCGGTGGCGAAGTTGGTGTAATAGACGCCATCGACCGGGTAGTTCGCCGACATTCGCACCCGGCCTCCTTCCCGACCATTGATGTACCACACTGCCCCGTCGTCGATATACGCCGTGACGAGCAGTCCGCCAAAGGCCTGCGGATCCGACAGCGGTAACACGGTGCGGAAATAATAGGTGAGGATGGCCCCGTTGGTGCCGGCCAGACTCAACGGAGTGCGGATCGGGTCCGGGTAGATGCCCGGTTCTTCCAGGCCGAAAAGTCCGATGCCGTTGCTCCAGCCGGAGTCATCGTAACCCGGTTGCCGCCAGGCCGTGCCCAGATCCACGCCAAAGGCGTGGTAACGCCATTCATTGGTAATCGACAGGACCGGATCCAAACGCACCGTAAACAAGCCGTCATTAACGGTCAGCCGCGCTTCCCGGCTGGTCGTGCTGCCCAAGGGGTTGGAGATCGCCACCGAATAGTTGCCTTCGTTCCGGCCATAAACCGCCCTCAACACCAGGTTGCTGGCGGTGGCGTCCGGGATGGGACTGTCATTGAACCGCCACTGGTAGGTGAACGGTTGCTGCCCGTTGGCACGCACGAAGAACGTCACGTCAGCGCCGGGCAAGATAGTCGCATCCGCCGGCTGCGTCGTGATGATCGGCGCGGTCCGGACGGTGAGGACGGCCGGGGCGCTGGTGACGGACCCGGCGCTATTGCTGACGACGGCCACGTAGGTGCCCTGGTCCGGAGCGCCGACATTAGTCCGGGTGAGCGTAGACGAGGTGGCATTGCTGATCGCGCTGTTGTTGAGGCGCCACTGGTAACTTAACGGTCCGCCCGCCGGAGGTCCGGCTGCCGTCACCGAGAAGGTCACAGTCATGCCCTGGGTGACGACCAACCCTTGGGGCTGTGTGAGGATCACCGGGTAAGGATTCGGCAGCGAACAATGGAATACATAGGGACCGGCGGCGTTCGTGGAAAAACCGTCCAGCGCGATCTGGTAAGCAGTCCCGGCAAGCACGTTGAATTTGATTTGACTGTCCGACGTGTCGAGGTTCGCGTCGTCATTGCTCACCACCCGCGCCAGATTGGTGAGCGCTGAATTGGTGTAAACGGCCAACACCGTGTCGAAGCTGCTGCCGAAAGTATCCATCACGCACAATCCTGAGGCGGGCGCCGTCCAGGTCAGCCAGCCGGAGTGAGCGCCATTGCGGCCGTCATGCTTCGGTTCGCCGGCTTCGCGGGTGAAATTCGAGCTGGATCCCACCAGCGTATTGGTAAAGCCCGTCAGCACACCGCGATTGGCGAAGTCGTCTCCGAACCGGGCGGGCGTCGTGCCCAGGATGATCACCGAGGCGGCCGAAATCGTCACGGCTCCCCGATTATCGGTGGCCCGGGC
>DATLUX010000486.1:0-32762 GCA_035577805.1 Verrucomicrobiia bacterium
AAATCGGCGGCCCATTTGAGCCCGGCACGCGCTCGTTCCACCTGGAGAATGTCGGCGCGGCCGGAATTAGCTGGAGCGCTTTCACCACCGTTGGTTGGCTCACGTGGTCCAATGCGAGCGGCACGTTGGCCACTGGTTCACCACCTGCCCTGGTGCAAGCCTCAATCAATACCATGGCCAACCTGCTCAGCGCTGGGACGCATACCGGAGAGATTGTCTTCACCGAACAATCCAACGGCCGTTCCCAAACGAATGTCGTCACACTGAGCATCGGGCAAATGGATTTCCTAACCGAGTGGTTTGATTTGCGCGACAATGACCTAGATTACCAGAGCATTACCTTCACGCCGGACGGTTCGGCGGCCTTCTATTCGGTGTGCCGTGCCCCAGCCACGAATTTCCCCGTTGATCCGAGCGGGGGCATTCCATTCGCGACCAATGCCTGGTCCGAACGAGCGCGCGAAGTCACTCTTTCCGCCGGACACAGCGTGTCGCTCTTTGGCATGCGGACCAACTCCTTTCTGGCCGTCTTTGATGGCTCCATCTCCTTCTTCACTTCAGGCACTGGCGAAGGCAGCCTCAGCAGCCATTTCGAAGAACCGCGGATTTCCTGTTTGCGCGCCACGTATGAGTTCGAGCACAGCGGCCGTTCCTGGAAGGAGTTGAACGATCGGGTGGTGGTGACGTTCCAGAACGTGCCCTCCTTGACCGTCTCTAATCGCAATAATTTTCAAATGGAACTGTTCTATGATGGCAGGATTCGATTCACGTATTTAAAACTTGATGCCCGTACGGGCATCGTCGGGCTTTCGCGAGGCAATGGCATTCCACCGGGCTTCATCGAAAGTGACTTCAGTGCCTATCCCATCTGCATGCCGCCCTTGGCCCTCCGTGCGCCGACCAATGTCACCGAGGGTGCGGGAACGCTGACGGCTACGGTGAGCCGTCCGTTTGCTGAAACGACGGCACTCGTGGTCAACTTCGAGGTGAGTGGTCCTGCCGAAATCAGTGTGCCTGACCACGTGCTGATTCCGGCGGGTAAAACGGACGCGGATTTTCAAATCACTATCATCGATGATCCTGAGGCAGACGGCTTGCAGGCTCCGACACTCACTGCGTCTGCTCCCGGCTTCGCGAGTGCCCACACGACCATCTTTGTTTCGGATAATGAGGCTGGCAGCCTGGCGCTTCGTCTTCCCGCCTTGGCCACTGAAGGTGAAACTGTGCGAGCAGTTGTGGCGCTGCCGGCGCCGGCAGCGAAAAACATTTTTGTGTCACTGCATTCCACCGATATTTCTGAAGCGCTGCTGCCTGCGTTCACCATTATTCCAGCAGGCGCAACTTCGGCGGTTTTCAACCTTACCCTTGTGGACGACGCATTGATCGATGGGCCGCAGTCGGTCACGATTGTTGCTCAGGTCACGAATTGGCCTGCGGCCTCAGCCAACATCCTTGTGCAAGACAACGAGAGCCTTGCGCTGTCACTCGCTTTGCGAAGTCAGGTCAGTGAGGCTGTGGCAAGCATTGATAACGGCGGCATAGTCAGCATCCCGGGCCAGTTGAGTTCCAACCTGGTGGTCACACTCGAATCCGGTGACACATCCCAGTTGCAGGTGCCCTCGACCGTGTTCATCCTCGCCGGGCAAACATCTGCTGTCTTCAATCTCACCCCGATCAACGACACGGCTGTAGACGGCCCGCAAACTGTCACTGTGAGCGCGCGAGCAGCCGGATTCATAGGGGCCACGGCAACCGTCGTCGTTCACGATGACGAAATGCCACCGGAGCCGTTTGGGCCAAGTCCAGCCCACGCGGCCGGCAATCAGCCGCTGAGCCTGACGCTTTCCTGGAAATCAGGTTTGGAGAACCGGCTCAGCAACGGCGATTTCGAATCCGGCACGTTCGCCGCATGGACGAGAGAATCTTCGGCGCCTGATGATCCGGACCAACGCGGGGTTCCAGCTGTGCGGCTGGCCATCGATGACGGGACCTACGATCCAACCGAAGACGATTATTATGAGGGACCGGGTCCAGCACCGCCCTACGCTGGTTTCTTCAGCGCCTTCATGACTATCAATAGCTGTTTTTCAGGATGGGGGCGGATCTTTCAAGACATCACTCTGCCGGCGAATGCCTCTTCGGCTACGCTCAGCTGGGTGGACCGGATCGCGAATCCAAGGCTCCCGTACTCGCCTACGCAATATTTCGCAGTTGAGGTTCGTAGCACAAATGATGTGCTCCGCGAAGTCTTGTTCACCACACCGCCGGGCTTTCCGGAGACCAATGATTGGACGCCGCGCAGCTATTCCCTGTCCCATTATTTAGGAGAGACCGTCCGGCTGGTCTGGAAGCAAGAGTATCACTGCTATCTCATGCTGACCTACTTGGACAACATCGCGCTCCAGGTGACCTCAGCCAGTGCGACGAGCTTCGATGTGTATCTGGGAACCAATGCCAATCCGGGCGCAGCTGAGTTTCGCGGAAACACATCGAACGCGACTTGGAACGTGACCAATCTACAGCCCGACACGGTTTACTTCTGGAGAATTGTCGCCAATCGCAGCGCAAGCCAGACGGCGGGGCCTGTCTGGCAATTCCGAACGCGACCGTTAATCGATCGGTTGCAGTGGAGCGCCATCGCTACCCAACAGTACGTTGGCCAGCCGATCGCCATCATGCTGACGGCCAAAGGCGAGACCAATCAAATCCTCGCCGATTTTACCGCGCCGGTCAGCCTGTCGGGAACTGCGCTGACTGGCGGTCAGGCACTTTTCCAGGATAACTTCGAGGACGGTAACTCCACCGGTTGGGTGGTGGAAAGGGTCCGTCCCGGTCCATACAACCAGCAAGTCACCACCAACGCTGCAGTCGGCAGATACAGTTTCACTCTGATTGGGGGCAATCAGAAGCACGTGGACGGCTACTATTACGCATTTCCGCGCTTCAGCATGCGCCCGGACCAGATCAATTTCTCAGTGCGCAGTAGCGCCACCAACAAGGCAGGCGGATTTTTCGCGGTTGGCAATGACAGCAGCAACCTCGGCGTGGGTGTGCGCTTTTATATGGGAGCTTCCGGACGGATGGGGCTTCTGGACCCCAATGCGGGGCTTCAAGGGACTAACTACGTCGCCAACCGCTGGTATCGCATTTCCATCGTCTTCGATTGGACTCGCCGCCGCGTGCATTGTTTCGTCGATGGCCAGCAGATTGCCTCGGATGTTCCGTTCCGGAATGCATTCCTGGATGACGTGGCTTCATTGCACCTCTACAACTTCGACAACACACAAGCATGGTGGGACGAGATCGAGGTCATCGACGGAAGTCGCACCATTCCCATCGTGGTCGCGCCACGCGCTACGTCCGTTTTTGCAAATGGAGTTTGGGTTGGAAACGCGACCGTGATGGAGCCGGCGGCCAATATGTGGCTGACGGCTAGCGATGCCAGTGGGCATTTCGGTGTGAGCGGCAACTTCAGCGTTGGTCCGGACACCGATCTCGATGGCGATGGTTTGCCGGACGCATGGGAAGTCCGGCACTTTGGCTCGACTAATTCCGTTGCGGGCGCAGACCCGGATGCGGATGGCCTGACAAACCTGCAGGAGTTCCGCGCTGGAACGAATCCCAATAGCGCGAGCAGCACGTTGCGTATTTCCTCGCTCGCATCCCCCAACGGCATACTGCGAATGCAATTTGAAAGTGTGGCCGGCAAGGCTTATCAGCTCGAACATACTGCCGTTCTGAACACAACCCCATGGGTACCCGTTGGATTGCCACTCCTGGGCACGGGACAGGCAATTCCGGTCGCCGATCCAATCGAAATGACAAACCAATTCTATCGCGTGCGGATTGTTCCCTGATCGCCTCCTAACCCGATGAAGTTTACGCCGCCTTTCCTCCTGCTGATATTCGTCGATTGCTGTTCAGCTCGAGCGGGCCGCAGGCGGGATTACCCCCTGAGCGATCTGCATCTGCACCTGACATCCCGAGTTCACCACCTGCAAGTCCGCCACTGCCGCCTCGGAAAGACCAGGATCCGAGCTCATCAAGCTGTCCGAGAGCTTAACTTCGCGTGGCGGGCCGTTGGCCGCCCTTAAAGCCGCTGTGAGCTGATGCGTGAGAGCATTTTGCATAGACCTTGCAGAGTTGCGCGCTAGCAGTTTAGGCTGCGGCCGCCTTGAAAGAATTTGCCCATCTCCATGACGTGGAAAAGCTGCCCAAGCTGTTGAAGGATGTTTCATTTTTGAAGGCCTTCGACCGGCGGCACCTGCAAGAAATCCTGTTCTCGAGTTGCTATGCTCACTATGAGCCCGGGGAAGCGGTCATGAGGGAGGGAATGGAAGGCAACCGGATTTACATCCTGCTGAGGGGTAAGCTGAAGGTGACGAAAAACGGGAAACAGATCGCGACGTTCGAGCGGAGCGGGGAGGTGTTTGGGGAAATGGCCTTGTTGGGGATCAAGCACCGCACGGCGACCGTGACGGCCCGGACTAAGGTGGTATGTCTGGCCATCGACCAACGATTCTTAAACGAAATTGAATCGGCCGAGCTCGAAGCTCCCTATTACGCGGCGTTGTATGGATTCTTATGCCGAGTGCTGGCTGAACGGTTGCAGCGAGCCACCGCGTCCCTGGCCCGCCTGAAGAAGCGGAGCGGAATGGAAAAGTGACCGGGATCACCGGGATCAATCCGATAAGGACATTGCAGATGCCACCAATGATCCCGAATTCGACGCCGGAGCGTGCAAACGTCCAAGCAGGGTTTCAGCTTCCTGAATCACACGCAATTGGGTCGCCCTCTCCGGACCCATCGGTCAACCGTGTTTGCTTCCTGGGCATCCCTTTTTTGTCAGCTCAGCGCAGGTCACCTAACTAAAAGGGGACACGCGCCGCTAATTAATTAGCGAATGGCGTGTAATCCTGCATTGTCATTCTGATAGTATTGGTCAAGAACTCGTTCAGGCATTATGCCTCTGACGAGCACGAACCAACCGACCACACTGACTTTGCGCCTGAAAATGCGGCGATGGGTGCAACGCGTGATTTTGATCGCGGGGTTGGGGATCCTTCCGGCGTCTTCATTGCGACCGTTCTTAGTCGTTCGGGCCGCCACGCCTGCCGCCATTCCACCTGGCCTGGTTGGTTGGTGGCCGGCCGACGGCGACGGCGATGATCTGGCCGGCGCCAACCATGCCCTGGTCCCCATCGGAGTGGATTTTACCTCGGGCAAACTGGGAATGGCGTTTCATTTCCCGAATTTGGACGATCATCGGAATAAGCGAGGCGAAAGCCCGGAGGCCATTCGCATTCCAGGATTTGGCCTGAAGCTGCCGTCGAGCGAAATCACGATCTCTTTCTGGCAAAAAGCCAGGATCGACCAGGTTCAGTACAGCGTCTCGTTGAGTCCGTACGATTTCAAGCATGTGTGCCGATGCATCGCCACCTATCCGGACGGCATGATCGTTTTTGATTTCGGGAATAATCACGCCGGCGGACAGTTAAGTTACATACCGCCCGAGTCCATTCTTGGCACCTGGCAGCACTTCACATTCGTGGCCAGCCAAAAAGAGAATTTCATGAAGACTTATCGCAATGGAATCCTGGAAGCGCAGAAGACCGGCATGACCCCGTTTGAGAATGTGTCGTCCGACCTGCTGCTGGGAGACGGCTTCGAGGGGCTGCTCGATGAGGTCCGGATCTATGACCGCGCTCTGTCCGCGGCCGAAACCATGGCTCTCTTCCAATCCAGCGGCGGGAAGACCAACGAAACCCGTCTGCTACGCAAACCACAGTTGCCGGCGGCAGCTTATTTGCCCTGGCGCAATTATGTCTCGAACTGCGTGGAGGCGCTGATCCAAGACGGCACTGATCGTTACGGCCCGGTTCGCACAGACATGCTGATGAGCATGATCGATGTGGAAAAACGCACGGCGCCACGAAACCCTTTGCTCTTGGACGGGCAGGTGTACGACGAGGGACGTCCGCAGCGGCGTAACCCGGCCGGGGCCAATCTTTGGTATGACCAAGCGACCCTCCGGGTTATGTACCGGCTGTCCCGACTGACCGGCAATGCCAGGTACGCGGAGGCGGCCGACCGTTACGTGCGGGATTACTTCAAGTACGCGGTGAAGCCGAATGGGTTGCTGGTGTGGGGTTCGCACATCTTCTACGATGCCTATGCGGACAAGGCCGGAGGCGATGGAGACGGTCAAGGGCCGCACGAAATCCTGGTTTATCACCCGGAATGGCCTGAGTTGTATCGGGTGGACCCGAAGGCAACTCGCCGGGAAATCGATGGCATCTGGGAATGGCACATCGTCGATAAAAGGACCGGCCAACACAACCGACATGATGACAAGACGGTTGGTTGCGACTTTGCTTTTTCCGGCGGTTCGTTCGCGTTGGCCTGTGCTTTCATGTTTAGCCAGACGAAGGAACCGGTCTATTTAGAGCGGGCTAAGATTATCGCCGACTGGCACTGGCGCCATCGGCATCCGAAAAGCGGCCTCGCGCCGGACGCGCCCTCAACCGAGGACCGTTACGACGCGACCCATTCCTTTACTACGCTCACCGGGCCTCATGCCTCGCAACTGTTGCGTTGCTACGAACTGACGGGGGAAGTGTGGTTTCGCGACGTGGCCATCGCGTACCTCAAGGCTTACGATCGAGCCGCCTACGATCCGGCGCTGCGCACGTACTATGCGATGCTCCATCTCGATGGCACAGTCGTGCCGGCACAACCGCGCGGACAAGGCTATGATGCGTGGGCGCCGACTGGTCCGGTCGACATCTGGAAGACGTCGATTTTTTCCTACGAATTTCCGCTCATCACCGCCCAGAGTTTTGTGTATGCCTACGAACTGACGCTCACCAACGGCATCGGCGATGCCGAACTCCTGACGGCGATTCGGCGTTGGGCCGGGTTGATTGAAAAGCAACTCCCTCCAAAAGCCGGCCGTCGCTGGAAGAAGGAATTGGAAGAAGCCATGCCGCAACTGCGCTACAGCGATGGCAGTTACGCGGAGGACTACGGCCGAACGGTCTCCTTCTTTGTTCACGCCTACCACGCCACCAAAGATGAGCAGTACCTTACGGTGGCCAAGGAAGTGGCGCGTCTGGCGATCGACAGACTCTATGTTAACGGCCTGTTCAAAGGCCATCCGGCGAAACCTTACTATGAAGCAACCAATGGGGTGGGCATCCTGCTGCACGCCTTGATGGAACTGGATGCGTTGCCCGAGCGATGGCAAAACGCGTTCTAAACTGCGAATCCGGACCTGTGACAGGACAGGCCCGGAGCGAAGCGACAAAACTCTTCATCCTCGAGGAGTTCACGCCGCTCTTCCATACTGCCGAATACGGCTCGCTGCCGGACGCGGTGCGGTTGCGCTATAACCAGCTTCACGCGCTCTACTTCAATGAGCAGGTCGCGTTCTTCGAACAAGAGATGCTGAGTCCAGCCTTGCGCGCCTTGGCGCGGATGGCGCTGCCACCGCCTCTGGCCAAGGGGGTGCGAGAGTTTTGCGAGGAGGAGCAGCGGCACACGGCAATGTTTCGCCGGCTGAATCAGCAGGCGGCACCGGAGTTGTACGCGCGAAGCAACTATTTCTTTGTCGGAATTGGTCCGGTTGGGCGGGCGGCGGTGCGCGAGGTTTGCCGCCAGCCGCGTCTTTTTCCAGTGGTGCTTTGGCTGGCCCTGATGCAGGAGGAACGCTCGCTCTTTTATTCGAGCGTCTGCCTCCAACATTCGGCGCTGCTCGACTCGCGATTCGTGGCGGCCCACCGCGCGCATCTTGCCGATGAAGTTGGTCACGTGGCCTGGGATGAAGAACTGCTCGAGTGGCTGTGGCCACGGACAGGACGAGCGCTGCGGGTCTTGAATGCGCGGCTCCTGAATTGGCTGGTCGGTGAATTCTTCCTGCTGCCGAAACGCTCTGGTCTGCACGTTGTCCAGCGGCTGGCCCGCGAATTCCCCGAACTGGAAAGCTCGGCCTTGTGCCGGGCCATGGCCGGTCTGAGCGTCAATGCCGCCTACCTGTGTCATCTCTATTCGCGCACGATCACACCACGCGCCTTTGACCGCTTCGACCGCCATCCTGAATTCGCATTGCTCTCGCGAACGTTGCCCGGCTATGTTCCTTCGCCAGCATGAACCGGCATCGGATTCCGACGCGACTCAACCTCGGCATCGCCGCGGTGCAACTGGGGGTGATGCTCGGAATTTTCAGGGCGGCCGCAGCCGTAACGAGTTGGTGGGCGGTCCTCCTTCTCGCTCTGGGGTACGGTGTCGTGATGAACTCCGCTTACGCCATGCTGCATGAGGCCGAGCACGGCATCCTTCATCCGCGTCGTAGCGTGAATGACTTTGTCGGGACGATGCTGGCGCTGTTTTTCCCCGCGCCGTTCCACCTGATCCGCCAGGGGCACATTGGTCACCACATCCGCAATCGCAGCGACGATGAGGCGTTCGATTTGTATTTTGAGGGTGAAAGCCGGCTCTGGAAATGCGTCCAGCTCTACGGCACGCTGACCGGACTGTTCTGGGTCCTGATTTACGTCACAAACATTTTTGTCCTCTTCCGCCCCTCGCTGGCCATGCCCGCGCGCATGGACCGTGCGACGGACGCCTTTGTCGAATCGTTAAACCCCCGCTACCAGCGGCTCATCCAGGCGGAGGCGCTCGCCGCGATCGGGCTCCATGCCGGCCTCCTCTGGGCGTGGCGGATTCCGCTCGCGCACTATTTCGCGGTGATGTTTGGTTTCGGCTTTATCTGGTCGGCCATGCAGTACGCGCACCATTACGGCACAGAGCGTGATGTGCTGAAGGGCGCGCGCAACCTGCGGACGCTCCGCCTGCTTGATCTGGTCTGGTTGAATCACAACTGGCATCGCCATCACCACGCGCAGCCGACCGTGCCGTGGCTCTATCTTCCCCGGTTGGGCGAGGCGCCCGAAACGCGCGGCAGCCTCGTTGGGGCCTACTTCAAAATGTGGCGTGGTCCGCGGCCTGCCACGGAACACGTCGAAAACCGCTTTGCGGGCCGGGTGGTCCAATGAAACGCGCCCCATCGATCGACCTGTTCCCGACGTGGCCGGCGTCGTGGTATCTCTTCGGCGCGAGCGGCGAGCTGGCTAACGGTCCGGTGTCCAAGACCATGCTCGACCAGCGACTCGTTGCGTTTCGAGGCAAAAGCGGTGCGCTGGCTGTGATGGATGCCCGCTGCTCTCACTTGGGCGCGGACCTCGGTTGCGGACGGGTGGAGGGCGACGCGGTGATTTGCCCGTATCACAGCTGGCGTTACACATCCGATGGCATCTGCACACACGCTGCCGGCATGGCCCAACCGCCGCGCTTCGCGCGGCAACGGACGTTCCCGGTCGTCGAGCGTCACGGCTACGTTTTCTTTTTTAACGGCCCAACGCCGCTGTTTCCACTCCCGTTTTTCCTCGGCGAAAATGCCGACCATTACGCCGCCGGCCGTGTGTTCCGATACGAGGCGGATTGTTCATGGTTCGTGAATTCCGCGCATGCCTTCGACCGGCAGCACTTCGACGCGGTGCATGACCGGCGGCTGCTCGCGCCGCCAGAGATCGACTGCCCGGCACCATTCGCGCGTCGCAATCGTTACCGCGCCGAAGTCCTCGGGCGCACGCCGCTCGATCGCCTGCTGCGATTCGGTGCGGGCAAGGTCGTCGAGATTTCGCTCACCGTCTGGGGCGGCACCTTCGTCTGCATTACCGGCAATTTTAGGCGTGCGCGCAGCCGCTTTCTCATGGTGACGCGCCCGCTGGAGAACGGCCATACCTTGTGCGAAGGCATTGTGCTTACCCCGCGCCCGGCCAATCCACTCGCCTTATGGGTGCGGCGGCTTTTCACCCACGGCTATCTGGCCGATGAAGCGCGGCAAATCCGCGGCACCCGCTACGAGGCCTCGCGATTCGTCGAGGCGGATGAGGACATGATCAACTACTTCCACTGGCTCGTGACGTTGCCGCAGACAGCCGTGCCCACCCCGCAAGTCGAACCCGCCTTGGCATGAACATAAAACTCGTCATCACCACGCTCTCCTGCCTATTCACCCTCGCCGCCCCTGCCCAGGAGGACCCCGCGCATAATGAACTCCGCGCTGTGCGCGACGGGCTGCTCGCCGGCATGAATGCCGGTGACATCGAGGCCCAGCTGGCGTTTCTGCACACGAATGTCGTCGTGACCTGGCATAACGCCGCGGTCAGCCGCGGGCACGACGGCGTTCGCAAATATCTCGACCAAATGCTGCACGGTTCAGCGAAGGTGGTGGAGAAGTTCGGCGCGGAAGTGAAGGTGGATGAACTCAGCATCCTCTACGGAGGGGACACCGCGATCGCATTCGGCAGTGCGCACGAACACTTCACGTTGGCCGGCGGGCGGCAGCTTGATTTCACCGGGCGGTGGTCAGCGACGCTGGTCAAGGATGGCGGCAAATGGCTGATCGCGAACCTCCATACCTCGGACAATATCTTCGACAACCCACTGCTCAACGCGGCGAAGAAGCTGCTCGCGTGGATCGGCGTCGGCGCCCTGCTCGCCGGCCTGGTCGGCGGCTGGTTGCTGGGACGCCGCGGGCGACGCGCGTGAAATACTTCTTTCCTGAACCTGCCGACACGTCGGAGCGCGCCCTCTTTGCGGGCATCGAAAAGTGGGACGGCCCGCGCCGTCTCGATCAGTTTACGCCAGAATTGCTGCGGGAACTGACCGAGCGCGCCGGGTGCGATTTTGCTTCGGCGTTACTGCACCGGCGCATCGTCGAGTCGGATCAGCATGGTCCGTTCTTGCGTGCTTTGGCTGAACAAGCTGATCCCAAGGGCCTGGATGGAACCGTGGCGATCGTTCCGGGAGCCTTTTATCGGGAAAATCCGCGCACGGGCGCGGATGGCCGCGTCGTCCAGGAAGTCGCGGCCCAAGTCGGCTTGCCGTTTGTGGTCACACCGGTTGCCAGCACTGGTTCACTCGAGGAGAATGCGCGCCTGCTCCGCGGATGGCTTTCCCAGTCAGACTGCAAGCGGCTGATTCTCGTTTCGGTGAGCAAAGGCGGCGGCGACGTAAAGACCGCACTGGCCCGCCCCGACGCGGCACAAGTGTTCGAGCGCGTGGCCGCCTGGGTGAACCTCTGCGGCATCCTGGATGGCACGCCGATGGCCGACTGGCTCCTGTCGCCGAACCTTTTCGCGCGGGCCAACCGCTTCGTCTATCGCATTCGCGGACGTTCGCTGGACTTCCTTCGGGACTTGCGGCGCTTTCCGGGATGCACGCTTGATTTTCCGCTGACCCTGCCAGCCCATCTGCAGGCGGTGCATGTGGTCGGGTTTCCGCTGCGACGGCATCTGCACAATGGGCTCGCGCGTCGCTGCCATGCCCGGCTGGAAGCATTCGGTCCGAACGACGGATCTATCCTCCTCTCGGACGCTCCGCGGTGGCCGGGCCAGCTTTGCCCGGTCTGGGGTGCCGACCATTACCTGCGCCCGCGGGAGGATGTGCGTCCGCTGCTGGCTGCGTTGCTTCGCCACTTCGCGCGATGAAGGAGTCTTTCCTTGGATGGCCCGGCTGGGCCCACTTGCGTCTGGCCTGGCTGCTGTCTGCCGCCAATGGCGTTTGGTTTGTGATCGTGTATGGCGGCTGCGATTGGTTTACCGCCCATCGCAACCTGCGCGTGCCGATTCACCTTCCCATCGAAATGTCCATCCCGCTGGTGCCGGGCGCAGTCCTGGTGTACATGAGCATCTACGCTCTTTTCCTCGCTGGGCCGTTCATCATTCGTGAGCGTCGCGAGTTCACCGCCCTCATTCTCGCGCTGGCGCTCGCGACTGTCGTCGCCGGCATCGGGTTTCTGCTCGTGCCCGCGCGTGCCGCGTTCGCGCCACCTGGGGAACTCGGCATCTGGGCCGGCCTTTTCCGTTTTGCTGACCAATTGAACCTCGACTACAACATGGTGCCTTCGCTGCACGTGACCTTCTCTGTTGCCTGTGTGAAGGGCTTCGCGCGCCACGCGTCACGGGTGGGCCGCATCCTGTTGTGGACTTGGGCGGCCGCCATCGCCCTCTCCACTGTGTTGACTCATCAGCATCACCTCGTCGATGTGGTCACGGGGTGGGTGCTGGGCCTGTGTTCTTACCGCGCCGGCATCGCATTTCTTAATGGGCTGAGAAGTAATTTCAATTTTGCAGCAGCACATTCACCCCGCTAGCCTTCGCCCCGTGCTGAGAATTGCGCTCATCTCGCCCAAAGGTCCGCTCTACCGGCATCGGGGTGGCATTTGGAAGAAGTCGTTGCGCTACCAGCCGCTTACCTTGACCACGCTGGCCGCGTTGGTGCCGAAGGAGGTTCCAGCCGAGATCCATTTGATCGACGAAGGCATCACGGACGTGCCGCCCGATTTGGAGGCCGATCTCCTCGGCCTCACCGTGATTACCGGGACGGCCCGCCGCGCCTACCAACTCGCTGATCATTTTCGTGCCCGCGGCATCGCGGTCGTGCTCGGTGGACCGCATGTTACGCTCATCCCCGAGGACGCGTCGCCTCACGCCGATGCCGTGGTCGTGGGCTATGCGGAGGAGACGTGGCCGCAGCTGGTGCGCGACTTTGCCGCCGGGAAACTGGCCAAGGAATATCGGCAGTCGCCTGGGCTCGACCTGGGCGGACGGCCCTTCGCCCGTCGCGACTTGTTGCCTTCGAAGCGGTACCTCACGAGCAACGTCTTCGAAGCCACGCGGGGCTGTGTTCATGCCTGTGACTTTTGTGTGGTGCCGACAGCATGGGGACGCAAACCCTTCCAAAAACCGGTTGAGGAAGTGGCCGCGGACATTCGACAGCATGGAGCCCGGAAGCTCATCTTCGTGGACCTGAATCTGATCGCGGACCGCGCCTATGCCCTGGAGCTTTTCACCGCACTCATTCCGCTGCGGGTGCAATGGTATGGGCTGGCGACCGTATTGCTGGCGAGTGACAAGCCTTTGCTCGACCTGGCTGCGCGCAGCGGATGCAAAGGCCTGCTCATGGGCCTGGAGTCCATCTCCACCGCCAATCTCCGGCAGAACCACAAGGGCTTCAACTCGCCGGAAGACTACGCGGGCGTGGTCGAGCGATTGCACGCGCAAGGCATCGCGCTGCAAGGCTGTTTTGTTTTCGGCCTTGATGACGACAGGCCGGACGTGTTCCTGAAGACGTCTGAGTTTGCGGTTGCAACCGGCATTGATTTGCCGCGGTTCGCGGTGGTGACACCTTTTCCCAACACGCCGCTCTACAAGCGGCTGGAAGCCGAAGGCCGCATTCTGACCCGGGACTGGGAACTCTACGACGGGCAGCATGTCGTGTTTCAGCCTCGCCACATGAGCGTCCAGGAGTTGCAATCTGGGATCGAGACCGCATGGAAGCACGCCTATAGCTTCCGCTCCATCGCGCGGCGTTTGCGCCGCTCGCCGGCACCCTGGCCGGTGAGACTGGGGACCAACCTCGGCTATCGTTTTTATGCGAACAATCTCAGCCGTTTCTATAACTGCGACTGGATCATTGGACACGCCCCCTCGGGATCAATTCCGTTGAACTCGGTTCCTGCATGAGGCTCACCCTCATTCATCCCTGCATCGGACGGCGGCGCGGCGACCGCGGGTACATTCGCACCTGGCAGATGGAGTCACTGCCCGCGGCTACGCTCGCCGGGTTGACTCCGCGTGAGGTCGAGGTTCGATTCTACGATGACCGGATGGAGACAATCCCTTTCGACGAGCCAACCGACCTCGTGGCGATGAGCGTCGAAACCTACACCGCAAAGCGCTCCTACCAGATTGCCAGCGAGTATCGGCGTCGAGCCGTGCCGGTGGTGATGGGTGGTTTTCATCCCAGCCTTTGCCCGGGCGAAGTGGCGCACCACGCCGAGGCGGTCGTGATCGGTGAAGCCGAGAACCTCTGGCCGCAGGTGCTGGATGACGCCCGGCATGGGCGACTGGAGAAGTTCTATCGCGCAACGGCCCGGCCCGCACTGGTCGGATTGCGGCCGGACCGTTCCATTTTTCGAGGCAAGCGGTACCTGCCGATCGGTCTGGTGGAGGCGGGACGTGGCTGTCATTTCAAATGCGATTTCTGCGCGGTGCAGACGGTTTTTGCGCAAAGCCAGACCCGGCGGCCGGTGGATGAAATCATTTCCGAACTCGCGGCCATCAAGCGCGACAAGAAGCTTTTCTTTTTCGTGGATGACAACATCACGTCGAATCTGCCTCAGGCGAAAGAGTTCTTTCGGGCGCTGATCCCGTTGGGCATCCGTTGGGTTGGCCAGTCGAGCATCAACGCAGCGCACGACGAGGAATTCCTCGAACTACTCGTTCGCAGCGGATGCCAGGGAGTGCTCATTGGTTTTGAGAGCCTGAATCCGGCAAACCTCGCCGCCATGAACAAAAGTTTTAACACGGCGCGCGGCGGATTCACCCAGGCGCTGGCGAATCTCCGCCGGCACCGCATCCGGCTCTATGGCACATTTGTCTTCGGCTACGACGGCGACAGGCCCGGGAGTTTCGCTGAGACCGTGCAGTTCGCCGAGGAACACGCGATGTACATTGCGGCGTTCAATCACCTGACACCGTTTCCTGGCACGCCGCTTTACCATCGGCTCGAGGCTGAGGGACGCATGCTTTACGAATCGTGGTGGCTTGACGAGGGCTATAGCTACAACTGCATTCCGTTTCGGCCCAAAGGCATGAGTCCCGAGGAACTTAAAGTGGGCTGTCTGGGCGCGCGACGTCGGTTTTACTCCTGGCCGGGCATTTTGCGTCGCGGCTTCGATGCGGTGAACCGGGCCGATGGTTTTATGTGGCGGAATTTCTACCTCATTAACGCGCTGCATCGCGGGGATGTGAGCCTGCGCGACCACTATCCACTTGGAGACGAATCATGCTCCGGACCATTGCTGAGAACGGACTGACCCGAACGACACGGTTCGCAGTGGCGCATGAGGCGGACGAGGCCGGCATCCGGCGTTTGTTGCGTGAGAATTCCATGCGGGGCGCCGTGAGTGTGACCTTCGAGCGGGAGCCAGATTACTTTCGCGGGACTGGGTTGGGCGGCGGCGTGGATCAAACCATCGTGGCCTACGAGGAGAATCGCCTGGCCTGTATGGGCCGCTGCACCCGACGCCAATGCTGGGTGAATGGCCGGGCCAGGACCGTGGGGTACCTTGCCGAATTGCGGCTTGATGCCCGGGCGCGCCGGCGTTTCAACATCGTCCGCGATGGGTATCAATTCTTCCGCCAGCAGAGCGGGGAGGAGCTTTTCTTCACCAGCATTGCCTCGGACAACGCACGGGCTCGCCGACTTCTGGAGAGCGGACTGCGCGGGCTGCCTGCTTACGAATTTCTCGGCGAACTCGTGACGCTGCTCATTGCGGTGCCGCGTCATGCTCGTGCCTTTAGACTTCGGATCGAATCGGCAACATCCGCAGACTTGCCCGCAGTGGTGCGTCTCTTGAATGAACAGGGCCAGCGTTATCAGTTCGCGACGGTCTGGACGGAGCAGCAACTCCGTGATTTGGCGGCGCATGGTTTGCCCGCGGAACGAATGCAGTTGGCGAAGGTGGACGGACAACTGGTTGCCTGCGGCGCGTTTTGGGACCAACGGGGCTTTCGCCAGACGGTGATTCGCGGCTACGCCGGCCCGTTGCGCAGGGTGCTTCCGCTGGTGAACTTGGCGCATCAGGTTCTGCGCCGCCCACGCCTGCCTGTTCCCGGCACGGTGCTGGCCCAAGCGTTTCTTTCCCCGCTTGCGTTCAAGACTGGAGCGGAAGAATTGCTGCCCGCCTTCGTCGAAGCGTTTTTTCCTCGCGCTGCCGTAGCCTCCGTGGAGTGGCTCACTCTCGCGCTGCCCGTCGGAGACGTTCGCGTGACGGAACTGTGCCAACGATTCCACGTTCGGACATGGCCGAGTCGTTTGTATCGCGTGCGTTGGCCGGAGTTGCCGGCGTCCGAGGAGTTTTCAGTTTCCACGCCATTGCTGCCGGACGTGTCGTTGTTATGAACACCTTGCTTCAACCCGCCTCTCTCGCTCTCGAACAACGGGATGAGATGTTCGCTCTGCTGGCCGCGCACTTCGTGGGAATCACGCGCAGCCAGTTTGAGCAGGACTTGGCGGAAAAGGATTTAGTCGTGCAAATCCGGCGCGACGGGCAGTTGGTAGGTTTTACGACCTTGCTGGTTCGTCACGTCGAACATGAGGGGCATGACCTCACCGCCATCTACTCGGGCGATACGATTGTCGCGCCTGCAGCCTGGCACACTCCGGCCCTGGCCCGCGCCTGGATCGCCGCAGTGAATGACATCAGGGAGACAAAGCCTGCCCGGCGTTGCGTTTGGCTGTTGCTGGCCTCCGGCTTCCGCACCTACCGTTTTCTGCCTGTGTTTTGGAAGAAGTTCTATCCGCGTCACAATGAGGCCACGCCGCCATGCCAACAGCGCCTGCTCATGTCTATTGCGCGATTACAATATGGCTCCTGCTACGACGAGAGGACAGGCGTGGTGCGCTTTCCCCACCCTCAACAGCTTCGCGGTTGGTTGGGCGAGGTGCCACCGGGCCGGCAGATGGATCCGCACGTCATGTTCTTCCTCCAACGTAACCCCGGCCACACCCGCGGCGACGAACTGGTTTGCCTGACCGAGATTGCGGAGACCAACCTGACCCGCGCCGGGTGGCGAATGATAGGAGAGCGGATCGTTTCGCGATGAATGAACGCCGCCGCACTCAGCAACAGTGCCTGGCTGGCGAGCAACCTTCCCGCCTGGCATCGTTTCCGCCGAGCCCTGCGGGATCCTGAGCAAAGCCAGCGCGCCGTGCTGCGCCAACTGGTGGCGCGCAATGCCGATTGCGCGTTCGGCCAGACGCACGGGTTCAGCGCAATCCGCAGCTACGAGGATTGGGTGGAGCGCGTGCCGCTGAGCAACTACGAAAGCCTGGAACCTTGGATCGAGCGCATTGCCCGCGGCCAGTCGTCGGTGCTGACGAGCGAGCCGGTTCTTCGCTTGCTCCCGACCAGCGGCTCGACCGGAGCGCGCAAGCTCATTCCATTCACCGCCTCGCTCCAGCGCGAGTTCAACGCGGCGATTGGTCCGTGGATGGTGGATCTGTGCCGGCAACATCCCACGGTTGCGCTGGGTCCGGCCTACTGGTCGATCTCGCCCGCTATTGCGCTCGACCCGGAGCGTCTGGCGGTGCCGATCGGTTTCGACAAGGACAGCGCCTACCTCGGCCTGCGCGGTCGTTTCGCGGAATCGGCGTTGGCGGGCCCGTCCGCGTTGCGTTTGGTCTCTGATATCGAAGCCGCCCGCTACCTGACGCTTTTGTGCCTGCTGCGCCGATCAGGGCTAAGGCTGGTTTCTGTTTGGCATCCATCATTCCTTACACTGCTTCTGGATGCGTTGCCGGGCTTCTGGCGGGAACTGATTTCCGATGTTGCCTCGGGCGAATGTCGGGACGCCGCGCAACTGCCCGAGGCCGTGCGCGGGGCGGTTTGCGGCCGCTCGCAACCTCGTCGCGCCCGCGAACTACGTGAGCTCGATCCGACGGATCCGTGCTCATTGTGGCCGCGCCTGCGCGTCGTCAGTTGCTGGGCGGACGCGCAATCCGCGTGGCCCGCCGCAGCTTTGGCGACACGCCTGCCTGGAGTGACCATTCAACCCAAAGGCCTGCTGGCCACGGAAGGCGTCATCTCGGTCCCCTTTCATGGCCATCATCCACTTGCCGTTTGCTCGCACTTTTTGGAGTTCGCCGACGACGCTGGCCGCGTGTGGCGATCGGGCGAACTGAAGTTGGGCGGGACCTACCGTGTGATCATTACGACGGGCAGCGGCTTATGGCGGTATCAACTGGGCGATTTGGTGGAGGTGGACGCATTTGTAGAACGAACTCCGTCGGTGAAATTCCTCGGTCGCGGCCAGGGCGTCTCCGACCTCTGCGGCGAGAAACTGGCCGAGGAATTCGTGACGCGGGCGATCACGGCTGCCCTGCAAGCTTGCGCTGTGAACACTGCCTTTGCCTTGCTGGCGCCGGAGAATCGCGACAGTCGCTGGCACTACACGCTGTTCGCGGAGGGCAACCTCCCGGATCATCTCGCGCTCAAACTGGACCAAGAACTTCAGGCCAATCCGCACTATGAGCTCTGCCAGAAATTAGACCAACTCGGCGGGATTGAACTGTGCCGTCTGACCAAACGAGCCACGGAGCACTATCTGCAACTCAAGACAGGCGAAGGCCAAAGGTTGGGCGAGGTGAAACCACCGAGTCTTTCCGCGCGCCCGGATTGGCGGGAACGCCTCCGGGATTGCCTCCTGTAAATCCTGCTGCACGCCTTGATGGAACTGGATGCGCTGCCCGAGCGATGGCAAAACGCGTTCTAAACTGGCCCACGCTCATTCCACCTTAACCCGGTAGACCCGGGTCGCACCCGGCAAATTCGGAGTGCTCGTGGAGTCAGTGATCGATGAGTGCCGGTTCGATTGCATCCGGCCGCCGCCCAGCCGTATCGGCCGCGCCACCATCGACGGAGTTACCATGCGAGACGTTGAGCACTCACTGAGGTTAGCAGCCTTTGCGTTCGATTGACGAGAAGGAAAGACCCATCGTTGACAGCCTCCGTCGGGCTATGGATGATGATTTAATCACTTATGGGCGGTCTCCTCAGTTCCGTTCGTCAGCCGGCCAACGCCATGGTGCTGCTGATATTCACCGCGGGCAACGTCGTAGCGGCGGTGCGCTACGTGAACGCGAACAACCCCAACCCCGCCGCGCCCTACACCACCTGGGCCACGGCCGCGACGGTCATCCAGGAGGCGATCAACGTCGCGCTGGCCGGCGACCAAATTGTGGTGACGAACGGGGTCTACCGAACGGGAGGACGAATCGTGGCCGGTGCCCTGAGCAACCGTGTGGCCGTGATTCAGCCTTTGACGGTGAGCAGTGTGAATGGTCCGGCTGTGACGACCATTGAGGGATACCAAGTGCCCGGCCTAACGAACGGGGATGAGGCGGTGCGTTGCGTGTATCTGACGAACGGTGCCGCGTTATCAGGTTTCACACTCACCAACGGTGCAACGTTTAGTGCGGGCGACGATAACCTGGAGCGCAGTGGGGGAGCCGTCTGGTGCGAATCGGCCGGCGCTTTGGTCTCCAATTGCACCCTGACGGGATGCTCTGCTTCGCTCGCCGGCAGCGGGGCTTATTACGGCACGCTGAACAACTGCAGGCTGGCCGGCAACTGGGCCGGCTTTGCCGGCGGGGCAGCGTATTTCTGCACGCTCAACGATTGCACCCTGACCGACAATTCGGCTTGCTACGGTGCCGGGGCCTATGCGTGCACGCTGAGCAACTGCACGTTGAGCGCTAATTCGGCCGGGTATGAGGGCGGCGGCGCTGCGGGCAGCATGCTCAGTCATTGCACACTGACCGACAATTCATCCGGGTATGAAGGTGGCGGCGCCGGTGAGTGCACGCTCAACAACTGCACTCTGCATGGCAACGTGGCCGCCGTGGTTGGAGGGGGAGCCTCCGAGTGCACCATGACCAACTGCGTGCTCGCCACCAATTGGGCCGCCAGTGGCGGCGGCACCTGGAGCGGTGTGATCAACAACTGCACGCTCAGCGGCAACTTGGCTGTCGACGGAGCCGGGGCTTATGGCGGCACGTTGAACAACTGCGTCGTCACCGGCAACCGCGCTCAGGCCGGCGGCGGGGTATCCGCGGCAAATTTGAATAATTGCAATCTGACCGGCAACTCAGCTGATTACGGAGGTGGACTGTCCTTTTGCAACGCGAATAATTGCGTTGTGTATTACAACGTCGCGCGCTGGGAAGGACCCAATTACATCGGCGAATTCATAAACTACAGTTGCACGACTCCGCTGCCATTCGAGGGAGTGGGCAATCTCAGCGATGAACCCCAGCTGACCAGTGCCTCGCATCTCAGCGCCACCTCGCCCTGCCGCAGTGCGGGCAGTCCGGACTACACCGGCGGCGTTGACATTGATGGTGAACCGTGGGCGAACCCACCGTCCATCGGTTGTGACCAAGTCAATCCAGGCCATGAAACCGGGTCTTTGACGATGTCGATTCATGCCAATTACACGAACGTGACGAGGGCATTCCCAGTGGAACTCGCAGCACAGATCGATGGGCAGCTCACTGCGAGTCGTTGGGAGTTTGGGGATGGAACGGTGGTGAGTAATCGACCGTACGCGACCCACCAATGGACGGCCAGCGGGGATTATCCGGTCGTGCTGCGGGCCTACAATCAAACGTATCCAGCCGGAATCAGTGCGACGATCCTCATCCACGTCGCGGACGAGGTGCATTACGTGGCCGTCGACAGCAGCAACCCCGTCCCGCCCTACAATTCCTGGGCGACCGCAGCCAAAAGCATTCAAGAAGCAGTGGATGCACAGGCCGCACCAGGCGCCCTGGTCCTGGTGAGCAACGGCGTTTATCAAACGGGCGGACGAATCGTCATCGGCGGGACGAGCAGCCGGGTGGCCGTGGCCAGTCCATTAACCTTGCGGAGCGTCAATGGGCCGCAAGCTACGGTGATTGACGGCGGTGGCACGATGCGGTGTGTGTCGCTCACGAACGGCGCGGTCCTGGAGGGATTCACCCTCACCAATGGAGCCACGGTGACATCGCGCCTCGATGTGGATGACCGGAGCGGAGGCGGCGTCTGGTGCGAGTCAACCAACGCGGTGGTTTCCGGTTGTCTCTTAATTGCCAATTCCGCATCCTTCAATGGAGGAGGGGCCTATTCCGGCATCTTGATGGACTGCACATTGGGAGGCAATTCAGCCGGCTCGCTTGGCGCCGGCAGCTGGAAGAGCATATTGCTGAATTGTGTTCTGACCAACAATTTGGCCAACAACGGCGGCGGGTCGGCTGAGAGCACGTTGGTCGGCTGCACGATCGCAGGGAATTTTGCGCGGTTGGGGGGCGGAGCGGCGAGCAGCACCTTGATTGATTGCGCGTTGATTGCCAATGCGGGGGATGTGGGAGGCGGGGCGTACCAAAGCTGGCTCACTCATTGCAACGTCTCCAGCAACTCCGCTTACTATACGGGCGGCGGAGCGATGGACAGCTCGCTGGTCGACTGCATCCTGATTCGAAATTTGATCCAGGACGGTGATGGGGGCGGCGCGCATAATTGCACGCTGACCAACTGTTCGCTGGCCGGGAACCTGGCCATCCTCGGCGGCGGGGCGATGAGCAGCTTGCTCCACAACTGTAGCCTGATGGACAACGCCGCTTATGATGGCGGTGGCGCGGCCTTTGCCAGCACGCTCAACAACTGCAGCCTGACCGGCAATGCGTCCTACGAAGGAGGCGGCGTCTATAATTGTACGCTGAACAACTCCATCGCCTATGGCAACTACAACACTTCCATCGCCGGGACCGGATCCAATTATTTTCAGAGCACGTTGAACCACTGCTGCACGACGCCACTGCCCACCAATGGAGTCGGTAACTTTACCAACGCGCCGCTGTTCTTGTTCCCGATCGAAGGCAACCTGCGACTGGCTTCCAACTCACCCTGCATCAATGCCGGTAACAATTCGGACGTCCCGGCTGGTCTGGACTTGGATGGCCACCCGCGCATCGTGGGCGGCACTGTGGACGTCGGCGCTTACGAATTCCAGGCGCCGCAATCCAGCATCTCGTATGCGTGGCTCCAGCAATACGGCTTGCCCGCCGATGGCTCGGCCGACCTGGTCGACTCCGACGGCGACGGCTTGAACAACTGGCAGGAGTGGCGATGCCTGACCGATCCGCTCGATCGCTTCTCGGTGTTGCATTTGCTTTCGCCTTTCGCCAACCCGGATCTAACCGTGTGTTGGCCAAGCGAACTCGCCGTGAGCTATTTCCTCGAACGCGCCACGAATCTCACTGCGCCTTTTGTCTTCGCGCCCGTGGCCAGGAATATTCCCGGCAACCGCGGTACCACCTGCTACACCGACACGAATTCCGCAGGCGCGTTGCTGCTCCTTTACCGCGTGGGCATCGAGTAAGCCAAGTGCTCGAATGCGCCCATCATCGTCGAAGCGTTTCCATTTGCCTTTTCCACTGATTCAACCCTTGCTTTTGACATGAACGAGTATGGCAAAGGCTGTTTACCCAACTTCATCGCGATGGCCCTTGCCCTGCTGGCGTGGCACCGCCCGGTCGCGCGAGCCGCGGAAACCTATGTTCCCTTCGCAGGTGCGAGGAGCACCTGGCACGATGGGTTCGAGCGGCACGACTTCCTGATGAACGAAACCAACTTTGCCATCACGCCGTTCCAGCGGCCGGACGGGGAGGACTTCGCGGTCGGGCCGCCGCCCAAAGGGCAACGCCGGTGCATCGTGGTGGTGCCGAAGCAAGCTGCTCCGGGCCATCCCTGGTCGTGGCAAGCGTGTTACTGGGATCACGAACCGCAGACGGAAGTGGAGTTGCTCCGACGCGGCTTTCACATCGCTTTCATCACGCCCGATCCTGGCCAACCGTGGGACGCCTGGTACACCTACCTCACCGAACAGCATGGCCTCTCTCAGAAGCCGGCTTTCGTGGGCATGAGCCGAGGCGGCATCAACGAATACGATTGGACCGCGGCCAACCCCACCAAAGTCTCGTGCATCTACGCGGACAATCCCGCCATTCGACCGGAGACATTCGCGAAGCTTGGCGGGCTGGCCAGGCATGGCGTGGCCTTGCTGAACATTTGCGGCAGCCAGGACTCGCTGCTGCAGCGCAACACGATCCCGATTGAAGATCGTTATCAACAACTGGGCGGCCAGATCACGGTCATGATCAAAGACGGCCCGGCCCATCACCCGCACAGCCTGCGCAATCCCAGGCCAATCGCGGATTGGATCGAGCAGCACCTGCTACCGGCCAGCACAACCAACCGCCCAGCGTTCGCGGACGACACCTACATCAAGTCCTATTATTACAGCCTCGACCGCACGAATGTTTACCTCCAGGAGGAAAATACCTACGCCAATTGCCGCGGACCGGGCTTCACGCCGTGTTACGATCGCTATGATGCCAAAACCCAAAGCGAGTGGGGCAAGACCGGCCTGACCATCATCGTGCCGACCACCAACGCGCCCGGAAAACCGTGGGTATTCCGCGCGGATGCCATTGGTCGGGACGCCCTCATTGACCAGGCGCTGCTGGCGCGAGGGTTTCATATCGTCATCCCGCCGCTCACCGAGCAATCCGGACCGGTGTCAACGCAGTGGAACAACGCCTACCAACTTTTGGTCGACCACGGTTTTTCGAGGAAACCCGTGATGGAAGGGACCGGGACAGCGGCCGGGGAAGCGTACGCCTGGGCCATTGAACATGCGGACAAGGTCGCCTGTATCCTTGGCAGAAATCCCGCCCTGCGCAGCCTGATGTCGAAAACGCCGCCGCTCGACAACCTGGTGGTCCTGGCCAAAGCCGGAGTGCCGCTGGTGCACGTCTGCGATCGCGATGACCCGTGGTTCAACGAGCAGACGAGGGTCGTCGAGCAACGCTACAAGGAGCTTGGAGGCCGGATCACTGTCATCATCAACGAGGGCGATGGACCCCGGTCCTTCGCATCGCCCGAGCGGACGCGAGCGATCGACTTGATCGTCGCCAAAGCCAATTCCAAGTGAGCGCAACGCTGCGGCGCGGCAAAACTGATTAACGCGCGGCCTGCAAACGTGCCGTGTAATTTCTGGGCGCGTGGTCAGTGAGATGCTGAGGCAAGGCGGCTGTGCGCAAGCCTGCGCCGATGTCCTTTAAGAGAGCGCTGGTGCCGGAAAGGATCGCGCTGCTCAACGACGGAACCTCGTCGGCATCCCGCGCACGGACCTCGACGAAGCCATCCGGCTTGAGGTGGTGCAATTCGCCGTCGTGCCGGAAAAGAAGCGGGGGTGGAATGGTTGTGACAATATCCTTGTCGTTGACGACGCGGCAGTGATACACGCCGCTCAACGTGGAGGTGAATACGGCATCGCCAACCCGCGGAGAGCCGAAGGTGTAGAGAGCAGCCGGCCGGGGCATTTTGTTCTCGATCAGAGCGCGCGACACCGCCAGCGTCGCCAGCCCCGCACCGAGACTATGCCCAGTGAAAAAAACCGGATGCGGAAATTGCCTTAACTTCCCTTCGATTCGGTTCCACACTCTCTCCAGCGCATCCCGGAATCCGCGGTGGACCTTTCCCCTCGCCTGCAGCCAGTTATCCGGAAGGAACTGTGCATCGGTGAGGGCGTCCCCCAAGCTGCTCGTGCCTCGAAAGACCAGCACGCCGCAGGGCAACGCCAGATTCACAAACAGCGCGGCCCGGGTGCCGTCGAGGTTGATAAAGTCCGCCCGTTCCTGCCGCCAACCGTGCGGACCAAGAAACTCATCGCGCGTGCGAAAGCCGGCCGGCCGCTTGAACTCGTCACTGTCGCGGCGATAAATGAGGCGGGAAAACTCCGCCAACCAGAGCGCGTTGGTGCGATCAAAGCCATTGGTGGCACGCGGATCAAAGGCGGGTAGATCGGCGACGTCGAAGAAATCATCGGCTTCGCCTGGATCCATCAACGCTTCGAAGCTGGTGCTTTCCTTCATACTGTAAGCACACCATACTTCCGTAGTGTCCTAATTTGAATCGCGAACTGTAGCGGCGGTCTATGACCGCCGCCTTTCCGGCTCCGGTTGCAACGCGAGGACAGAGAGAAAGCTTTGCATCTTGCACAGTTGACGGTGCTCCCATCACGCATCAAGTTCGTCGCACTATAAAACAGACGCGAGCCACGTCCGACTGCCTCGCTGTGATTAGGCGGAAGGCACTCTGTCAACTCCGCGGCAGCCATGAAATCCAGAGTCATCTCTCTCCGCACGTTCTGCAACGGTCCGAGCGCCCAGTGCCCTTGGCACACCCATCCGTTTTTCGAACTGACGCTCATCTCGGACGGCGCGACGACGATTGGGCATGGCGGTCGAAATATCGCGGCCCATCCGCACTCCATTTTCCTCTTCGCCCCGGGGGAGCCGCATCGTTTTGAGAACACGCCCCAACAAGCATTTCGCACCTGGGTTCTTCATTTTCAGCCTGGAGAGGAACTCGCTCTATTAGGATGGATCCGCGAACCCCGCGTGGAACGCAGACAGGTTCAGTTCTCCGAGACGGAAGCGGCGGAGTTCAAGCGCATCTTTGTGCGGATGCACATGGAGCATATCTCGGGCGGACGCTGGTCTATGATCGCGGAGCGGGCATGGCTCATTTTGTTGCTGGTCTCGTTAGATCGCACGATGGAACATGCCGCGAGTCGACCCAAAATCTCGATGGGCGAAGATACGGGGTTGCTGCGGCTATGGGAATCGCTTCAAGCGGAGGCATTGCATTCTTCAATGTCCGGGGCGTTGTCCGACGCGGTTCCCGGGTATGAGGGGCTGCGCCACCGCTTTCGGCGCCATTTTGGGATGCCGCCTCGAGCGATGCTCCTTCGGTCGCGCATGTCTCTGGCTCGCCATTTGTTGTTGGAAACCGGCTTAAGCATCAAGGAAATCGCGGCTCAAGTGGGTTATCAACGTCAGCATGAGTTCTCGCGTGCATTTCGCAAGACCGCGGGAGTCAGTCCCAGCGATTGGCGCGAGAATCCGTTACCGGATGATCCTCCTTTGTTCGACGATCGCACGAAACGGCGAAATGACTGACCGCTGGGGCGAAAGACAGGACAAGCGGAGTCGGGTAGAAATGCAGTATGAAACCCGAGCGCCTGCGGAGATCACGCGCATCCTTGCTGAAGTCTGACAAGGTCGGGGGTTTTGAATTTCCTTCATGTGTTCGTCGGGACTGTTGGCGGGACCTACTGCGGACGACACAATTCCCAAAACAACCAACCGATCCATCCGAGGAGACACAGTACTATGAAGGTTCCCAACCATGTTTTATCCAATGCTTGGCCACTTCGCCGCAGCGGAGCGCACTTCCAGCCAAATCATGCCGCCTCCTGGGCAGGAGGGGCCGTTTTGGCCGTGGTCGTTCTGTTTGTTTCAGCCTGGGTGGCTCACGCCGAGATCAAGTTTTATCCGGATGTCGTCATGATCCAGTTCTACGACAACATCACGGGCACGACGATTTCGTCGCTGACCGACAGTCCAAAGTTTCCCAATTCTCCCGACCGGGTGGTGTTTGCGCCGATCCCGGAAATCCCGGTTGATGCGGCCAACAATTATGGAGCGCGGATTACGGGCGTGCTCATTTCACAACAAAGCGACACCTACTTTTTGGTGATGTGTTCGGACGATCAAGGCGTCCTCTACTTGAGTAGCGATACCAATGCGGCGAACAAAGTTCTGATTGCCAGAGAACCGGAATGGAACCCGAGTCGAGCCTGGGCCGCCGTGGATCGACGCCCCGAAACGGCCAAGATCGATCCGGCCCAACCTGCTCCCAACGTCTCGGTGCCGCAGTCTTTCACCGTCAACCAGCCTCGTTACTTCGAGCTCTTAGAGAAAGAGGGCGGTGGCGGGGATAACCTCGCCATGACCATCAATCCCGAATCCAGCCCCAGCCCGGCTCCGCCGGACGGAACGGCGCCCGACTTCACGGGCTTCAGCCTTGGGGTCTATGCCGACGATGTTCCCAAAGTGTTGAGCGGGCCCCGCCTCAAGAATGGCAGTGCCGTGGCCGGCCAGGAGACGACCCTCACGGCCGTCTATTATGCGCCACCTGGTTCTGTCTCCTATCAATGGTTCAAAAACAATGTCGCGATCGGGGCAGCCACCGAGGCCGAATACACATTCACCCCGGCGGCGGGTGATGCCGGGGCTACTTATCGCGTCAAAGTGACGGTGGATGGCAAGTCCGGACAAAGCGCCGATGTCGCGCTGCGGTTCGATGCATTCAGCCCTGGCTTAGCCAAGGTGGAATTCTTTTATGACATCGCAGGGACCGCGGTGCAGAATCTTCTTGATTCCCCAAAATACCAAGCCAACACCCCGGATGAGGTCCGGTTCGTCGCCTCCGCCAGCACCCCCACAGACCTGGCGGATAATTACGGTGCGCGCATGTCCTTCAGCTATACACCCGGACAGATCGGTAGTTACAGGTTCTTTACCCGCAGCGACGACGCCTCCCGGGTCTACTTGAGCACCGACGGCACGCTGGACGTCACTACCGCAGCCGTCCTGGCCGAAGAGACCGGTTGCTGTGGCACCTTCATGGACCCGCCCGCTCCCGAAACCTCTGAACCGCAGCCGGTGAATGATCCACGGGCGAGTCTCCTCATTTTCGGTTTGCTCAAGGAAGGAGGCGGTGGGGATTTTCTCCAAATTGCGGCGCGAGAGGAAACTGACACGACGCCAGCGGCGGGCCTGCGGCCGATTAGCGGCTCGGTGATGGGCGTGATGGCAAACGGCACGGGAGTTGGCCTTGCGATCGCGCTGCAACCGCAAAGCAGCACCAACGTGGAAGGACGCGATGTCACGTTTGAAACACGAGGAGTCGCCACCCCGGAGGGCACGCCGGTTGTTTACCAATGGCAGAAGAATAGTGTCAACATTCCAGGCGCAAGCGGCGCGCGCCTCCTCTTAACCAACGTGCAACTCTCCGCCAATAACACGAGATACCGGGCCGTCATCAGCACGGTCGGTGGTATTCAACAAACCACTTCCGACGCCGTGCTTACCGTTTTGGCAGACACCTTCCCGCCCGCCCCTCGCGTCGCCGCAGCCAAGACCGCCGCCGGGGAGTTCCAGGTCTCGGTCACGTTTGACGAGCAGGTTCAAAACACCGAGGCCGGCAATCAGGCAAATTACAGCGTAACCCCGGGCACCATCGCGAGCTTCACCTACTGGTCCTACGACCAGGGCGCCGTCCTCACCCTGGGCGGCGTTCAGGCCGGCCAAACCATATCCGTAACCGTCAATAACGTCAGCGATCAGAAAGGGAACAAGCTAACGACGCCGGTCACAAAGACAGTCAAGCTGGAGGGCCTCATGTCCTGGACTGGGATTGGCGGAGACCAGTACAATACAGAACGGGGCACCACCGACTTCAGTGATGGAATGGTCGCCCTGGGTCCGAAAGACTTCGATCTGATCAGCGGCGGCAGTCAATATTGGGATAACAAGGACGAAGCAACCTTCGTTTACGAATCGGTGACCGGTGACTTCGATCGCGTCGTGAGGGTCGAGTATCAAGACCCGACCAGCCAGTGGGCGCGTTCCGGTCTTCAGGTTCGTGAAGCGTTGGATAGTGGAGTAACCGGTGCCCAGGTGGACGCGGGCTACCTGATGTCCCAGAACTTCACTATTCGCGTGAACCCGGTGGTTCAGTGGAGCGGTGCCGCGGGCAACAACTCCTACGAGCTCATTCAGCGCCCGGTGCAAGGGGGTCGCTACGATCCCGCCACTTACCCGGCCATGTATGCCATCCAAAACGGCTTTGGAGGAGCTCCGAATTATCCTACCGCCTGGATGCGGATTAAGCGAGTGGGCCAAGTGCTGCAGGCGTATAAGAGTGATGATGGCATCACTTGGGTCGGACCTGCGACGGTCACGTATTCGGATGACCCAACGACGCCCGATCAGGATGAGAGCTTGGCTCCAACCGTGTTTGTGGGGATGTTTTACGCCCCGGAGATGAATAACAACGCGACGGCCGATGGATACGGGCATTCCGCAGTTTCAAAATTCAGGGATTATGGGCCCTTTAGCAGCGGCACAGCGCCGACCATTAGCATCGCCCCACCTGGCATCGTGACCTTCAGCGACACGTTGCAAGGGGCTGCAGTCATTACTGGTCCCTGGGCCAACGTCCCCGGTGCAGCGAGTCCATACAGCATTCCTGCTGGCACAACCCAACGGTTTTACCGTTCGGTCCGGCCTTAACCGGGTTGTCGGCAGGTCTGCGAGCGCGCTGACGCTGTAGTGCGGTGTGGCGGTCCATGACCGCGTCCGCGTTCAGCGCGCTAAGAAACTCCCTCTGGGCGCATTCGAGCACTGCCCTCGATCCATCAACTGTAGCGGCGGTCTATGACCGCCGCTTTTCTTGCTGCTTTAGCGCACGGCGGCGGGCTGTGACCGCCGTTCGTTCTTCCCATGACCGACGCTCAGGTAGCAGCCGACGTCAGGAGGCCTGCCCTGAGCTTGTCGAAGGGGCTCACTCTACCCCAACGCGTTCTCCGGGAAAAAGATCAGAGCCTCGCCATCCCTGAGATTTCATCCCAGTCTTGCGCATCCACGCGGAAAAAGCCAAAAACGCGTTGCCGGCGCGCAGGCAACCAGTCTCGGCCATTTAAAACTCGGACAAAGCAATGCTCCCTGAATCCCCGAACGTTGAGACAGTCCATTCCGAGCCTGAGCGCGCGGTGCGTTGGCCGAGGCCGATGCCATCGACCGTATGACCGTGCGGCGCTTTCTGCCCGCCATAAATTCGCGGGCTTACCATCTGCTCTTGGCACTCTCCGCGATCTTCGTGATGGGCCCGTTGGGGGGCATCTCGGCGGCCTACATGAACTTTTCCATCGGGATTTATGTGGCTGGCCAAGTCCTGGCCGGGATCCTGGGCAGCGTGGTGACGTTCCCTTATGGACCCGAAGGGAAACACGGCGCGAACTACATCCAAACCATGGCCGCTTCCGTGGCAGGAATGTGCGCCATGGCGCCTTTAATCCAAGCGATGTTTTGGCTGGGGATGCCCATGCCGCCGGCCTGGCAGTTGGTGCTCTACTTTCTGGCCATCGGGATGTTCGGAGTGGGCATCGGCATGCTTTACACACCGATCGTGGTGGACCGCTTGCAACTGACTTATCCCTCCGGTCTGGCGGTGGCGAATATCCTGCGTGCGTTAACCGATCCCAAGTTGCTCAAACGTTCGGTCGCCAAGCTGGGCGGCAGCATCCTGCTGGGGCTCGCCGGTTCGCTGGCCGCAGCCAGGGTGGGCTGGCTGGCGGCCACCGGCTTGTCCGCGTCCACCTTTGGCGGAGGCATGATCGTCGGCGCGCGCATCGCCATCCCGCCGCTCATCGTCGGGTTAATCGGCCGCTGGATGACGCCGCACCTGGTGCAAATCGGCTGGCTCAATCCGAATGAACCGTACCGAAAGATCGGTTTTATCATCTCTCTTGGCGGGATCCTGGGCGCGGCCAGTCTCGATCTGGTGCTGATTCTCAATGAAACCGTCCGGAGATGGCGAGCCCGACAACGGCAGGCCGACCCGTCTCCGCCGGCCGAAGACTGGAAGCGGGTGAATCTGCTGCGTCTGATTGGCTGGGTGGTGTTTTGGGGCGCTGCCACGGTGATCCTGGGAAGCCGCCTTCTGCAGCAACCGATCGGTTTTTTATCGGTTGCGGTGGGTTTGTGTTTCATTTTCGTCCTGACCAATGGCATCGCGATGGGCGTATCGGATTTCAACCCGATCTCCAGTGCGTTTGTCATGTCGGTCTTTGTCCTGGCGGCGTTGGGGTTGCGGGATCCGGGAGTGGGCCTGCTCTGTGCTGCGGTGCTGGCCATCGCGACGGCCGAAGGCGGCGACATGCAACAGGATCGTTCGACCGGTTGGCGCCTGGGCACAAATCGCATCATCCAATTTCGCTATCAAGTGATAGGCATTGCCGCCGGGGCGGTGCTGGCCGTGGCGCTCGCCAAACTGTTTATGACCGCCTTCCCCATTCTGACCAAGGACCAGTTTGCCGATCCGCACATGCCGGGAGCGCAGCAATGGCAGTCGGCGTTCACCTATAAGATGGTGGGCGCCTTGCGCGGCATCACCCGCTCGCAGCCGCACGTCATGAAAGCGTTGCAGCTCGGAATTGCCCTGGGCGTGCTGGTCGAAATCGGGCGGAAAACGCTCCGCCGTTCCCGGCGTTATCGCGAGTTCACGACCCGTTCCGCGCGCGGACGCATCACGTCGTTTGTGATCGATGCCCTCTTTCTGCCCAGCCCTTACGCCTATGCTCTAGGCGGCTTCGTCGAACTCATCACGGTGATCTGGTGGGCCAGCGGCGGCGTGGTTGCTTCGCTCGGGGAATCTCTGCAAATGAACTCGGCCCGAGAGCAGGCCGGGGCCTCCGAGGAACTTCCCGACGACATGAGCGGCCGCTGCCTGATTGGCGGCGGGCTCATTGCCGGCGACGCCATCGGCGCGCTCGGTCTGGGAGTTTACGGACTCATGCGGACCGTCCTTTGATCCAGGGGGCGACGCTGGCGAGCCACCCGTCCGTCAGTCGCCACCAGAGGAGAGGAGAATGGAATCAGGTTTGGCACGTTGTCGCCGTCGTCGTTGACGGGAGTAATCCGACGGTGGAAGAGCTGAACCCTCTGCCTTATCGCGCCCATCTATCGAATTTGACTTGGCACCGACGACCCGTTTACATGCATCCATGAAACACCCTCTTGAAGCGATCATGAGCATGGAGAATCCAGACACGATCCCTCTCCTGGGCGGCGAACTTCGGAGGGCCCGGATTGAACACCGCTCCCTCGTCCCAGTGCTGCTGCTTGCAGCGCTGACCTTGGCTGCTTGTTCGAATGTTCGATCTCCCGATTCTCGTGCCCGCGGATTAAACGGCGCAATTGCAGTGCCCGAAGAAAGCAGGGCTATGGACGCCATTCGGTCGAGAATTGCCCTTTTGGAGAAAGCACTTCGAGAGGGCGATGCCAACGCCTACGCTGCCAGCTACACGGCGAAAGCAAGTTACTTGAACACGAACGGGCAGCGAGTCTATGGACGAAGCGCCATCGCCAAAGAACTTGCGGGCCTTCGCGCTGGCTTCGACTTCCAGTTACCCATCGCGAATGTCGAGTTCCTTTCCATGGAAGTCGCAGTGGTCGACTGCGAAGTGAAATCGTTGGGCAGCCGGGCAACGTATGTGATGGTGCGCGAGAACGAAACGTGGATGATCGCCGCCGGGCGCATTCTACCCGCGGCGAAATCGCCTTAGCGCCTAGGAAGGCGCGAAGGTGCAATCCAAGCCACGCGGCTGCCGCCGTGGTAACAAAGCCAAAGTCCAGGCCCGACCTATTTCAAGCTTTGCAGATAGGCCAGAAGATCCCGCAGTTCGTCCAGGGCCAGGATATCGCCCATCGGGGGCATCGACGAGATCTGACTGGTGGATTGCTGCCGGATTTGCGGGCGCGGCACGGCGCGAACCTCGCCTGAAGCCAGGCGCAGCGTGAGAGCTTCCGGCGTTTGCCGAAGCTGTATCCCGTCGAGTTCGTCCCCGTCCTTTAATTCCAGGCGGATGCTCGCGAAGCCTTCGGCGATGCGTTTGCTCGGGTCGATCAGCGATTCGAGCAAATATTCGGCGTCTACTCGTTTGCCGATTCCGGTCAGAACAGGACCAGCTTGCTGACCTTCACCACCGGCGTCGTGGCAACGCACGCATTGCGCCTTGGCTTCCGTGCGGAAGATGTCCCGGCCCGCGGCGACGTTTCCGCCGGCGAGCGCGACCCGGAATTTGGCGAGCGGATCTTGGGAGGGTAAGCTGGCTTCGTAGGCAGCGATCTTGGTTCGAAACTCAGGCTCGGAACGGCCACGACAACCCAGCAAGACGTCCAACGCCAACTCCGGCGCCAGTCGTCCGGCCAACAACTCGTCCATCTCGTGGCCGAGAATGGCGGCCGCGCGCGCATCGGGAACGCCGCCGGCCAGGCGAAGCGCGGTTTGATGTTCCGCCAGGGTCATCCGCGCGTTTTTTTGCTGGAGAAACTCTATCAACGTGTCGGGGCTGTTGGTCGCCAAGATCCGGAGCGCGGCTAAATGCAGCTCGGGCGCA
>DATLUX010000487.1:0-32903 GCA_035577805.1 Verrucomicrobiia bacterium
CGGAACAATGGCCGGATCAGAGGACGCCCCGGTCAGGACCAGGTTGGCGGCCGGCGTTTCGGCGTCGCCGATCGTGAAATCGATGGGCGCAAGGACCGAATCCTCGGTGATGGTGCGATTGGAAATGGCCTGCATGGTGGGCGCGGCATTGGGGTTTACGGTGGTGCTCACACGCGCCGTGTTGTTGGCTGGGGCGTAATCGGTGCCGAAGCCGGACGCAGTGACGGTGTTGGTGCTTCCTGGCTGGGTCAACTGCGCCACGATGGTGGCACTGGAACTGGCGCCCGGCAGCAAATCGCCAAGGCTGCACACCACCACGCCATTGGTGTGGCCGCACGAGCCGGACGTTGCCGTGGCCGAAACAAAAACCGCTCCGACGGGCAGAATGTCGACGAGCCGCGCGCCGGTGGCCGTGGTGAAACCAAGGTTGGCCACCGAAAGGGAATAGCTGACAGGACTGCCGGCCGGCACAGCCTCAGGTGTAGCGGTTTGGGCCGCCGCGAGATCGGCCTCGGGCGAGACGCGTCCCCACCAGGTTCCCCAACGACTTTCCGAGCCTGCGTGGGCGGCGGCGTATTCCTGGAGAGTCCAAAGGTCCGTGTCGTTTTGCGGATCGACCACGGTGGCGCTCCAATCTCCCCAATGGTTGACGCCGGCGTCATCGATGAAAAAGGTGTCTTCGCCTGCTTTCAGGATGCTCTCGTCGCGCAGGGCGCCTCCGCCGTCCGCGTAGGCGTGAAACACGTAACCGGCACTCGGAAATTGATTGATAGAAAAGCTGCTGAAACCGATGAGCACATCCCCGTCATTGTTCACCGCCAAACTCGGATAGGCGTAGGATTTGATCCCGGACGGATCATCGAGATAACCGACTTGATCGATGGCCCCGCCCGGCGTGATCGAGAGCCATTGCACAGCCGTGTGCTGCGGAAGCGTCGTCGGAAAAAACACATGCTGGCAGAGCCACAGGAAACCGTTCCGATAAACCACATTCTGAATCCGGGCGTCCCCAATGTAGACCCGTGCCCCCGTTCCCTGTTGCGCGGCGAAATTATTGAAATAGGGCGGGAAACTGGTCCAGGGAGTGAAGAGCCCGACAAAATTGCCGTTGGTACCTCCGGGGCCGCTGAAATCGTTGAACACCTCGGCGCCCACCGGCCCGGTAATGCTGAACAACCTCAGATACCCAAAGGTGCCGTCCTCCGTGGCCAGGTTCCCGTCATAATTTGACACCAGCATGTTGGTGGTCCCGTTGTCTTCATTGACGGATGGGACCAGCACGCTGGCCTCCGCCAGGCGCGCGTCCAGGTAACGGAAGAAAGTAAATTGACCCGCGCCGCCCGCATAAAGATTGGCCTTGTCGAACACCCAGATGTCACAACTGAAATAGGCATAATTGGTCTTGTCGTACATGTTCGCCGTGACTGTGATCCAATCTCGCGACAGCCCCACATTCGGTAGGTCCGGAAACACGGCGCTGCCCTGATCGGTCCGAACCGCGCGCCGGGTCCAATTGCCGGTGGGATCGCCGGTCTGCGACACCGCGATGAGGAGCGAAGAATTGTTGGTGCCGGGATTGGCGTTGGCCGTCACTACCCACCGTTGCGCCGCTCGATCATAAAGCACGCGCGGGTCGTAAACGTTCGTCGGACCGCTGACTCCCCAAAAGCTGCGCAAAGAAATCGTCTGAAGAGCGCCGCCGAAACGGTCCTGGACGCGGACCTGGCTCGCCAGCGTTACCATCAAATGATTGGGCCCGACCGCGCCGGACGTATCTGGTTCGAACACGGTGTCATCATCGGGCAACGCCTGGAAACTGGCCGAAGGGGCAGGGGAGGGCACCACGTCAGCCGCCGGTGTGAAGCCCCAATCGCCCTCCCGCCCTGGGTTCGCCGGCGGATTTTCCGCTGGCCGGACGGGCGAAGTGGGAGGTAAGACCGAGGCGCGAGAACCGCGAATCGCGACGGAGCGTTGCAGAGCAGGGCGCGGCTTTGGAAGCATGGGGACGTTCTCGAGGCGCTCGCGTTCGCTGAGGTCGGCGAAGTTAAACGTCTCGAGGCCAGTGGCCTGGCCCGGTTGGCCGGCTACTCCTGCAGACTGCGCCCGGACCGCCGGAACCAGGCAAAGTCCCACCACGAACAACAACGGAGTCCAAACTCCAAACAAACCACGCGGAAAAGGCAAAGGGTTACGTCCATTCATAAAACTTCAAGCAGTGCTAGGGTTGGGTCGCAGCTCACTCTCCTGCGCTCGGCTCCTTGCGCGAGCGCGCCGGCCTGGGGCAGGCGACGTCCGTGCCAGAGCGAACTACGTTCGAGCGAACGAACTCCAGACCGATAGGATGGCAAATTCTCTGAAACGCGCAGGTGGTTCTACGGCGTTCAACGAATTCGCTAACCCTCGAATGCCATGACCGCAGTTGGGTGCCGGAACCAAGGCAGGACGGCACACGACACCTTCAAGCATCCCCTCGGGCTGTTGTTCAGGGTGGATTATGGCTCATCCCTCCTCAACGGGAAAGGCAAAAATTGGTTTGATGAGGGAAAGATACAAAGGCTGTAGCGGCGGTCTATGGGCGCAGAGAAGTATGGAAAAAGCCACTCGCCTCCTTCGCTGATCAGCCGCTGCGGGTGGGGCGAACCGGGCCTGGTCAACTTCCTGCGTGCACTTGGTCGCGGAAATTGTTACGAATATTCGCAGTCGTTTACGTCTGAGAAGCCATGCCTTTGTTCATGCGTCATTCGCACTCGCCCATGCGTCGGGGTGGCCGGAGGGATTGTACCGGCCGCGTAATCGTGTCCTCGGCGCTGCTCCTGGCAGCGTTGGCGGGGATTTCTCCATCCTCCGCGCAATTGCCTGTCGCGCGGATCTTGCAGGTTTATCCGCCTGGCGGCCGGGCCGGCACGACCTTCGAAGTAACTGTCAATGGGTCGGATCTGGACGACCCGGCCGGACTTCATTTTTCCCATTCCAGCATTACGGCGACGCCCAAGAACGATCGGTTTACCGTTACGATTGCCTCCAATACGCCTCCGGGCATCTACGAGATGCGATTTGTGGGTCGATTCGGCTTGTCCAATCCGCGGGCCTTCGCGGTGGGGTTGTTGCCCGAGACCTTGGTGCCTTCGACGAATACTTCCATCGGCAGCGCCATTTCGTTGGGTCTGGACACGACCAGCTATGGGCGGGCTCAAGCCAACGCCACAGCTTGGTTCCGGATCAAAATCAAGAAAGCCCAGCGCGTGCTGATGGAATGCGAGGCGGAATCCATCGATTCGCGCATGGATCCCGTGCTGGCGATCGCCGACAGCACCGGCCGCGAGCTGGAACGCGCCCGCACCACCGGCCTGATCGATTTCACTGCGCCGGCCGAGGCGGAGTACCTATTGGCCGCGCACGATTTTCTTTATCGGGGCGGGGACGCTTATATCTATCGATTGACGGTCTCGAGCGGCCCGCACATTGATTACATATTTCCTCCCTGCGGGTTGCCGGGCACCAAAACCAATTACCTGGTGTATGGACGCAACCTGCCCGGGGGCAAACCGGTCAAGGGCCAGACGGTGGACGGCCAGCCGCTCGAACAACTCAGCGTTGAGATCACGTTTCCCACTGAGGAACGAGCCCGGCGTTTGAATACTGGCCTGCTGCTTCGTCCTGGCGATGCCACCTTGGACGGATTCGAATACCGGCTCAAGACGCCGCGCGGCCCGTCAAATCCGTTTCTGTTGACGATGGCGACCGGCGCGGTGGTCCCGGAACAGGAACCCAATGACCAACCGGAGCACGCTCAGAAATTGACCCTTCCCTGTGAAGTGGCCGGCCGCTTTCAACCAGCCGGCGACTCCGACTGGTTCACCTTTCAAGCCAAGAAAGGCGAGGTCTATTGGGTAGAAGTCTTCTCGGCGCGCCTCGGATTTGCCACCGACCCGTTCGTACTCGTCCAGCGCGTCAGCCAGGCTGACTCGGGCAAAGTCGAAACGAGCGACGTGCTCGAGCTGAGCGACAACGACGTCAACCTCGGGGATCGCGAGTTCAACACCACCTCGCGTGATCCTGTCGGCCGCTTCGAGGCCAAGGAAGAGGGCACCTACCGCCTGTTGGTGCGGGACCTGTTCCGCCGCGCCGAATCGGCTGGCCGTTCCCTGTACCGCTTGAGCCTCCGCCGCGAGACGCCCGATTTTCGTTTGGTGGCGATGACGGTCCTGCCCCGGCCCAAGGGCGACGCCAAGAATATCGAATTGGGCGTGCCGTTTTTGCGCCGGGGCGAAACCATCCCGGTGCGCGTGCTGGCCTTCCGCCGTGACGGCTTCAACGGTGAGATCGATTTGTCCTTGGATCCTGTCCCGCCCGGATTGATTTTTCAGGGCGATCGCATCCCGGCCGGTCAAGGCTCTGACACCATCCTGATCACGGCGGCCGACGATGCCCCGACTTTCGCCGGGCCCATCAAGCTGATCGGCAAGGCCAAGCTCGGCGATCGCGAACTCGTGCGTGAGGCCCGCGGCGGCACCATGGTTTTTCCTGTCGGCAATTACGACAATGAACGCGCCAAATCACGTCTGACCAGGGAACTGACGCTCGGGGTCAGTGACCGGGAGGCCGCGCCCATTTCCATCGCGCCGGCGGAGAAAAAAACCTGGGAAGCCGCCGCGGATGCGAAGTTGAAAGTGCCCTTAAACATCACGCGGCGCGGTGATTTCAACGCCAACTTTAAACTCAAGCCGCTCGGTCCGGGAAATCAGGACGCCTTGAAGGAGTTTGAAGTCGATGGCAAGGCGACCAATACCACTCTCAACCTCGATTTCGCCGCCCTGAAACTCTCCCCCGGCACCTATATCTTCGCTGCCCAAACCCAAACGGCCGGCAAATACCGCAATAACCCCGAAGCCGCAGCTTTCGCCGAAGCCGCCGCCAAAGAAGCCGACAAAGTTGCCGCCGACCTCGAAGCTGCCGCCAAGCAGGCCGCCGCCGATCTGGACGCCGCGGAAAAGAAAGCCAAGGAAACCGAAGGTGCCGCCAAAACCGCGGCCGATAACCTTGCCGCCGCCAAAGCCGCCCTCGAGAAAGCCGCCACCGATGAGAAGCTAGGGAGCGAACGTGACGCTGCAGAAAAAGCCGCCACCGAAGCCGCGGCTAAAGCCAAAGCGGCCCTGGAAGCCCGTTCCGCGGCGACCAAGGCCAAGGCCGACGCCGACGCCCGTGCCAAAGAAGCCAAATCCCGCAAGGAAACCGCCGCCGCCCGCGCCAAGGAAACCGCCGAACGCGCCAAACCCCGCGAGGCCACGGTGCAAGTCCACTCCGTCCCGATCTTTGTGAAAGTGACCCCTGTCCAACAGGCCAAGAGCAAATGACCCGAACCTCCACACGCCCTGCACCTCGCCCCTCGCTCCATGTCGCGCCCGCCTCGGCTTGGCCAGGGCGGAATCCGCCAGCTGGACCAAGTCGCTCTCGATCGATCTTGGCAGTGATCTTGTCTGGCTTGTTCCTGCCCTGGATTGGTTCCGCCGACGAACCAGCCAAACCTGAACCTCGAAAGCCGGCGGCTTTGCCCGTGGCCGCTCTCCAGCGCGATGGGTCCCTCGCCGTGGATTTCGAGAAAGAAATTCTGCCTGTTCTCAAAAACAATTGCCTGGCCTGTCATAACACGACGAAAGCCAAGGGCGGGTTGAATCTCGAGACTCCCCAACTCATCCGCAAGGGCGGGGACAGCGGCCCGGCGGTCAGCCCTGGCCAAAGCGCCGAGAGCCTGCTCTTCAAGGCGGCCGGCCATTTGGATCCGGAACTCATCATGCCGCCGCGGGACAATAAGGCTAATGCATCCGATCTGCGGCCCGAACAACTCGCCTTGCTCAAGCTCTGGATTGAGCAGGGCGCCCAGGGCGAAGTCCACGCCAACACCACCGTCAATTGGCTGGAAACACCCCCGAAGCTCGACCCGATCTTTGCCGTCGCCCTCACCAAAGACGGCCAGTTCGCCGCCTGTGGGCGGGGCAACGACATTACGGTTTATCATGTTCCTTCCCGGCAGGTGTTGTGCAGCCTGGTCGATCCTCATCTGTCAACCGCCACTGGGTTTACCCATGCGGCGCATCGCGATCTCATCAATTCGCTGGCCTTTGATCCGAACGGGACGTTGCTGGCCTCGGCGGCCTATCGCGAAGTGAAGGTCTGGCGGCGTCCGGTCCAAGTGCAGAAAACCCTCTTCACGCCTGCTGAAAAGATCGACGGCTTCGCCCTCAGTCCAGATCGACAATGGCTGGCCGCCGCGACCGCCGATCATCGGATCGGGATCTATCAACTCTCCGAGAGCGAACCGCGCCTGGTCCACACTCTCATCGGGCACTCCAACCGAATTACGGCCCTCCGCTTTTCCAGCAATGGTTCCCGGCTTTGCTCCGGGTCGCTCGACCAGACGGTGCGCCTGTGGGAACTTGGGACGGGCAAAGCCGCTGCTCTCTTGGAATTGCCCGGAGCGGTTCACGATCTGGCCTGGCTGGCCCAGGATCAGCAGATCGCCGCCGCCGGCGCTGATGGCCTGATCCATATTTGTACTGTCGCAACCAGCAACCTCGCCCACGCCAAAGAGTTGAAAGGTCACGACGGCCCTGTTTATGCCCTGGCTCCCTTGTCCAACGGCGCGGAACTTCTCTCCGCCGGCGAGGATGGCATCATCCGCCACTGGAACATCGAGGACGCCGAAGTAACCCGCGAAATCAAAACCGGCGCCGCCGTGACTGCGTTGGCGTTGCGCCCGGACGCCAAACTGCTGGCCTCGGCCGGCACCAACCCTTTGGCCAAACTCTGGAAAGTGGAGGACGGCAAGCTGGTGGCGGAATTGAAAGGCGACCGTTATGCCTACGAACAGGTGGCGGAAGCGGAGCGTCAATTGGCGGTCGCAAAATCCGGGGTTGACTTCAGCAAGAAATCCCTGGAAACAGCGGAAGCGGAGAACAAGAAACAGATCGATCGCGTTGCGACCGCCACTGCGACCAACACCTTCACGGAAAAAGTCTTCCTCGAAAAGGAGAAGGCTTTCAAAGAAAGCCAGGAAGCCAAAGCCAAAGCCGAAAAAAATCTCAACGATCTGTTGGCTTCGATCAAAAAAATTACCGAGGACTACGAGGCCGCCGATCAAGCGGCCAAGGACTCGGCCACCGAAGCCAAGTCCGCGGCGGAAAAAGCCGCTCAAGCTCAACTTGCCTCCGAGCGCGCCGCGCTGGCCCGGCAAGATGCCGACAAAACCGCCACTGACACCGCCGCGGTGGCCGCCCGCACCAAGGCTGCGGTCGACAATGCCGCCGCCGGCAAGGAAACCGCCCAACGCATCGCGGATGAATCCGCCGCGCTGGCCGAAAAAAGCAAGACCTTCGCTGCGGCGGTCGTGGCCGATGCCGAGGTGAAAATCAAACTCTCCGCCGACGCGAAGAGCAATGCGGATAAAGCCATCGAAAAAGTCGCCGCCCAGGCCTTTGCGGCCGGTCAACTCAAGCCCGCCTACGACAAAACCATTGCGGAAGCTCCCGAGCAACGAAAACAAGCCACCAACAAGATCGAGTCAACCACCAAAGCCCTCGACAACGCCGACAAGGAGTTCAAACGCGCCGAGACACGCCGCTCCGTGACCGGCCATGAATTGGAATTGTCCGTGCAAGGGGCCGCCCGCGCCTCCAACCAGGTGGTCAAGGCCAAGGCCACGCTCGACACCGCTGAGACCCATTCTCGCCAATGCAACGAAGACCTCGAGGGGGCCAAAAAGCGCGCCGACCAATCCGAACTCGCCTTTCGCTCCCTGACCTTCTCCCCGGATGGTACGGCCCTCGCCGCGCTCTCCGAGTCCGGCAAGGTCCACGTCTGGAATGCAGATAACGGCGCACCGATCGAAGTATTTACCCCACCCTCGGCGGTGTCCGCCAACGCCACCTCGCCCACCAACTCCCCAGCAGTGTCCTTCAGCATCTTCGGCAGCGTTGCCTTTCTGGAGCGCAACACGATTGTGGCTGCCGACGGTCCGCAACGCGTCCGAGCCTGGACCCTTCATCCAGCGTGGTCTCTCGAACGCACGATCGGGACCGGCGATGCCAATTCGCCGTTGAGCGATCGGGTCAATGCCGTCCGCTTCAGTCCCGATGGCCAGGCCCTGGCCACCGGTGGAGGCGAACCGACCCGCAGCGGCGAAATCAAATTGTGGAATGTCGCGGACGGCGCGTTCCTGGGTGCCTTCACCAACGTCCACAGCGACGCCATTTTTTCGCTCGATTATTCGCCTGACGGAAAATATCTGGCGTCCTCTTCCGCCGATCGGTTCGTGCGCGTGCTCGACCTGGCCACTGGGAAGATCGTCCGCGCCTTCGAAGGCCACACCAGTTATGTTCTGGGCGTGGCGTGGAAGGCCGACAGCCGGACTCTGGCCAGTGCGGGAGCGGATAACGTGATAAAGATCTGGGACTTCACGACAGGCGATCGCAAAAAGAACATCGATGGCGCCACCAAAGAGATCACCTCCATTTCGTTTGTGGGCATCACCGATCAGGCACTCGCCACTTCCGGGGATAACCAGGTGCGATTGGTCAAGGAAAACGGCGAGAAAATCCGAGCGTTTGATGGCCCGGCCGATTTCATGAACGCCGCGGCGGCTACGCCCGATGGAACATTGGTGGTGGCCGGCGGACAGGATGGACAATTGCGGGTGTGGAACGGAACGGACGGCAAGTTGATGGCCAACTTCGGGCCCAGCACACCTTGAACCGACCCAACGAGGCAGGGCCTCAGACCTGCAAGGCAAGGACGGTTCTTCGCAAGATCGAACGGCTTGGAGTGCCTTGCCGCTCTGAGGCCCTGCCTCGTTAGAACTGAAACTCTCAGAATCCTGCTGGAGTCGTTACAGTTTTTGGATTAAACCGCGGGCCAGGGCGCGAATCATTGACGGTTCTGCCAGGCCCTGATAAAAGAGACGTCGTTCCCACAACATTCATTAATGAGTTACCAGCGCGGCTTTTGTTTTCTCCAGCTGCTTGGATTGATCTGGCTTCCGGGCCCGCTGTTGGCGGACAGCGTGGTGGTGTTTAACGAGGTGATGTATCATCCGGCGACCAACGAGCCGGCGTTGGAGTGGGTGGAGTTGTATAATCAAAACGCGGTCGACGTCGATCTGTCCGGCTGGCGTTTGTCCGACGGAATTAATTACACGTTTCCTTCCGGCAGCCTCATTCGTGGCGGCGGTTATCTGGTGGTAGCGATTTCACCGGAAACGCTCCGGGCGGTTGCTTCCATCACCAACGTCCTGGGCCCATTTACCGGGCGTCTCTCCAACAGCGGTGAAGAGATCCATCTGCGCGATCTGAATGGACGACGGATGGATTCCTTGCAGTACGGAGTGGACGGCGTTTGGCCGGTCGGCCCGGATGGGTCCGGGGTTTCTTTGGCCAAGAAGCAACCCAGCCTGGCCAGTGAGCCGGCCGAAAACTGGACCAGCAGCGCCCAGATGGGAGGCACGCCCGGCACGACCAACTTCCCCGCCAGCGGGAGTGCCCAGTTGCTGGGGCCGCGCACGGTGCTGCTGCCGATGACCGGTGCCTGGCGCTACGAGGATCTGGGAGTTGAACCGGCGGATGGTTGGCGCAACTCGAGCTTTGATGACAGCGCTTGGGCCAGCGGGGCCGGGCTTTTCTACGTCGAAAACGGGGCTCTCCCTGCGGCGAAGAACACGCTGTTGGCTGCCGACCGCAACACCTATTATTTCCGCGGCGGGTTCCAGCTCCAAGGCGATCCGGCGCGCCAAATGGTGAGCTTCCAAGCGATCGTGGATGATGGCGCCATCTTCTACGTGAACGGCAACGAAGTGGCCCGGCTGAACATGCCGACCGGCGCCGTCACATATGCGACCATGGCCTCGGTGGCCGTTGGTGATGCCACGCTGAGCGCGCCCATCGGCATTCCTTCCGGCCTGCTCAAGACCGGGCGCAATGATCTGGCCATTGAAGTCCATCAAACCTCTGCTACGACCAACGCAGGATTGCGGGTGCTGGCCGCCTCCGGTTACGTCGTAGCGTGGGACGGTGGGGATGGGGATTTCTCGACTCCCGCGAGTCCCGCCTTGGCGCCGACCAATGCGGCGATGGCCGCCTACGGAGCCCAGGCCTTCTCCAGCAGCAACCCGGGCCTGGCCGTCAATGTCAATGATGGTCGTTACGGCAACGCCAGTTCCTGGAGTGCTGCGGCGGGCGATGCCAGTCCGTTTCTGGCCCTGCGTTTCCCGGAGGCCATCGCGTTAACCAGTATTGCCTGGAGCCGCGATAACGGCGACGCCGCGGAATCCGGATGTGGGGGTACCTGCACGGACCGGGTGTTGGGTAATTACTCAATCCAATACACGTTGCAACCGGACCCGACGGCCATCGCCGGCAACTCCAGCAATCCCTCCAACGGCTGGACCACCATCGCCACCGTCCAGTATCTGAGCGTTCAACCTGGATTCAGTCCGCATTTGCGTCACCGCTTCGAGTTGACGTCCGCCACCGGGCCGATCCTGGCCACGGGAATTCGACTGCGGCCGCCGGCCAACAGCGCGGTGGACGAAGTGGAGGTGAATCCGGCGTATGCAGCTTCGTTTGACGTTGCGTTTGGACTTGAAGTGGCCACGCGGGACATTCTCCCCCCCCCGCCCCAGCTGGTTTTCAACGAGATTGCGGCCGCCAGTTCCACGAATTTCTGGGTTGAGATCCTCAATGCCGATACGACCCCCGTCTCGTTGACGGGCGTCGAGATTGTCCGGAGCGCGGGTGGGGCGCCGGGCTACCGGTTGCCGGCGCAGACGCTGCCGCCTGGTAGTCTGCTGGTGTTGAGCCAGGCGCAGTTGGGTTTTAATGCCGCCGATCAAAACAAGCTCTCGCTCTACACGGCGGGCCGCGCGGCCTTATTGGATGCGGTGACCGTGCGCACCACGGCCCGCGCGCGGTTCCCCGATGGCACAGGGGATTGGGTTGTGCCTACACCCATTACTCCCGGGGCGTCCAATACCGTCGTATTCCACAAAGAGATCGTGATCAACGAGATCATGTATCATGCGCCGCCGTCCGATCCGCATCCGGCGGTGACCAGCAATGCCACGTTGGTGCCGATCATCGGCGGGTGGCGTTACAACGATTCCGGGATCGACCTGGGGACGGCCTGGCGAGGGCCGGCCTACGATGACAGTTCCTGGGCGGCGGGTGCGGCCGTCCTGTTCGCAAATACCGGCGCCTTGCCGGCCCCAACCAACACGGTGCTTGCGGCCAATCGTGGCACCTATTATTTCCGCACCCGATTCAGTCTCGACGCGGCGGGCCTGACTAACGTGACCTTGAACTTGCGCGCTCTAGTTGATGACGGCGCGGTGTTTTATCTCAATGGCGTGGAGGTTTATCGGCACAACCTGGGCCCTGGGCCTATTTCCTACGCCAGTCCGGCCTCCGTTCCGGTCGGGGATGCGGATTGGATCGGGCCGTTGCCGTTGCCGGCCAGTCAGTTGGTGGTGGGCCTCAACGTGCTGGCCGTCGAAGTGCATCAAGCCACCGCGGCCTCGTTATCCTCGGGCGTGACCCTCAACGGCGGCGGGTTGACGTTGGTGGAAGAAGGGCCGGCTGGAGGCACTCCGCCCATGAATCTGGCGCGTGAATCCGGCTCGGTCCCGTTTGTCATCGATTCCCTGGCCGGTTTTCCGATCCATAATTATGTCGGGCTGACCGACGGCGTTTACGGCAATGGCAATTCGTGGATCGGCAATTCGGGAAACCCTGGCTACGCCGGCGTGCGGTTTGCCGGGTTAGCGACGGTTTCAAGTGTGGCGTTCGGACGCGATAATCTGGGGGTTTACACGGATCGGACGCTTGGCCTTTACACGTTGCAATACACGCGCGTCGCAACGCCCAGCCCCGCCACGAGTTTCACCGGCGACGCCGATACGGGTTGGGCCACCATCGGGACTTTGAACTATCAGGGGCCAGGCACGGGGTTATTTGCGCAGCCCTCGCGCCGGCATCGTTATACTTTCGCGCCAGTGACGGCGACGGGCATCCGTCTGTTGGTGCCGGCGACGGCTTTGGCCAGCGGCACCTGCATCGATGAGCTGGAGGTCAATCCACCCGACACCTCAGGCGATGTGGCGTTTGGAGCTGAATTGGTCCTGACCACCACGCTCCAGCCAGCGGTGGCCTATCAGGAATCCGAGGAGGAATGGGTCGAACTCTATAATCGCAGCACCAATGCCGTTGACCTGGCCGGGTGGCGGCTGGATGCCGGCATCGATTTTCGATTTACCAATGGCCCGATTCTCGCCCCGGGCGGATATCTGGTGGTGGCGCGCGACGCGGCGGCCCTGCGAAGCAAATGGCCGGACGTCGCCGCGAGTATCATCGGAAATTTCTCCGGACGCTTGCGCGCGCATGAACGGTTTCTGCTGCGGGACGCCGTCGGCAACCCGGTAAATGAAACGCGAGTGTTCGAAGGCGGTTGGAGCGATGGCGGGGGGTCGACGCTCGAGTTGCGCGATCCTTTTTCCGACAACTCCACTCGCGACGCCTGGGCCGACAGTGACGAAACCGCCAAAGGCCAGTGGCAGACCGTCAGCTACCGGATGGACGCGCGCCAGAGTTATGGGCCGACGCGTTGGCGGGAATTTCGCTTGGGTCTGCTGGACGATGGCCAGGTCCTGGTCGATGCGGTGAGCGTCATTCGGGATCCGGATGGCGCCCGGCAAGAATTGATTCAGAATGGCAATTTCGAAACCACGGCCGGCAACACGCATTGGCGTTTCCTGGGCACTCATAGCGGGGAGTTCGTGACCGACCCGGACAACGCAGCCAATCATGTGCTGAAGATCACCGCCGGCGGACGGGCCTTGATGAATCATAATCACATCGAGTCCACCTTCGTGAACAACACCGCCTTGGTCGATAACCAGGTTTACGAGGTCAGCTACCGCGCTCGTTGGCTGGCGGGGTCGCCTCAACTCAGCAGCCGCGCCTACTTTTCCAAGCTGGCTCGCGTCACCGCGCTGCCCATGCCAACCCGGCTTGGCACCCCGGCTGCCCCAAACTCCCGCGCCATCCCCAACGCCGGGCCCACCTTTGCCGGCTTGCGCCATTCGCCGGTCATGCCGGACGCCGGCCAACCTGTGACCATTTCGGTCCTGGCGGCCGATCCGCAAGGTGTGGCCCAGGTCACGCTGTTTTATCGGGTCAACCCGGCCGCGGTCTTCGCCTCCATGCCCATGGCACAGCAACCTGACGGCCGATGGTCGGCCGACTTGCCGGGGCAAACTGCGGGCAAGATTGTTCAGTTTTATGTTCAGGCCCAGGACGCACTCGGCGCCGCCGCGTTGGCGCCTCCACGCGGCCCGGACTCGCGCGCCCTTTACCAGGTGACGGATGCGCAGCGAACCTCGCTGCCGATTCACGAATTGCGCCTGATCATGCTCGACGCCGACCGCGACTTCATGCTCAACCCGACCAACGTGATGAGCAACGCCCGGCTCGGCGGCACGGTCATCTACGATCGAACTGAAGTCTTTTATGATGCCGGCCCGCGCCTGCAAGGCACCGCCGCCAGCCGGATCCGCGACGGTGACAATTATATCAGCTACGATATCGGTTTTCCTCCCGATCACCTCTTCCGCGGCATGCGCGACAATGTCGGCATCGATCGTTCCGGACGCGCCCCCACCGTTCGGGCCCAGGACGAGATCTATGTGCAACACATGTTTCGACGGGCGGGGTTGCCCTGCCAATATACGGACCTTTGTTATTTCATTGCACCGCGCCTGATCCATACCGGCACGGCCATCCTCCAGTTGGCCGCTTACGATGGCAGTTTCGTGGACGAACAATACGGCCAGGCCGGGTCCGTGTTTAACATGGACATCACCTACGAGCCCGATACCACCACCGACGGGGGCGTGGAATCGATCAAGCTCCCGGTGCCGCTGCAGGCGCATATCGGGACGGACTTCACCAACTTGGGCAACGATCCGGAGCAGTACCGGTCGCCCTTCGATATCCGCGTCGGCAACCGCCGCGATGATTACGCGGGCCTGATCCGCCTTTGCCAGACGGCGGCCTTGCCCCAGATTCAATTCGATGATCGCATCGGCGCGGCGCTCGACGTGGAGGAATCGCTGCGCACCACCGCGCTCTACCTGCTGTGCGGGATTCAGGACAATTACCTCAACGCCGCGCCCGCGCTGCCACATAACCTGCGTCTGTTCACCCCGGCGGACGGCGGCCCGGCGCAATTGCTGGCTTGGGACATGGATTTCGTTTTCGGCGCAGCCACGAGCAGCCCGATCTTTCCTTATTCGGGCATCAACCTGGCCAAGCTGGTGAACAACCCGAACAACCGGCGGAGTTATCTGCGGCACGTCTATGACCTGTGCCAAAACGTTTTCAACACGGATTACATGAGTCGCTGGCTGACTCACTACGGCAGTCTGGTCGGTCAGAACTACAGCGCCGCCGCGACCTACATCACCGGCCGCCGGGCCTACGCCTTGTCTCAATTGCCCGCCGCGGTCCCCTTTGCCATCACCATCAATAATGGGAACGATTTCCTCACCAACTCGGCTCTGGCCACTATCACTGGTCGCGGCTGGCTCGATATTCGGGAAATCCGTCTGGACGGCACAGACGTCCCGCTGTCCGTCTCGTGGTCCACTCCCACAGACTGGCAGGCAACCGTCCCGCTGGTGTTGGGCACGAATTATCTGTTGTTCGTTGCCCTCGGCAGTAGTAGCAATGTCATCGGCACCGACAGCATCACGGTGACCACGACAGCCAGCACGGGCGGCGTGGACAGCGATGGGGACGGTTTGCCGGATGCCTGGGAGATGGCGCATGGCCTTAACCCTGCCTTCAACGACGCGGCCTTCGACCAGGACGGCGATGGCCTGAGCAACGCGCAGGAATATCTGAGCGGCACCGACCCCAACAACGCCACCAGTTACCTGCGTCTTCAAGCCATTCCGGGCGCGGCCGTCACGCGGTTGAATTTCGTGGCGCAGCCGGGCCGAAGTTATTCGGTCCTGTGGCGTGAACAACCATTGAGCGGACCATGGCTAACGCTGACCAATTTCGACGCGGGGTTGTCGACACGAACGCTCGACGTGTTCGTCCCGCAACCGGCTCCCACCCCGCAACGTTTTTACCGGCTGACCACGCCGCGTGCTCCTTGAACGTCAATGATCCAAGCAACTCAACTGAAGGTAACATTATGAAAAAATCCCCACACAACGGCAGCAGGTCCGGGCTTCAGCGCGCTGGACGATGGTTGATTACACTCGGCACGGCTTTCCTGGCGGTCGGCGCAAACGCCGCCAGTCCGCGCGTGGTGATCACGCCCTCGGCTGGCTTCACTATCTTGTGGGATGGCAACAACGGCGGATTCAGCACCCCGGATTCGCCCGCTCCGGCGCCGGACAACGCCGCCCGCGCTGCCAGCGCGGTGGCCTTCGGCAGTTCCGAATACGGGCAAGGCGTCCATACCATCGCGCACGTCAACGACGGCTTTTACGGAAACTCGCACAGTTGGATCTCCGATTTCACTGGCACCACCGATCTGGACCCGTTTATCGGCGTGGCTTTTGGTCAGTCGGTCAACATGAACAACCTCGCCTGGGGCCGCGATAACGGCGACACGGCCGCCGATGCTTGCGGCGGCACTTGCATGGATCGCTCCGTGGGCACCTACACCATCCAATACACCCAAGTCGCTGCTCCCGGCGTTGACACGGTGGACACCGGGGATGCAGCGACGGGCTGGGCCACCCTTGGCACGGTGCAATACCTCGGCGGCACCGATAGCGGGGCCTTCACCGCTTACTTGCGCCATCGCTTCGACATCTCCGCGGGCGGCGGGCCGGTCAGCGCCACCGCCGTGCGCCTCAAGGTTTCCGATCGTGGGATTTGCGTGGATGAACTCGAAGTCAACACGCCTCCGGATCCGATCCCGCCGATCAGCAATTTTCTGGTCATTACCCCGGCCGCCGGGTTCACCGCGGAATGGGATCTCAACGATGGCAAACTCAACGACCCAAGCTCGCCGGCGCCCGTGCCGGTTAACCGCGCGAGTCTCGTCAATGGCACGCGGGCTTTCGGCAGCAGCCAACTGGATCTGGGGGTTCATTTCTCGACCAATATCAACGACGGGCTCTATGGCAACGCGCACAGTTGGATCAGCGCCAATGGCATTGGGGGCAACTCAGATCCCGATCCGTTCGTGGGCCTGAATTTCGGCGGGTTGATCGAGTTGAAACGCATCGCCTGGAGCCGTGATAATGGAGATGTCGCCGGCGATTGTTGTGGCGGCACGCTCACCGATCGCGCCCTTGGCACTTACACACTGCAAGTCACGCGCGTGGCTAATCCTGGCGCGGCCACGCCCGACAGCGGCGATCCCACCACCGGCTGGCAAACGGTCAGCACTTTCGAATACAAGGCGGCCGGTCCGCCGTTCAGTCCGTCTTTGCGCCATCGTTATGATCTTGGGTTGGTGGGTGGAGGAGGCATTCCCGCCACCGGCATCCGGTTGAAGGTATCCGACGGATCCATGGACATCGATGAGATCGAAGTGAATCCTTACATCGCCCTGGAGCAGGATTTAACAGCAGATATCATTCTGACTCCCCAAGGCTCTTACTCGATTGCTTGGGACGGCAATGACGGCGAATTCTACAGCGCCATGGCCGGCGCGCGGTCGCCGGCACATGACGGCCTGGCCTCGCGTGGCGCCACTGCGTTCGGCAGCAGCGAACTCGGTTTCGGCATTCATTTCATCACCAAAATCAACGACGGCTTTTATGGCAACAGCAGCAGTTGGATCTCCGATCGCGGTCTGGGCGCTGGCTCCGATCCCGATCCTTTTGTTGGCATCGCCTTTGGGCGCAGCTTGAATCTCAGCACCCTGGCCTGGGGCCGCGACAATGGTGATACGACCGAAGGCGGTTGCGGCGGGACCTGCACCGATCGATCGATCGGCACCTACACCATCCAGGTCACCCAGGTCGCCGCGCCCGGCCTGGACACGGCGGACACCGGCGACGCCGCCACCGGCTGGGAAACCGTCGGCACGGTGCAATATGCCCAAGCGGCCCCGCCTGGTTTTAATCCGTCGCTGCGCCACAGTTTTCTCCTGGCCAAAGACGCTCAGCCCATCTCGGCTACCGGCGTGCGGATAAAAGTGTCGGACGGCAATCTGGCCATCGACGAACTGGAAGTGAATCCGTCGACTCTGGTGACGGCCCCGCCGGTGAGCGATCTGCTGGTGATCCAGCCCGCGGCGGGATTTGGGATTAGTTGGGATCGGAACGATGGCGAGCACTCCAGCCCGTTGGCCGGGGCGGCCGCGCCGACCAACGCGGCTCTGGCCACGCGCGGCGCCACGGCCTTTGCCAGTAGCCAAGTGGATCTGGGCGTGCACTTCACTCGGAACATCAACGACGGCCTCTACGGCAATGCCCACAGCTGGATCGCGGACTTTTTAGCCTCGCCGCCGGACCCGAATCCGTTCTGCGGAATCGCCTTGCCTGAATTGATGGCGGTGCGCAGCGTGGCCTGGGGCCGCGACAACGGAGACGCCACCGAAGCGGCCTGCGGCGGCACCTGCACCGATCGTAACCTTGGTGTCTACACCGTGCAGTTCACCCGGGTTACCAACCCCGACAAAACCACGCCGGAAACCGGCGATGCGTCCAGTGGCTGGGAAACGGTAGGCACCGTGGAATACAAAGCGGCCTTTGCCAGCCTGTTCAACCCGCATCTGCGCCACCGATTTGACATCAGCCAGAACAACGCGCCTCTGGCCGCCACCGGCATTCGCCTCAAAGTTCCCAACAACCAAATCGACATTGATGAGCTGGAAGTGAATCCCTATCCGAGCATCGACGAAAACACGCTGCTGGTTGAACCGGAGGCTGGCTTTACCATTGAATGGGACGGCAACAATGGCGACTACTTCACGACCAACTCGCCGGCCCACGCGCCCGATAACGACGCCCTGGCCAGCCACGGCACGACGCCCTTTGGCAGCAGTCAGCTCGATTTTGGAGTGCACTTCATCTCCAACATCAACGACGGGCTCTATGGCAATACCCATAGCTGGATCGCTGACTTCGCGGCGGCCAACGATCCCGCCCCCGCCATCGGCGTCAGTTTCGGACACACCGTGCCCGTGCAGACCATTGCTTGGGGCCGTGACAACGGAGATGTGGCGGGAGATTGCTGCGGCGGGACCCTGATCGATCGCGCCGCGGGCACTTACACCATTCAGTTCACCGAAGTCCCCAACCCGGACAACACCACCGCTGAGACCGGCGATCCCGCCACCGGTTGGGCGGCGATCGGGCGGCTGACCTATCGGGGCGCCGGCTCCGCGGCGTTCCGCCATCATCTGCGTCACGAATATCGCGTCAGCCAAAACGGGGCCAACATCAATGCCACGGGCATTCGCCTGGCCGTTTCCAGCAATCAGATCGACGTGGACGAACTGGAAGTGAACAGCCGTCCGCCGCTGCCGGCGCCCAAGCTGAGCAGCCGACAAGAGGGCAACGAGTTGGTCCTCTCCTGGAGCGGCGGCGGCGTGCTGGAGTCGGCCGACCAGATCACCGGACCGTGGTCGGCTGTGCCCAACGCGACCAACCCGCATCGGCAAGCGCTCACCGGTCAACGCAGCTTCTATCGCGTTAAACGTTGACCCGGTAGACCAGTAGCCACGCTGTAGCGGCGGTCGATGACCGCCGCGATGCCCAAACGCAGGAAAGAAAGGCGACGGTCATAGACCGCCGCGACAGTCGGCCATCGACGTCACTGCCCGCTTGCCGTCCGCCCGCCGTCGACTCTAGGCTCCGTCGCATGCGCTGCGGACTAATGCGCCGGGTTTGGGTGGGTGGCAAGGCCCTGCTGGTCTGGGGCGGGATTCTTTTCTGCTCTGCGCGAATGGCTTCGGCGGCGGCGCCGGATCGGCCCAACATTCTGTTCATCTTATCCGATGATCATGCGGCGCATGCGCTGAGTTGCTATGGGAGCGTGATCAACCGCACTCCGCAGTTGGATCGCATCGCCACCAACGGGATGCTCTTCACTCATTGCTTCGTCAACAACTCCATCTGCACGCCCAGTCGCGCGGCGATTCTTACCGGCAAATACAGTCACCTCAACGGGGTCACCGTGTTCAACCGGTTCGATGGTCGGCAGCCGCACCTGGCCAAATACCTGCAACAAGCCGGTTATCAGACGGCCATCATTGGCAAATGGCATCTCTTCAGTGACCCGACCGGGTTCGATTATTGGAATGTGCTGCCGGGGCAAGGCCGTTATCTGGATCCGATCCTGATCGAGATGGGCAAAAGCAATGTTTACAAGGGTTACGTCAGCGATATCATCGTCGACCTGTCCCTGGACTGGCTCAAAAAGCGGGACCCAACGCGCCCGTTTTGTTTGATGTCACAGCCCAAGGCGCCCCACCGCCAATGGACTCCGCCGGCCAAGTACACGAATCTTTACGACGGGATCGAGATTCCCGAGCCGGCCACTTTCAACGACGATTACCGCGGCCGTTCGCGGGCCTTGCCGGAAGCCACCATGCGCATGGAACATTTGCGCAAGACCGATCTGAAAGCGCCCGTCCCGTCCAAACTTTCCCCGGCCGCCCAGAAAAGCTGGCGCTACCAACGTTACATCAAGGATTACCTGCGTTGTGTGACCTCGATGGACGATAACGTAGGGCGTTTGCTCGATTACCTCGAATCGACCGGGCTCGCCACCAATACCATCGTGGTCTACTCGTCTGACCAAGGCTTTTTCCTCGGCGACCATGGATGGTTCGATAAACGGTTCATGTACGAGGAATCCTTGCGCATGCCCTTGCTCGTTAGTTGGCCCGGCCACATTCGGCCCGGGACCACCAATGACGCGATGGTCTTGAACGTCGATTTTGCCCCGACGCTGTTGGAGGCCGCCGGGCTCACCCCGCCCCCAGACATGCAGGGACGAAGTTTCCTGCCCCTGCTCCGGGGCGAGAAACCGACCGATTGGCGGCACTCGATGTATTATCGGTATTATCATTACCCGGGCGATCATCAGGTCCAGCCGCACTACGGCGTGCGCACCGAACGTCACAAGCTGATCTATTACAACAAACTCGACGAGTGGGAGCTCTACGACCTGGAAAAAGATCCGCACGAACTCAACAATATCTATCGCGATCCGACCCAGAGTTCCGTCGTCCGCGATCTCAAAGCCGAATTGGCCCGCCTGCGTCAGGAACTCGACGACCGCGATCAATTCGTCAATGAGCTCTCCAACGAAGATAAGTTTCATCCCGTCCCACTCGAACTTGTCCTGCGCCCGGACTTCAGTCAGATCAACGGCGAAACAGTTGCGGACCTCGCCTCCCGCAAGCGTACCGGCCAGGTCGTCCACGGCCAGACTGCCCCCGGGCGCCAGCACGGTGTCGCCCTCAGGTTAGAGGGCGATGGGCGAGTCGAGTTCGGCCACGAATTGGACCCTTCGCAAAAGCCGTTTACCGTTGGCGCCTGGTGCAAACCTGACACGACGGATGGTGTCATCCTGGCTCACGGTGGCCGTTCGCATGGTTATGCGTTATTTCTGAAAGACGGCGTGCCTCACTTCGCTGTGCGGGACCGCCGCAAGCTGGCCGTGGTGAGAGGCAAAGAATCCTTACCGGCCGGACAATGGACTCACCTGGCCGGCATGCTCACTTCGAAAGCTCAGATTCGCCTCTGGGTTGACGGAGCGGCCGTCGGCACAGCCGATTGCGAGCCCATCGCCCAAAAACCACGAGACGGATTGGCCATCGGCGATGACCCGGACAGTCCCGTCGGCGAATACGGCGCCAGCAGAAGTTGGAAAGGACTGATCGAAGACGCGCGAATCTATTGGGGCGAACTCGATAACGACGCGCTGGAGGAATGGGCAGGAAAATGAACGCGAGTAAATCGCGCGTCCTGCCGATGATCTAAGGAGCATGAAATCGAATCGTTTGTCGCGCGTCTCGCTCGGCGCTGCCTGCCTGGCCTGCTCCGCCACGGCCGTTTGCGGCCAGGAGGTCGAGGTCCGCGGCTGGTACGAAGCCGGCGGAACCGTGATGCCCTCCGCCAAGCTGAGCAGCTTCATGAACGAAATTGTCAGCGGAACCAAAGTTGAATTTGATCCCGGATTCCGTTTTGGCATCGGCCTCGGCACCGATATCAGCCGCTACGTCGCGCTCGAACTCGAAAGCGGGTTTCATTACAACAGTATCCGATCCATCTCCGACGCCACTTCCAGCGACGGCCAGATCTATCAAATCCCGCTGTTGGCCAACGTCGTTGTGCAATTCCCGAACCGCACGCGTTTCGTCCCTGTGATTGGAGCAGGGGCCGGCGCCATCTCCGCTTTGTTGGACGCAGACAATCTGACGATCGGCGGCAGCACTTTCTCCGGAGATGATCAGGCCTGGACCTTTGCTTACCAGGGTTATGCGGGCCTGCAGTACAACTTTGCCGACAACCTCGGCGTGGGCGTGTTTTACCACTACATGGTTTCGGAAGCCCCCAGCTGGGGAGACGGACCGGACGGCAGGGTGAAATTCAACCGGCTCCGCAATCATTCCCTGGCGCTCACGCTCAATTTTCGATTCTGATTGCTTCGATCGTCTCCGGACGAAGAGGATCAGGGATTGAACAAGCGGAAGAATTCCTGGCTGTCGCGATGCGGCAGCACGATGCAATTAGTGGCGGCGCTGCCTGGCACATTTGTCCAGCGAGTTGGCTGGAGAGCCGGGCTGGACTGCAGCACCACGGTTGGCGCGGTCGGCTCCCAGCAGAGCCGGACGGTGTTGCCGGCGGCGACCGGCGTGGTAAGCACCAGCGGAAACGCTTCGTAAGCTCCCAGGTCTGGGGCCAGCGGTCCGTCGCGCCGGCTGCGCAGGGTCCGTGGAGTGCCGACGAGATCCACGGCGCTGGGCAGCAGCGCCGTCAGGCCAGAGAGATTGGTGCCGGCTTCAAGGCAAGGTGAAGCGGGATCGAGGCGGAAGTTGCCGTGAGCCGCGTCCAGGAATTGCGGGTCATCCGGGATGTTGCCAGCGCCTTCGGTCGGCTCTGGAATCGTGCAGGAAGAAAAGAATGCCGACCACACATGGTTCGACCCGCCGCTATTGTTCCAAACGATGGAATTATAGGCGAGCGAAGCGGCCATTCCCCAGCCAATGACGCCGTTGTCCGTTACCGTGCAGTGATAAAGCAAGCCGTCGCTCACTCCGTTGACCTGTGAGGAGTTGAACTGCGAGCAGAAGTTCCGGGCCACCAAACATTGATCGAGGGTCGAATCGTCCGTTCCGGCGGCGCTCAGCGCGGTGTTGCCCACGATCTGGCATCGTTCCAGCACGCTTTCGTCGGCGCCGCCGCCGATGTCCCTCGCTTCATTGGACGTCAGAACGCATCGGATCAGCACGCTGTCATCGGCGCCGCCGCCGTCGTCCAGAGCGACGTTGCCGGTCAGCAGGCAATCCAGGAGCCGGCCGCCATTGACGCCGCCGCCGTCCCGAAAAGCGCGATTGCCGGCCAGCACGCAGTTGGTGAGGACACCTTCCTTTTCGCACCAGGCGCCGCCGCCGCCTTGATCGCGGCTGTTATGCCCGACTGCGCGGCTGTGGCCGTTGGTGAGGGTGAACCCGCTCAAGACCGAGCTGTCATCGACGTACGCGCAGCGCATCGCGCCCGGGCCATGGGGTTGGGCTGCCCCAGGGGCGCCGTGGAGAATGGTTACCGCGGGGCCATTCACACTCTGGACGATCACGCCGTTGGTGAGGCGAGCGCGTGCGGTCACATCCCCGGACACCAGTGGGCCGCCGGTGTCATAGACGCCGTTGGTCACCCAAACGACGCGGCCGGCCACGTCTCCGGCTCCGATGGCGTCCTGGATGGTACTGGCAGCGCTGGCCCACGTGCGGAACGGGAAGGCGGGCGTCGGGTTGGCCGCGTTAACGTAATAAAGCGGAACCGGCACCACACTGATCGGCAGCGTGACCGCGAAGCCGGCTGGGGTGCTGTCGTTGAACACGGTCAATGTGACGGCGTAAGTGCCGGGCTGTGCCCAGCCGTGGTGGACCCGAGGCTGGTTCTCAAAGACCGTTCCATCGGCGAACGACCAGCGCAGGCGCGTGGCTCGGCCTTCGATGCGGCTGCGGAACGTTGCGGCGAATCCCGTGGCCATCTGCGTGAAGTCCGCCGCGATCGCTGCCGACAACGAGCCGGTCGTTTTCCCCGGGACAATTTCATCCGCTCCCAGGCTCGGGGGACTGCCGAATGGTTCGCCGTCCAGGTCGGTTCCCGTGGTGTACTCCGGCCGTCCGGCGCCGACACACGGAGAACTTGGGGCCAGACGCCAGGCGGACAAAAGCTGCGGATCGAGCGCCATATTGTCAGAGCCATTAATCGGCAGCGGCGTGGTGCAGCAACGATGAAATCCCATCCGATACACGACCGGATCGTAGTTGGCGCCAACCGCGGCTTTATTGTGAAAGATGATCGAGTTATACGCTTTATGCTCCGTGGGGTAACGCCCTACCACGCCCCCGCCCCGGTGTGCGGAGTTATGGGTCACCGTGCAGTTGAACAAGCTGCATTCGAACGTCCCGCCCCCACGGCCTTCTGTGCGGTTGCCGGTGACCACGCAATTGATCAGCACACAGTCGTCCGCACCGCCGGCGTCATCCACCGATTGATTGTTCATCAGCACGCAGTTAACCAGGGTGGCGTTGTCCGCGCCGCCGCCATCGTCCCTGGCGTAGTTACCGGCAAACAGACAACCCAACGCAGTGCCCCCGCTTAATCCCCCGCCGTCTACCCTGGCAGCGTTGCCCAGGAAAACACAGTTGCTCACAATGCCGCTCTGCTCGGAACGCACGCCGCCGCCGAAGTTGAGTTCGGCCAGCGTGTGCCCATTGGTCAGAGTGAACCCGATCAATTCGGCATTGGTGCCCAGGTAGACGCAGCGGACGGCGCCGACTCCAAAGCCATCGTCTTCCTGACCGGCTGCTCCGACAATTACGGTCACTTCCGGTCCTTTCACGCTCCGCACATGGATGGGCTTGTTGATGGCGACACGGTTGGCAACCCCATCGGGTCCCTGTCGGCTGCCGACGGCGTAAACGCCGTTGGTGACCAGAACGATGGCATTGGGCGAAGCGTTGTCGACGGCCTCCTGGATGGCGTGCGCCGCCGTCGCCCACGTCTCGAACGGAGGACTAGGGCTGGGGCTCTCCGTCCAGACGTAGGCCACCGATTCCGATTTGGGCAACGCGGCCGCCGCACCCAGACCTTGGCCAACGCCTGGCAGGCTGGGGGATGCCAGGGACAACAAAGCCAATAGTAGCGCGACCGAGCGGGAGCAATGACGAAAACGGCGCATGGTTCGTACGGCCGCTCCATCAGATCAGTTGAGCCAGCCGACGGATTCTTCGCATGAAGCGCGTAAAAGTTCTTGAAAAAAAGATCCCTTGGCTAGTCCTGGCGATCGCGGCGGGTGCATTTAGACACTGCCCCCGGAGCGAACATTTTTCTGGCATTCTCACTCCTCACCCGCCTTCGCCCGTGTTGGTTGACGAAGGAGCAGCCAGCCAGCTGTCAGCCATTGCCACGATGGATGACGATTCGGCGATGCTATTAACGGGTTCGACAGTGAACTGGATGGTGGCCGCAGGTCCAGTGACCCAAATCAGCGGCGCTGGCCTGGCACAGATGGGTTTCGTTTATCAAATTACGCTGGCCAACGTGCGCGGCGATTATTTGGGAACGACGGGTTCCGTACAACTCGCCGTGATCAATGCTGGCAACGATGACTTCGCGGAATGCGCGCGCGACGGGTTGGATGACGCTTGGCAAGCCGCGTACTTCGGTGAACACAATCCAAGCGCCAACCCCTCTGCTGATCCAGACGGTGACGGTTATTCGAATTTGGCCGAGCATATGGCGGGAACAGATCCATTGGACCCCCATTCGCATTTTCGCATGCGGATTTTACCGCGGTCTGGACCCGGGTTTGCGCCACAGATTGGCTTCAGTCCGAGGCGGGCCGATCGGATTTACCTGGTCGAGAAGCGCGAGTTCCTGAGTGAAGGCACTTTCCTGCCGTTGGCGGTATGGCGTGTGGATGATGACTCGTTTGAACGCGTGGTGACCGATCTGGCCGCAACGAATCGTTCGAGTTTTTACCGTGTGCGGATCTCGAGGCCGTAATCGTTTGAAGCCGAAGTGAAGTGCCGGCTCTTTCACGTCTACAGGGTGGGCGTCTACAGGGTAGGACGTTCCTTATGCCAGCTGGTGGATTGTTCGTAGGCGTGAGCTGCGCGCAGGAGAGTTTCTTCTCCAAGCGGCTTGCCCAGTAACTGCAGGCCGATCGGCAGCTTCGGGTTCGCCGTGAATCCGCACGGGACGCTAATCCCACAAAGCCCCGCCAGGTTGCACGAGATGGTGTAGACGTCCGAAAGATACATCTGCATCGGGTCGTCGCTTTTCTCCCCCAGCTTGAACGCGGCCGTTGGGGTGGTGGGCGTCACGATCAAATCCACTTGCTCGAATGCCTTCAGGAAATCCTGGCGGATAAGCGTACGAACTTTCTGGGCGCGCAGATAATAAGCGTCGTAATAGCCGCTGCTGAGCACGTAAGTACCAAGAATGATGCGCCGCTTGACTTCGGCGCCAAACCCGGCCCCGCGCGTCCGGCAATACAAATCATAGGGGGTGGCGCCATCGACGCGCAGGCCGTAGCGGATGCCATCGAAACGCGCCAGGTTCGCGCTGGCTTCCGCCGTCGCCACGATGTAATAAGCGGCGATCGCATAAGGGGTGTGCGGGAGCGAGATCTCAATGATCTCGGCGCCCAGTTTCTCCATCTGTTGCACGGCTGTCCGCACCGCTGCTTGCACTTCGGGATCCAAGCCGCCAATGAAATATTCCTTGGGCAAACCGAGCTTGAGTCCTTGGAGGGATCCAGCCAGAGCCGCGGCATAATCCGGCACCGGCGCGGGAAGGCTGGTCGAGTCGCGGGCATCGTGACCACTGATCACCTGCAGAATCGCGGCGGCGTCGCGCACCGTTCTGGCCAGCGTCCCGATCTGATCGAGCGATGAGGCATACGCCACCAGACCGTAACGCGAGACGCGCCCGTAGGTTGGTTTAACACCCACCACTCCGCATAACGCCGCCGGTTGTCGGATGGACCCGCCGGTGTCGCTGCCCAGCGTCACAAGGCATTGCTCCGACGCCACGGCTGCCGCCGACCCGCCCGAAGAACCGCCAGGAATGCGGGAGATGTCCCACGGATTGCGCGTGGGACCGAAGGCTGAATTCTCGGTCGAACTGCCCATGGCGAATTCGTCCATGTTCAACCGGCCAAACACGATCGCGCCGGCCGCCTTGAGTTTCTCCACCACGGTGGCGTCGTAAGGCGAGGTGAATTTGGAGAGGATTCTGGACCCGCAGCCCAGCGGTTGCCGCTTGACCGCCAACACATCCTTGACCGAGATCGGGATCCCGAGCAGGGGCTGCTGCTGGTGCGATGCTCCTGCAGCCAGGGCTTTATCCGCCGCGTCGGCCTGCGCCAAGGCGTCTTCAGCATCATAGCTGAGAAAAGCATGGACGCGCTCGTCCACCGCGCGGATGTGGTCCAGACAGGCCTGGACGATCTCGCGGCTGGACACTTCGCGTCGAGCGAGACGCCCGGTCAATTCCGAGAGAGTCAATTGATTGAGCATGGGCCAAGTTACTCGGAGCAGGGATGCAGGCTCGTTACTCGACAATCTTCGGCACCAGAAAGAGGCCGTTGGCCTGCGCCGGAGCGTTGCGCAACGCTTCTTCGTTGGGAAGACATTCTTGAGTCGCATCAGGCCGCATGATGTTCACCATCGGCACCGGATGAGCCGTCGGTTCGACACCCGTCACGTCCACCTCCCGCAGCTGGTTCATGTACCCCAAGACCTGGGCAAGTTGCGCGCCGAATTGGGACTCCTCCTCCGGAGTGAGTTTCAGGCGCGCCAGATCGGCGACATAATGCACATCAAAATCCGAGTCAGCCATGCGGCCAGCGTAGGAAGGCCGCAGGAAAAAGTCATCCCTGGAAATGAACGGAAGCGGGGGATGGGGGGAAGGCAGAAAGATGGGGGGCAGAAAGAATGGCGGGACGATTCGTGTGTTTCCCGCCTTCGCCTGCGGCTACGGCGCGCAGGCCGCTTTCCGCTTTCCGCTTTTCCCCCCGTGGGTTTAGGGTCACTTTGGGCGTGTGAGCAAGAAGAGCGCACAGATTGCGCGGTTGATCGAGAGCTGCCAGGGCCGGGAACTGGAGGCTCATTATCTGGGTTACTTTGAATGTTTCAATCAGGGGCTGTTTTATGAATCGCACGATGTGCTGGAGGAATTATGGTTGCAGGATCGACAGGGGCCAGACGGGAATTTCTTTAAGGGCCTGATCCAGTTCGCCGGGGCGTTTGTGCATTTGCAGAAACATACGGCGGAACGCCCGCGACTTCGGCCTTCGGCGGCGTTGCTTAAATTGGCGCATGCCAATCTGGAGACGTACCCGCCGCGGCACCGGCAGCTGAATCTTGAGCGCTTGCGGGGTTTGATCGAGGAATGGCTGGGCTGGCTGGAGTCAGGGAACTTCGAGGTCAATCCGCTTGCCACGCAGAAGGCTCCCTTGCTCAAACTGCAGGGTCCGTCTTGATTCGTGGAATGTCTTCCGGTTCAGCGGCCACAATCAGGTGGGGTTTAGATCGCGAATAGTTCAAATGATTCCGTTCCACCTGCTCTCAACAAGATAGCGTTCTGGGCTATGGTCTGAATGCAGGCGAAAGGTTGCGCCGCCAAACGGCCGGGCAGAGCGCTGGTAGATCTGCCAGTGGCAAATGAAAGCCAATGATCCCCAAAGTGCATCCCCGAAAAGAACCAAGAAAAAAACCCTTGTGAAAAATTTCACGTTTAGGCAACGTCTCCCCCTCTTCAGCGGCACCGGCTTTTCGTGGGGTCGGTGTCTCGTCTCCGCTGGGGGGGCCTTTTACTGACTCGAGCATGCACTCGTTGCGGACGTTCTTGGCGGTTGTGTTCCTGGTGATGGCGCCTTTGTGCGGACGCGGCGCGGACCCAGTCCCGGCCACTCCGGCGGGCGCCGGCCCAGCCGTGGAGGCGGGCGCAGGCGCGGCGGCACACGAAGGGGAAGAACACGGTCTGCCTGCCAGCGCCGTCAAGCTGAGACCCGAAGGGTTCGTCAGTAATTCCATGCTGGTCACTTGGATCGTGGCCATCGGTTTGATCGTCTTCGCCCGGCGCGCCATGAAGAACGCGCAGGCAGTGCCGTCGGGCGCGCAGAATTTCTGGGAATGGATGGTGGAAAGTCTCTACCTGTTCCTGGAAGACATCGTGGGCTCGCAGTTGGTCAGGAAAACCTTCTGGTTCTTCGCCACCATCTTCATCTTCATCCTCTTCGCCAACTGGGCCGGGTTGTTGCCTGGCGTGGGCACCATCGGCTGGGGCACGACGGATGCCACGGGGTTTCATGTGAAAACGCCGCTGTTGCGGGGAGTGAACGCCGATCTGAACATGACCTTCGCCATGGCGATCATCTTCTTCGCCTGCTGGATTGTCTGGGCGCTGCAGGTTAATGGTCCCTTCGGGTTTATCATGCACATCTTCGGGCCCAAGGGAGACACCACGGGGTTCCTTAAGGTCCTGATGATCTTTATCTTTATCATCGTGGGCGTGCTGGAGGTCGTCACCATCTTGTTCCGGCCGGTCACGCTGAGTTTTCGGCTCTACGGCAACATCTTCGCCGGCGAGAACATGTTGGAAGCGATGTCGCGGTTGGTGCCGGGCTTGGGCTGGCTGATCCCGATTCCATTTTATTTCCTCGAGTTGCTGGTGGGTTTGGTGCAGGCGCTGGTGTTTATGCTGCTGACGGCGGTGTTCACGCTGTTGATCTGCACTCATGACGACGAAGGTCCTGGGCACGCCCAAGAGAAGCCGCATTAAATAATTTCGGTTGTTTGACCGTGTTCAATCGCGGGAGCAGCCGGGAAAAACGAAAGCGAAAGGACAGACATATGTTGACGCCTCTATTGGCGGAAATGAGCGGTAACCTGCACATCGGGTTGGCCTGTTTGGGCGCAGCCCTGGGTGTGGGGTTCATTGGCATGAAGGCTTCCGAAGCGGTGGGACGCAATCCCGGCGCCGCCACGAAGATCCTTGTTCAAGCCATTCTGAGCACCGCGTTCGCAGAAGGGATCGTGTTTTTCGCGATCTTCCTCGCGAAATAATTGATGGGTGCGGGGCGATAATCCCGCACCTCTTTTTTCGAGATTAATGGTTATGGACTACAACGTTGTTATCGCTGCCGCGTCTCTCAGCGAAACGGTGAAGGAGACGCTTCAAACCTTCGGCGTGGACTGGCCGCATTTCATTGCGCAATGCATCAGCTTCCTGATCGTGGCCGGCGGGCTCTACAAGTGGGCCTACAAACCCGTATTGGCCGTGCTCCTGGCCCGGCGCCAGCGGATCGAGCAGGGTCTCAAGGACGCCGACCAAACCAAGAAAGAATTGGGCAATGCCCAGACCAAAGCGCAGGAGATCCTGAACCAGGCCAGCGCGCAGGCGGCCAAGATGATCGAAGAAGCTCGTGCCGCCGCCGCCCGGGTGCAGGAACAAGAAACGCAAAAAGCCGTGGCGGCCGCCCAGGACATTGTCGAGAAAGCGCGTCAAGCGGCGGAGGCCGAGCATGCCCGGATGTTGACCGAGCTCCGGCGCGAGGTGGGGCGTCTGGTGGTGAGCACCACCAGCAAGGTGACCGGCAAAGTCCTGACCCCGGACGATCAAAATCGGTTGACCGAAGAAACCAATCGTCAGCTGGCGGCCTGATGAAGATCTCCAAACACCTCCGGCGGGAAGCCAAGGGGCTCTTCCAGAGCTGCCGGGTGAACGGCTTGTTGGATGAACAGCGGGCGCGTCTGGCGGTTCAGACGGTGCTGGCGCAGAAACCCCGGGGTTACGTGGGGATTCTTTCGCATTTTCAGCGCTTGTTGAGATTCGACCTGCAACGGCGGACGGCACGGGTGGAAAGCGCCGTCGCGCTCACGGCGGCCCAGCAGGCCCAGGTATCGAGCAATCTGGCCCGCCGTTATGGGCCCGGGCTCAATCTGAACTTTTCCCAGAATCCCGCGTTGCTGGGTGGCATGCGGATCAAAGTGGGCAGTGATGTATATGATGGCACGGTGCAGGCGCGGCTAGACGCTCTGGCCGAGAGTTTCTGATCGACCAGCGCTGTCCGTAACGAGAACAGTTTATGAGCAACTTATTGCAAGAAATCGAAGCCCAAATCGCCGGCGTCAAGACGGCGGTCGCCAAGCAGAATGTCGGTACCGTGCGCGAGATCAGCGACGGCGTGGCCAAGATCGAAGGCCTGACGGATTGCATGGCCAACGAGATGATCGACTTCGGCAACGGCGTCATGGGCCTGGCCCTGAACCTGGAGGAAACCGAGGTGGGCGTCATCATCCTGGGCGATTATCTCGGTGTGCGCGAAGGCCAGGAGGTCAAGACCACCGGCAAACTCCTGTCGGTGCCCGTGGGCAAGGCGCTCCTGGGCCGCGTCGTCAATTCACTCGGCCAGCCCGTCGATGGCAAGGGGCCCATTAAAGAAACCGCCTTCTACCCGGTCGAAAAAATCGCCCCCGGCATCATCAGACGGAAATCCGTCAGCCAACCGGTGCAGACCGGCATCATGGCCATCGACGCGATGATTCCGATCGGCCGCGGCCAGCGCGAGCTGATCATCGGGGACCGCTCCACCGGCAAAACCACCATCGGGGTGGACACGATGATCAACCAGGCGCGCATCAACAAAGCGGCGGAAGCTGCCGCCGAAAAGGATTACCGGCCTCTTTACAACATCTATGTGGCCGTGGGCCAGAAGCAGTCGAACATCGCGCGCGTCGTCGCTGAACTGGAGAAAGCCGACGCCATGAAGTACACCATCGTGGTGGTCGCGGCGGCGTCGGATTCGGCCACCAACCAGTACATTGCCCCGTTCTCCGGCGCGTCGATGGGCGAATGGTTCATGGACAACGGCATGGACGCCCTCATCATCTACGATGATCTGTCCAAACATGCCGTGGCGTATCGCCAGGTGTCCCTCGTCTTGAAGCGCCCTTCCGGCCGCGAAGCGTACCCCGGCGACGTCTTCTATCTGCACAGCCGCCTCCTCGAACGCTCCGCGCGTGTTGGAGAAAAGTTCGGGAACGGTTCCTTGACGGCCCTGCCGATCATCGAGACGCAAGCCGGCGACGTCTCCGCTTACATCCCAACCAACGTCATCTCTATCACCGACGGCCAGATCTATCTGGAAACGGATTTATTTTATCAGGGCGTGCGGCCGGCGATCTCGGTGGGTTTGTCGGTCAGCCGCGTGGGTTCCGCGGCCCAAATCAAGGCGATGAAACAGGTGGCGGGCCGCATCAAGGGCGATCTCGCTCAGTTCCGCGAGTTGGCGGCGTTCGCCCAGTTCGGTTCGGACCTCGACGCCAAGACCCAGGCGATGCTCGAGCGCGGCAAGCGCATCGTGGAGGTGTTCAAGCAGAACCAATACAATCCCATCAGCGTGGAGATCCAGGCCGCGGTGTTGTGGGCGGTGCAAAACAACTTCATGGACGATGTGGCAGTCGACAAGATCAAGGATTTCCAGGCCAAGCTCACGGAGTTCCTGAGCACCCGGAAAGCCGACTTGCTCACCCGCCTGCGCAATGAAAAAGCGGTCAGCGATGCCCTGGCCGCGGAGTTGAAGAGCGCCGTGACGGAATTCAAGCAGACCTATCGTTAATTCGGACTCATGCCCAGCACCCGCGACATCCGCCGGCGGATCAAGTCCGTCAAGAACACGGCGCAAATCACGAAAGCCATGCAGATGGTGGCTTCGTCGAAGATGCGCAGAGCTCAACAAGCCGCCCTGGCTGGCCGGCCTTACGCCGTGCTCATGAATGAGGTGCTCAAAGCGGTTTCCGAGAATGCCGGCGACTTCAGCCATCCGCTCATGGAAAAGCGGCCGGTGCGCAAACGGGCGGTCATCCTGGTCAGCACGGACAAAGGCCTGTGCGGCGCGCTCAATTCAAACCTGTTGCGCGAGGCCACCCGGATCGAAAAGGAGAACACGGTTTATATCTGCGCCGGCCGCAAGGGCTCCCAGTTTATCGCCCGGACCCGCCGCCAGATGGTCGCAGAGTTCACTTACAAGGATTCGCCCGCGTTTTCCGAGGCGCGCGCCATCTCCAGATTCGCCCAGGAGATGTTCCTGAAAGGCGAAGTCGATCAGATCGATGCCCTGTTCACCAACTTCATCTCGACCCTGAATCAAAAGCCCGACCTGCGCCCCTTCCTGCCCATCGGAGAGGTCAAAACTTTCGACCCCGCTTTGGAAGGGGAGGGGACGGGCGGATCGTTGGCCCGCGAGGAAGGCGCCCTGGAGTACTTGTTTGAACCGGGTGCGCAAGAGGTGTTCAGCGGATTGTTGCCGCATTACCTGAGTTATCGGATGTATCAAATCCTGCTCGAAGCCAAAGCCTCCGAACACAGCTCGCGCATGGTGGCCATGAAGAACGCCACCGATAACGCCAAACAATTGATCAAGGATCTGACCCTCGAATACAACAAGCTGCGCCAAAACAACATCACCAAGGAACTTTTGGAAATCACCACGGCCCAGATGGCCTTGGGCACCTAATTCATCCGTATCCCATGAACAAAGGCAAAATCGTTCAAGTCATCGGTCCCGTTGTGGACCTCGAGTTCCCCGAGAAGTTGCCGTCGCTCTACAACGCGCTGGTCGTGGAATTCGAGCGAC